>NZ_JBFRCL010000031.1:0-105409 GCF_040965695.1 Paraburkholderia sp. BR10937
TACGGCTGGGACATGCTGGTCGTCGCGCTGGTCTCGCTGGTGTTCTATTACTGGGGCGTGAATTCGGGCTACCGCTCGCCGTACCTCGCGGAACGCCAGGAGCACGACGAAGTCCTCGAGGGCATCGCAGTCCATTGAACGTCGATCGCCTGTCGTGCGCGCGTGGTCATCGCCAGCAGAGATATCTCTGCTGGCGCTCTGAAATGCATTACAGGCTGCGAAGACGCGGGAGCATTGCAGGGGGCGGCGTCCATTGCATGGTCGAACGCTTTGACGCTGGCACAGCTCGAAGATCGGAGGAGGAAAAGGCGCGTCACGCGGGTGGGCATGACGCGCGAAGAACTTCCCTGGGGCGTGTATCAAGCGCCAGGAAATACCGATCTCGACCAGGCACGTAAGTCCGTCGTCCAGACCTGACGAGCACTCTCGCGGCGTCGCTCGGTAGTCAAAGTCTACCCATCGTCAGCATGGGACGGACAGTACTTCTGGGCATCACTGGATGAAACGTCGTAGCTCTACCGTGGACGGGCGGCCGAAGATGTCCTCGGGCGGTCCGCTTTCCCATACGCGGCCTTCGTGCATGAACACCACGTTGTCACTGACCGCGCGCGCGAAGCGCATTTCGTGGGTAACCATGATGAGAGTCATGTTCTCGCGCGCGAGGCTTTCCACGACGCCCAACACCTCGCCCACCAGTTCGGGGTCGAGCGCGGATGTGATTTCGTCGCAGAGGAGTACGCTCGGCTTCATGGCGAGTGCGCGCGCAATGGCGACGCGCTGCTGCTGTCCACCCGAGAGTTGATTGGGATATGCGTCGAATTTGTCGCCCAGACCAACGCGCTCCAGCATTCGATGCGCGTTGGCGCGCGCTTCCTTGCGCGGCGCCTTCTTGACAACCGTCTGTGCAAGCATCACGTTTTCGCTGGCCGTGAGATGCGGAAACAGGTTGTATTGCTGGAAGACCATGCCGACCTTCAGCCGCAGTGCCCGCAGGTCCGCGTGCCGTGCATCGACGTGTTCGCCGTCGATTTCGATCGATCCCGCGTCGATACTTTCGAGCCCGTTCAGCGCCCGCAGCAATGTGCTCTTGCCGGAGCCGCTGCGCCCGATGATGCTGACGACCTGGCCGCGTTCGACCGTAAGGTCGATTCCCTTCAGTACATGATGGGCGCCGAACTGCTTTTCGACGCCCTCGGTCTTAACAAGCGGCATGCCATCTCCTTTGCAGGGCCCGCGCATACCGCGTAAGCGGGTAGCACAGGGCGAAATAGACCAGCGCAACGAGTCCGTAGACGAGAAACGGGCGAAACGTCGCGTTCGAAATTTGGGTGCCAGCCTTCGTGAGTTCGGCAAAGCCGATAATCGACACGAGCGCCGTATCCTTGATGGCCTGCACACCGAAACCCACGGTGGGACCGATGGCGATACGCGCGGCTTGCGGCAGGATCACGTGACGTAACTGCTCGAAATAGTTCATGGCGAGACTGGCGGATGCTTCCCATTGACCTTTGGGCACCGCCTCCACGCAGCCGCGCCAGATTTCTGCCAGATAGGCACTGGTGAAGAAGGTAAGGCCAAGCGTGGCCGCCATCCAGGCTGAGACGTCGACACCTAGCAGTGGCAGGCCGAAGTACACGATAAACAGTTGCAGCAGCAACGGCGTGCCCTGGAACACTTCGATATAGACACGCACGAGAGCGCGCAGCACGCGCGAGCTCGATACGCGCATCACGAGCAGCAGCAAACCGACCATGCCACCGGTAACGAACGAAACGAGTGAGAGCAGGACAGTCCATCGCGCGGCCAGGAGCAATCCTGCGACGATCTGCGCGAATGTGAACTCGATCATCGCGCACCTCGCATGTTGCGCGTGAACAGTCGTCGGCCGGCGGCGGTGAGCGCGGCGCGCAGGAGTAGCGCCATCGCAAGATAGATCCCGGCGATGAGGAAATACGTTTCGAAAGCACGGAAATTGCGCGACTGCACGTAGCTAGCCGCATACGTGAGATCCGCGACCGAGATCTGCGAGACGACGGCCGAGCCAAGCATCGTGATGACGATCTGGCTCGCCAGCGCCGGGAACACCTTCGCGAATGCTTGTGGAAGCAGCACGTGCACAAACGTTTCGCGGCGCGACATCGCGAGTGCCGCAGCGGCCTCGTGATGGCCGCGCGGCACCGCTTCAATGCCTGCGCGCAGGATTTCCACGGCGTACGCACCGAGGTTCAGCGTCATGGCGAGCACGGCCGCGGTGTATTCGCCGATGTGCACGCCAAGGGCGGGCAGACCGAAGAACACGAAGAAAAGCTGGACGAGAAACGGCGTGTTGCGAATCGCCTCCACGTAGGCGTGGACGACTGCGCGCGGCGTCGCGCGGGGGCTCTGATATGCGGCGGCGCCCGCAACGCCGAGGCTGATGCCCAGCAGCGTTGAACTCGCCGTGAGCGCAAGCGTGACTGCGGCGCCGCTCGCGAACATGGTGGCATAGGCGGCGAGGTCGCCGAACTGAAGCTGATAGCTCATGAGGAAATGAAGGTTGCGTAGCGGAACTTGCCAGACGCGCGTGGTGGCAACGCGGGCGTCACAGATTGGCGGGCAACGGTTGACCGAACCACTTTTTCGACATCGCCTGAAGTGAACCGTCTTTCTTCGCTTGCTCGATGGTTGTGTTGACCCTGGTGAGCAGTTGCGGCTCGTTCTTGTTGAGGCCCACGAAACACGGCGAGTCCTTGATGACGAACTTCATCTGCGGTTCGCGCGGCGGGTGTTTTGCGAGGATCGCCGCGGCGACGATGTTGCCCGCCGCGATCAACTGCACCTGGCCCGAGAGAAATGCCTGGATGGTCGCGTTGTTGTCGTCGAAGCGTCGGATGGTGGCGTTGGGCGCCATGTTGGTGAGCGCGACTTCTTCGAGTGCACCGCGCGTAGCGCCAACCGTTTTGCCAGTGAGGTCCGCCGCTGTGTTGACCTTGATGTCGGCTGGCCCGAAAACGCCCTGGAAGTACGGAGCATAGGCCTGCGAAAAATCGATGACCTTCTCGCGCTCCGGCGTTCTGCCGAGCGAGGAGATCACGAGGTCGACCTTGTCGGTCTGCAGGTAGGGAATCCGGTTCGCGCTGTTGACGGGCACGAGTTGAAGCTTGACCTTCATCGATTTTGCGAGCAATGCCGCCATGTCGATGTCATAGCCTTGCGGCTGCATGTCGGGACCGATAGCGCCAAACGGAGGATAGTCCTCCGGGACGGCGACGCGCAGCGTGCCGCGCTTGGCGATGGCGTCGAGCGCATCGGCGTTGGCGGCCTGTACCGTAACGAGGGCCAAGGCTGGCGCTGCCAGCAGCGCGGCGAGCCAGCAGCGACGGTGAAATGAATTGGACTTGTATTCCATGCTGGATTTCCGAGGAGATTTGCCGCTCGCCATGGGTATCAAGCGCGAGCGTGCCATGCTCCAAGCAAGGACCGCGCCAATGCCGGCGCGCCAAGCCCGTGATCCTCCAGGCAGATGAAATGACTGCGCCAGTTTTGGCTCGATGTCGGGGATATTCACCAGATCGGTGCGTGCTGGCTTTTGCGGGGAATGCATCACGAGCACGCAGGTGCGTTTCGCGCGACGCCACGCGGGTAGTTCCGATTTGCCTACCGCAAATTCAGGAAAACCTGACAGCTGTCCCGTTTCAGTCATTGCGGCGAAACACCGTAAACATGGTGGTACCACCGGCTACGAACAAGTCGCAACGGCGAACCACGTGAGCGCCGGTCGCCCGAACTATCAGGAAGTCAGCATGCACAGCTTCACACAAAGTATCAAATTCAAGATCGTTCTTGCATTCAGTGTATGTCTGGTACTCATCGCTGCAATGGGTGTCTTTGGTCAGTTCGGGCTTTCGCGGCTGAATTCGAATGTAAGCGATTCCTATGAGGGGAACCTGCTTCCGATTCTTGATCTCGAGGACATGCGAGCCGCACTGCTCGAAATGCGCCTTCAGGTTCGTCGCGCCCAGTCTCTTCACGATGTGGCACAGACGAAAGCCGGCATCGGCAGGATTCGCGCGGCTCAGGATCGCCTCAGCAAGGGCTGGAGCGACTACTACCCAAACCGCGTCTCCAGCGACAAGGAGCGCGAAATCGCCGACACCATCAAGAATTTGTTGCCGCAGTTCGAGGCAGGCATTGATGCGGAGGTCTCGGCGCTGGAAGCTGGCAACTACGACGCCGTATCGACACTCGTTGACACGTATGGCGACGTGGCCAATGCGACCAGCAAATCGCTCGACGACGACGTTGACGAAAATCGGCGCCAGGCAAAGCAGTCTGTCGACGACAGCGAAGGCACTTTTGGCACGATTCGCTGGGTATCCATTGCGCTGATTGGCCTCGGTCTCGTAGGTGCCACGGGAGCCATGTTCTATCTTTCCCGGGCTGTTACGAAGCCGCTCGGCGAAGCGGTGGGCATCGCGAACCGGATCGCCATCGGCGAACTCGAAAACCGCATCACGGTGCGCACACGCGACGAATTTGGCCAACTGCTCGAAGCGTTGAATAAAATGGACCAGCAGTTGAGCGACACCGTGCGGGGCATCAAGTCGGGCGCCGAGTCGGTCACCGTGGCAGCGCAGGAAATTGCCGCCGGCAACGCCGACCTGTCGGCCCGCACCGAAGAGCAGGCGGCGTCGCTCGAAGAAACAGCATCAAGCATGACTGAGTTGACCGAAACCGTGAAGCAGAACGCCGAGAACGCCCGGCAAGCCAATGCGCTTGCAACCCGAGCCACCGATATGGCCGATTCAGGCAACGAAGCCGTACAGGGTATGGTCGGCACGATCGAGCGGATCAGCGGCAGTTCGACGAAGATTTCGGAGATCACCGGCGTGATCGAGGGCATCGCGTTTCAGACCAACATTCTCGCGCTCAATGCCGCAGTGGAGGCAGCGCGGGCGGGTGAACAGGGTCGGGGATTCGCGGTGGTCGCCAGTGAGGTTCGCAGCCTGGCACAGCGCTCCGCGGCGGCTGCAAAGGAGATCAAGGAACTGATCGGTTCGTCTGTGGCGATGATTCGGGACGGGGCACAGCAGGCGGGCGACGTAGGTGCGACGATGGGGGAGGTCAAGCAGGCGATCAAGCAGGTGTCCGACATCGTGGGCGAAATTGCGGCGGCGTCTGAAGAGCAGAGCCGCGGCATCGAGCAAGTCAATCAGGCCGTCATGCAGATGGACGACGTGACCCAGCAAAACGCCGCGCTCGTTGAAGAGGCCGCGGCAGCGGCGCATTCGCTCGAAGAGCAGGCAATGAGTCTTGCGGGTACGGTTGCGGTGTTCAGGCTTGCCGACGCAGGTGCACCGAATTCGCGCGTACGTATACCACAGGGTCAGACGCGCACGACCGCAACCAATGCAACGGCGCGAGTGACAAGCCCGGGGGGCAAGCCGGTCGGGAAACCACCCGTTAGCCATGCTGATCATATCCTTGCGGCTGTCGCGGGCTCTGTCCGCGAAGACTGGGAAGTGTTCTGATGCCCGGACTCGTCACTGCACTTCAGATGGAGGGCGTTGAGAACCATCTGGCACTGGCAACGACATTGCAGGATACAAAGAGAGCCTGATTGGAGTAGTGGTCGGCCCACAAACTCAGGAGTATTACTGCTGACGCTCGCGGACCGCTGGTGACCCTCAAGGAACATTCATTCTTGCCGGGAGGCCGCTCGCCTGCCGGGTACAGACGAAGGCCACCGCGTCGATTGTGTTGTCGCCGGCACGGCGATACGCTCGGGCGCCGAAGGCCCTGAATGTGCAAATATCAGGGCTTTCCCGTTTCCGTAAGCCAGAAGGGCCTCAGGTGTGCCGCTTCTCGAGGATCAGGATGATATGCAATGAGTCTGTGCGAAACGAAAGCACGCGCTCGTCGACCCTGAACCTCTCTACACTACCGCCAAACTCCAGTTCGATCAGGTCGCCGCCTTGCGGAAATGGATCTCCTGTCTCGTGCACAGCAAGGATGTTCGGACCGTCATATTGCGCAGCGAGTGCTTCGTCGGAGAATTCGATTTCGATGATCACTTTCATGTGCGCCTCTCTGGTGTGAGGGTTGACGAGATCAGAAACTTGATTTTCCCACCTACGGCGGTTCACGGTCCGATGGCTGCACATGCCCATTGTGCCCACCCAGGCCAAGACCGCACGTCCGATGCGTCTATTGAGAGGCTCGCGGTACCGCCCCGGGCGCGCGAGCGCCGATGCAGGCTGGGCGCAAAGCCGTAAGAGCCGCTCGTGGCACGAGCGGGGGACGGCGCCGCCGGGGAACGTCTGCGCGAGCGCGCCCTCGAGTGTGACCGCTGCTGCCGGCTATCGGTGCCCTTGCTGCTGGTTCTCGCCGCTTGCGCGTTGCTGTCTCCCGGCGTGAACCGTACGGTGTAGATCATATGCCCGGAGCAGCGTGTCGCAGACGGCGTAGGCTACCGATCAGGATGTACGGCAATACATTTCATGCGCGCATTTACCAGCGCAAAGCAGATAGTCGAAGACCGCTCCGACACTCTGCCCGACGTCAGTACCTTCGGTGTGCAGCAAAAGATGCGGGTTTTCCGGCCGATGGAAAGCGCGAGCCTCGCGCACGGAGGGGTGCAGGTTCGCTGCTGCCTGGGAACAACGTGCGCCAGCGAACCGCGCAATCGTGAGTGAGCCGGGAAAGGGACTCGCGGCTCAAGCACACCGCCGACGAGTACGTCTTTAATCAGTGGCGCCCTGCAACTGGAACGTGTTGACGACGTCGCGCAGCATCTGCGCCTGTTCCTGCATGGACTGTGCGGCAGCGGCTGCCTGTTCGACCATTGCCGCGTTTTGCTGCGTGGTTTGGTCCATCTGGGCAATGGCAATGTTGACCTGCTCGATACCGCGACTCTGCTCGTCGGAGGCGGCCGAGATTTCGCTGATGATGTCATTGACGCGCCTGACTGCCTCGACGAGCGAAAGCATCGTTCCGCCTGCCTGCTCGACGAGCGCCTTGCCTTGGCCGACCCGATCGACCGAGTCTTCGATCAGGCTCTTGATCTCTTTCGCCGCATCCGCGCTGCGCCGCGCGAGATTGCGCACTTCGCCCGCGACCACGGCGAATCCGCGTCCTTCTTCTCCGGCGCGCGCCGCTTCGACTGCTGCGTTCAACGCGAGAATATTGGTTTGGAATGCGATGCTTTCGATCACCGAGATGATATCGACGACGCGCGCCGAACTCTGCGCGATGCTCTGCATGTTTGCGACAACGCGCTGGACGACCTCTCCGCCTTCGCCCGCGAGTTGCGTCGCGCTGCGCGCCATCTGGTTCGCCTGCAATGCGTTGTCCGCGTTCTGCTTCACGGTGGCGGTCAGCTGCTCCATGCTCGCGGCGGTCTCGCCGAGCGACGACGCCTGTTCTTCGGTTCGTGCGGAAAGATCGAGATTGCCTGAAGCGATTTGCCCCGCAGCGACCGTGATTGTTTCAGTGCCGCCCCGAATTCGCCGGATCGCGTCAGCCAGCCGGGTCTGCATGCGCTGCATCGCGAACAGCATGCTTGCCTGGTCGTCTCGGCTCAGCGTTACGGGGCGCGAAAGATCTCCGTCTGCGATGGTTTCTGCCACGAGCGCGGCATACGACGGTTCACCGCCAAGACTGCGCTTCACATTGCGGATAATCAGCACGAGCGCAAGCGTGCTCACACTCCCGATCGCAAGAATGGTGACCAGATAATGCAGGAGATTGGCGTGGAAGGCGTCGTCGATATCGTTCACATAGACGCCCGAGATCAGGTACCAGTCCCAGGCATCGAAGCGCTTGACGAAGCTGATCTTCGGGACGTGTTCGGTTTTGCCGGGCAGTCGCGCCATGTAGTCGACGTAGCCTTCGCCTTGCGACTGCGCGAGCTTCACCATTTCGACGAACAGGAGCTTCCCGTCCGTATCCGCGTAGGTGGCGACATCCTTGTTGCGCAGGTCCGGGAGCGTGGGGTGCATGATGACGACCGGCGCCGCGGTCGTGATGATCATGTAGCCATTGCCCGGATAGCGCATCGCCGAGAGTCGCGCCATCGCCTGGTGCTTCGCCTGGTCGAGCGTCAGTTCGTGCTGTTCGACGAGCTTCGCGTAGTCAGCTACGATGCCATACGCGCTGTCGACGACGTTCTGCACTGCCGCCTTACGCTCCGAAAGCATGGTTGAACGAGACTGCCAGGCGGTCCAGCCGCCGAGACCCACCAGGCCAAGCCAGGTAATCAAAAGTGCGAGCCACAGTTTGGTGTTCAGGCTAAATCGGTTCACGCCGCCGTCTCCATCGCGGGCCGCCCGGCGGCGCACGTGCCGTGGACGGTGTTCAGCCGCCGTGGCGTCCCGATGGACGCGCGAGTTCCCGGCGGATATCTGTGGTTTACGGCACTGCAGCGTGGTACCTGAGTCAGGACGCATTGGGTTAACTGCGTATTGCTGCCTCCTGCGTCAATTGCGATTCCGATCCCCCCAACAAGATTTTCCCAAACATCAATATCTGGATGTAACGCAGCGAGAGCTACATGAAGCCATCGCCGCGCTCAACCTGTCCTGGTGAATGCGTTTGGCATAAATTTGGCCGGGTTCGTCGTTCGGCTCTACAGACTCGTGCGCAGATGCCGATAAGGAAGGGTTGGGCGAGAGAGGGCAACGGATTTCGGAAATTTGCCAGTGGTACTTTTTGTATCGACCAACCGCGGAAAGAGGAAGAAAGCAAGGAGAAGACAAGAATGGATCGGGCGATTTTATCGCGGCTGCGTCAAACTATTGACGACCTGGAACGCTTATCAGTGATTCTTCCCCAAAAGAATGAGGGAGCCATATTCCTCGCTCGGATCATTCATCAGTTGCAGATCCTTCAGGACACGGTCATTGCGGGGGATGCCCGCGAAACCTTATTTGTGTGCTCAGAGCAGATTGCGTCGATCGGGCGCTCGCGTGAGACGTTCGTGCGTGTCGCTGGCCTCGTCCTGTATGCTCAGGCCGTTGAGATTTTGACGGCGCTACAGAAGGAGGCGCACGTCTTCGCCGCCATTCAGCCGCAACATCACGGACCTGGCAAGATGATTCACGGGTAATGTGCGCGGGGCATCGAAGGCGTAAGCGGGAAATGAGCAGGATGATCCGCTCGTCGAGATTGCTGCGCTTCGCTCCGAGGATGACGCTATTGCCTCGCGTTCGATCACCGTCAGCTGCTTGGGCAATTACGAAAAGTGGGTCATCGTAGCAGCCGATGTGGTTGATGGGGACGAGCTAGAGCAGGTCTGGGTGCAGCAGTTCAGATGCGGCGATAGTGAATGGCGAGTGAGAACCGCCAATGCGACGAGATTGCGGTCGACAGACCACTGATAACGGAAAACAACGCAGGAAAGCGGCAGTGCCATCGAGCGGCCGGGTTCGAAGAACGTGAGAAATGGATTGAAGAGCATCGCCGTAGTGGCACTCCTAATCATCAGCACATCGTCGCTCTTGATTGCCTGCGGAAAAAGGACTGGGGACGAGTTCGTCGGATCGTGGAAAGTCAAGGACGATATCGACTCGACAATTATCGCTCGCAGCGGCTACGATTTTGTTGTTACGAACACCGGCGATACGTCGAGCAGGATGTTTTTTCGCTACGAGCACGGAATTCTCGTAATGAAGGGTTCCGCCGGAATGCTGGAGATACGCTACGACAGCATCCACGACGCGATCGTCGCATTCACCCCCGGTTTTCCGGTGGAAATCGTATTGCCCCGGGTCAAATAGGCGGGTGAGCGTCGTCATTGCGTGCGCGAAACAAGGGAAAAGGGGGAGGGCATGAGAACGCTGATCGCAGTGGGTTGCAAAGGAACACAGTCCGCGCAGCAGTTCAAATTCCGGACATTCGACCTGTAATGTCAATAAAGTAGCGAGACTACATCGCTGGAGGTGTGCGGAATGCCTGCAGCGTCGTAGACCAACGAGCGCGCGGATGGGAGTTCCTCCGTTCGATGCAAAAGCGAATGGGTCAAAGCGACCCGATTCGGCCAGTCAAGCATGCGCAATGCGGACGCTCTCAACGACGTTGCGCTGTCTATGTCTACTCCGGCCAATGGTTCTAGAATTGCTGCTCTCACCTCGAAACTGCTCCTGATGCTTACAATCCGCCCACTCACCAGCGAGTCGCACAGCGATTGCGCGAACGTGTTGCGCATCTTTCTGGAGGCACCTTCGTACACTGAACTCGTCGAAGGTCGGCTGCCCTCCGAGGAAGATGTTGACGATTTCTTCAATGGCAAGCCAACCAGTAAGAATTTGGCGGACAAATCAGTCTTCGGATTTTACGTTGAGCCAGACATGGTCGGCTGTGCTGACGTGATTCGCTCGTATCCGAACGATGACTGCGTATGGATCGGGTTGCTGCTTTTTTCAGGAGCGCATCAGAGTCGAGGCTACGGACAAACTGCGCTGGCTTTGATCAACGAGATGGCGCGTGAGTGGGGCTACCGGAGACTGCAACTCGCCGCTATTTCGACGAATCCGCGCGCGTTAGCGTTCTGGCAACGCGAGGGCTTTGAGACCGCCTATAGCACGACCAATCCGAGATTCATCGGCAACGTCATCGTGATGGAGCGACCAATCAGATAGCGCCGTCGAATGGCTCAAACTAGCCGGAGTTCACCCTTCGCGCCGCCGTGCAACTTGCTGCAAAGCGATCGAGCCGGCATCCAATTTGGATTGCGCATGCATCATGACGACCACGCCGAGTTTTGCAAAACGATTCGGTAGCCGTCGTGATCTTCAAATGTTCTACCTGACACGTCCCAATAAGGGTTGGGCGACGTCACGCGAACAAAGCCGTTCTCGGCGAGGCGATCGCAAGTCGACTCCCACTCAGCTCGCTCCGGGGCATAAAACACCAGCAAATCCTCACATGTTGGTGTTGGCGCGACCGGATGTTTGCGGCACTGTGTGAACTCGAAGTGATAGTCCAAGCCGGAACGTCCGAGCATCACCCCGTCGAACCCCTGATGGTCTTGAAATTTTGCCAGTACAACGAGGCTGAGCGCCGCGCAATACATACTTTCTGTCCTCGAAAGGTCGCTGACAGGTCTGGCAATTCTGAGATGTGCTTGCATTGGAATTCTTGTCGGGATCGTTGGCCAAGAGTGTCGAAACGTCGATCGCTAAGGATACGTCGAACGAAAATTGTCGCCAATTCTCACTGCCTCGCTGACTGACCGAAAGTGGCCGACCTGCGTCCCACGCGGCTTTGACTTGCGTAAAGGGTTGTGAATTATGCTGCGTGTGTAGATCGACCCTCAACAGCCGCTTGGTCCGGGATCAAGCCAACGGCAGCTTCCGAGGTCTAACGGCCTTTCACGAGCCGACCGCGCCACCCTCCGTCATCGTGCTGCGGGGTGATTCACCCCGGGCGGGCGCCCAATATCGAATCGACTCTCGGGTGTGACGAGCGCATAGGCCGATGGGCCGCCTGCCCGAAGAATGATACCGGCGCCGAAGGTGTCGAAGGTGCCGTCTTTAAGCAAGTCCTGGCGAATGTGAACAGCCACGACTTCTCCCAGCACGAGCCATGTTGTAATAGGCATGCCTTTGTGATTGCGAAGCTGAATCACATCGGCCAGCTTGCATTCGAAGTTAACACCACTCTCTGCCACGCGTGGAACCGTGACTTGCCGGGACGGAGCGGGGGTCAGCCCGGCCACTTCAAACTCGTCGACTTCGTAAGACACCATTGCGCACGTTGCATTCATCTTTTCGGCGAGATCGCGTGTGGTGAGGTTCCAGACAAACTCCCCCGTTTCTTGCACGTTGCGTAGGCTGTCCTTCGCGTCGATGCTCGAGAAGCCGATGATCGGCGGATGGTAGTTGAAGGCGTTGAAAAAGCTGTATGGCGCGAGATTTAGCATGCCGTTGCTGCCGCGCGTGGAAATCCATCCGACGGGCCTTGGACCGACGATTGAATTAAATGGATCATGCGGCAATCCATGGCCTTGTGACGGTTCGTAGTAGTGGTAGCGTGCATCAGTCATGGTTTTGATCGGAGATGTGAGCAATGGCAAGTCAGTGGCCGGAACTGCGCGTCAGGCTGCGCGTGCCGCCCGGGTCGTCAGCACGATCTTGCCGATATGCGTGCCCGAGTCCATCAGCGCATGCGCGCCGCGCGCATCGTCGAGATCGAAGGTCCGATAGATCACGGGCTTCACCGCGCCACGCCGGAAGTGAGGCCCCACCCATCGCTTGAGATCCTCGATCAGCTCCGCCTTTTCCTCGTGCGAGCGCGAGCGCAGCGTCGAGCCATTGTGCGTGAGGCGTTTCGTCAGCATCGGGAACAGGTCGAGTGCTTGCGCGGACCCCTTGATCACGCCGATCTGCACGATGCGGCCGTTCATCGCGGCCGCCGCGTAATTCCGCGCGACGTAATCACCGGCAATGATATCGACGACTACGTCGACGCCGCGCCCATCCGTCGCGCGCATGACCTCCTCGACGAAATCCTCGTTGCGGTAGTCAACCGCGACATCGGCACCGAGCGCGAGGCTTGCGGTGCGGTGTGCGTCGGAGCCGACCGTCGTGATGATCTTCGAGGCGCCGAACGCCTTCGCGAGCATCGTCGCCGTGGTGCCGATCCCCGATGCGCCGCCATGGATCAGCACGCTTTCGCCAGCCTTGAACTTGCCGCGCTGGAACAGGTTCAGCCATACCGTCAGAAAGGTCTCGGGGATCGCGGCTGCCTCGACCAACGTGAGGCCAGCGGGAACCGCAAGCGTGGCGCTCTCGTGCGCGACGGCGTACTCTGCATAGCCGCCCCCCGGGACCAGCGCGCAGACGAGATCGCCTACCGCGAACCGCGTCACATCGCGCCCGACGGACACGATCTTGCCTGCGACTTCGAGCCCGGGAATGTCCGACGCGCCCGGTGGCGGATCGTACAACCCTTTGCGCTGCAGCACGTCAGGGCCGTTCACACCGGCCGCATGAATGTGGATCAGCACTTCGCCGTCGGCCGGCGCGGGAACAGAACGCTGCACGGGTGCCAGCACGTCCGGGCCGCCCGCCCTCGTAATGTCGATAGCGGTCATCGCCGCGGGAATGCCTTTAGTTTCGTGTGACACGACATCATCCCTTCTAAAATGCCGGATGCGCTGCGGATTCGAGCGACTCGCCGAATCGCCGCATCGGTTGAAAAAAGTGTAGTCGCGCAGCCTGCGCTTGACGTGCAGCGAATTGCTGGTCGTATGATGCAAATTTGCATCACGCCGGGGGGCGACATGAACTGGGACGACGCGCGCATCTTCGTCGCGCTCCATCGGGAAAGGACCTTGCGCGCCGCCGCCCGCGCGCTCGACATCGATCAGGCCACGGTGGGCCGCAGGCTTGCGGCGCTCGAGCACGCGCTCGGCGCGACGCTGTTCCTGCGTACGTCGAGCGGCTATGAGCTCACGCCGGTCGGGAGGATCGCGATCCGTGCAGCCGAGGCGATGGAGGAGTCCGCACACGATCTCGTGCGCCACACGCAAGGCGTGGACAAGCGGCTCGCCGGCGAGGTGAAGCTCTCGACGACGGATGCGCTGGCCCACGAGTTCGTGATGCCGGCCCTCGAACGCCTGCATGCGAAGCATCCGGACGTGTCGGTGATGCTCGACACGACGACCATGCTCCTCAATCTCGCGAAGCGCGAAGCCGACATCGCGATCCGGACCGTCAAGCCGCGAAATCCGGATCTGCTCGCCCGCCGCCTGGCGCACTGGGAAGTGGGGCTGTTCGCGTCGCACGACTATGTGCGGCGCCATGGCGAACCGGTGCCGGGCGAGCGGTTCGCCGGGCATGATCTCGTCGTCTACCAGCCGTATTTCGCCAAGGCGCGGGTCCCGGCGTTCGTCGGGGAACCGCTGACGGACGGCCGCATCGTCGCACGGCTGAACACGAACCTGACGTTGCGCGCGGCACTCAAGGCAGGTCTTGGCATCAGCGAGATACCCGTGCCAATGGGCGAGCGAGACAGCCTTGTGCGGATCTGGCCAGACCGTACAAACGACGCGTCGTATGAGGTTTGGCTCGTCACGCATCAGGATCTGCGGCACACGGCGCGCATCCGCGTGACGATCGAAGAGATCGTCATTGCGTTCGGCCGATAGCAGCGAATACCCCGCTCGTGGCAGTGGAGGTTGTAACTTCTTCCCCTGAACTACCGGATCAGTCCGTTATCCGGGCGGAGCGGACGCACAAGTGTCCGTCTCAGTGCAAGGCGGGATGTCCGTAGTTGGCCGACTACACCCCATTCGCAATCGCTCTCCCCAGAGACCCCCGAAGAACCAAAAAAAAAGCGCCCCCCCAAGGGGCGCCCAAACGCAAACACCGGAAAAGCGGCGAATCACGACCGCTTGCCGCGCTGCTCCACCGGCGTGAAATCGAAGCTGGCGAAACTACCGCCCTGATACCGCTGCGCAGTCGCGTCGAGCGGATTCTGCTGCGCCAGAATTTCAGCGGCCCAGTCTTCCGAATTCTGCTTCGGCTCATAGCCAAGCCGCTTCGCGTCGTCGTGCGCGCCTTCCTGAATCCAGTAGCTGCGTGTGTTGTTCGACACGCCCCAGACCACGGCAAAGCCGATCTCATCGACATTGATCACACGATCGACGAGATGGAACAGGTCCTCATGGCCGAACCACGTGCTCAATTGACGGAACTCGGTGGGCTTTGGCAGGCAACTGCCGATGCGCACGTTCACGGTTTCGATGCCGTGCTTGTCCCAGTACAGGCGCGCGAGCGATTCGCCCCATGCCTTGGAAAGACCGTAGAAACCGTCCGGGCGAAATGCGCAGTCGAGCGTGAGCTTCTCTTCCACGGGGTACATGCCGATCGCGTGATTCGAGCTCGCGAACAGCATGCGCTTCGTGCCATGGCGGCGCATGCCTTCGTAGACTTCGACGAGACCGCGCAGGTTGTTCTCGATGATCTCGGGCAGGGGGCGCTCGACGCTCGTGCCGGCCATGTGGATCAGCACATCCACGCCGTCGAGCAGGCGGTCGACCACGGCGGGGTCGCGCAGGTCGCCGTGCATCACGTCTTCGCCCGCGACGAGCGGTTCGAGCGGCTTCGAGCCGGCCGCGGAACGCAGGTTCACACCGCGTTCGAGCAGGCCCTTGCGCAACACCGTGCCGAGCTGGCCGCCCGCACCGGTCAATGCAACTTTTTTCACTGTGATTGTCCTCACGTGGAAATGCCGAAAGCCGGCACCCTCGCGGGCGCCGGCCGGTGAACAGGGCGATCAGGCCTTCACTTTATGCGAGGACTGAAGCGCGAGGTTGTCCGCATTGTCCTTCTGCTCGTTCGAGATCAGTCGCCATGCCACGCAGGCGCCGATGATGTCGAACAGCATGAGGCACACGAACAACGGGTTATAACCGATCGTGCTGGCCACTGCGCCGACGATGAGCGAGAACACCGTCGCGCCGAGGTAGCCGAACATACCCGAGAGACCCGTGGCCGTGGCGACTTCGTGCTGGCCGAACACGTCCGACGCCAGCGTGAACAGCGCGCCGGAAATCGTCTGGTGTGCGAACGTGCCGACACAGAAGAGGGCGATGGCGGCGTAGGGGCTCGCAACGAGGCCCACGCAGGCCGGACCGACCATCAGCAGCGCGCCGGTCGTGATGACGAGCTTGCGCGAGGTGATGAGCGAGCAGCCGAACCAGCGGATGAAGAGCGGCGCGAGGTAGCCGCCCACGAGGCAGCCGAGGTCGGCGGCGAGGAATGGCATCCACGCGAACAGCGCGATTTCCTTCAGGTTCATGTGACGCACGGTGACCATGTACAGCGGAATCCACGCGCCGAAGGTCTGCCATGCCGGTTCCGCGAGCATGCGCGGAATGCCGATGCCCCAGAAGCGGCGCGTGTTGAGCACTTCCTTGAACGAGGCGCGGCGGCCGCGGGTCGACTTTTGCGCTTCGGTCTGGCCTTCGCGGATGTAGTCGGCCTCTTCCTGCGAGAGCCGCGGGTGTTCCGCTGGCATTTTGAAGAACACGAGCCACAGCGCCACCCAGATCAGCGCGCCGCCGCCGGTGACCATGAACGCGAACTGCCAGTTGAACTTGAGAATGCACCACACGACGAGCGGCGGAGCCAGCATCGCGCCGATCGAGGTGCCGGTGTTGAGCCAGCCGGTCGCGACCGAGCGCTCCTTGGCCGGGAACCATGCGCTGATGGCCTTCATGCCGGCCGGGAAGATCGCGGCTTCGGTCATGCCGAGCATGCCGCGGAAAGCCGCGAGCGCGGGCCAGCTGCCGGCGAGGCCGTGCAGCATGTTGGCAACGGCCCAGCCGAACGCGAAGATCGCGAAACCGATCTTGATGCCCACGGAGTCGAGCACGAAGCCGGCGATTGGTTGCGCGAGGGCATAGCAGGCCTGGAAGGCCGTGACCACGTACGAGTACTGCTGCGTGGTCATGTGAAGCGTTTCAGTCAGCGTGGGTGCGGCCACCGCGAGCGAGCTGCGCGCGAGGTAGTTGAAGATGGTGCCGATCATGACGAGGCCGATAATCCACCACCGCACCCCCTTGATTGTCTTGCGTTGCACTGCGCGTCTCCTGCTGTTGGCGGGCTCTGGCACGAAGCTGTGCCGGAAGGTGAACCCGAATGGCTGTGTTTCTGTGCGTGGCGCCCCGTGCTGGCCTGAGTCGCTTCAGGCGACAGCGGTGCTGGTCTCCCGCTGGCCGGGATGAAGGGCCGTGTCGGTGCACATCGGGTCCTTCATGTAAGACATCATTCTATTTTGGCTAAAGTTGTAAAGCAAATATGAGGCGCTGGGGATTTCCCTGGTGCGGGATCGGGGTCGGACGCCCGGCGCGGCCGCTGGACGGGCATTCGTTGAGCCGGGTCACATTTTCATCGGCCGCATCCGCGGGATCTGACGAGCGATTTCACGCCTGTCCGAAGACTGGTCGTCATACATCCCGGGGCGGCCCGCAGCGCAATGGCGGGTTGACAATTTCTGTGTTGTATTACAACAATGCGACCCATCCGCTCGACAGTTTTTCGAGCCGCCGCCCGCGCCACGCGCACCACGACACACGACAACGGACGAGACACGATGACTTCCCCCGCCATCCCCGTGAGCGATGCCGCGCTCGAACAGCTGCGCCACGTTTCCAACGCCACGCTCACCACGCAACTTTTCAAGCGCGGCCTGCGCAACGTCTTCCTGCAGGGCGTGAAGCCGCTCGCCGCGCCGGCGCCGGGCGCTCCCAATCTGGTCGGTCCGGCCTTCACGATGCGCAACATCCCTGCGCGCGAAGACCTCGACCAGCTGAGCGCGTTCCAGAACCCCGAGCATCCGCAGCGCAAGGGCGTCGAGACCGTGCCCGCGGGGGCGGTGCTCGTGCAGGACTGCCGCGGCGTGACCGATGCCGCCTCGATGGGCTCGATCCTCGCCACGCGCATGAAGGTGCGCGGCGTGGCCGGCATGGTCTCGGACGGCCCGGTGCGCGACAGCGCGACCATCGAGGCGCTCGGCATTCCGGTGTTCTGCGCGGGCGCCTCGGCGCCGCTCAATCTCTGCAGGCACCATACGGTCGACCTGAACGTGCCGATCGGCTGCGGCGGCGTGGCCGTGTTTCCGGGCGACATCATCGTCGGCGATGCGGACGGCGTGGTCGTGATTCCGCGTCATCTGGCCGAGGAAGTCGCGCGCGACGCCACGGAGCAGGAGACGCTCGAGCGCTTCATCACCGAACGTATCGAGGCGGGCGCAGCGCTGCCGGGCACCTATCCGCCGAACGAGGCGACGCTCGTCGCGTACGAAGCCTGGAAGAAGGAGCAGCGTTGAGCACGCAGCACGATGTGACGCTCGATGCGGTGTCGACGCCGCCGGTGCGTCCACTCGAGGCGCACGACGCGCGGCGCTCGTCGGTCGGCGAGTGCCCCGTGTGGCGCGCGGAGGAAAGCGCGCTCTACTGGGTCGATATTCCCGCGCAAACGCTCGTGCGCTATGCGGTCGATACGGCGCGCCGCACCGAGCGAGCCGCCTGATCCGGGCCTTCGACTACGCCATCGACGCCGGGGTGCGCGGCCTGCCCGAGCCCGCTTTCGCGGGTTCGCTGCGCGCGACCGGCTGACCTTTGCCCTTTACGCGTTGCCGATATGCCGCGAGGGCGTGGTGCGGGAGCTTCCGCTGCATGGCTTCGCGCGCGATCTGCCGTTCGCGGCGCAGGTCGAGCCGCAAGGCGACGGCGTGCGCATGGCGCTCACCGACAGCGCGTCGACGCGCGAGATGTACCCGTTCGGGTTTCGCTTCGAGGCGGCCTACCGGCTCACCGACGAAACGACGCTCGACGTGGAACTGACCACGACGAACACGGGCGACGCGCGCATGCCGTATTACGCGGGCCATCACTTCTATTTCGCGCTGCCGCACGCGCAGCGCGGCGAGGCGAGGCGACGATCGCGCTGCCGCGCAATCTCCAGCGCCGTCAGTTGCCGGACGGCACGACGACCGGGGCCGCGCCGGGCGCGACGCACTACCGCTTCGACGACGCGCGGATCATCGACCGCTTTCATTGCCTTGACGGCGAACCGGATGTGCCCGTGCGCATCGAGATGCCGTCGCAGCAGCGCGCGATCGAAATCGATCTGCGCCGGCCCGGTTCGGCGTCATGGTATGCGGTCACGACCTGGACGCTCGCGCCCGATTCGGACTTTTACTGCGTCGAGCCGTGGCTCGGCCTGCCCGACGCGATTCACACCGGCCTCGGCCTGCGCTGGCTGGAGCCGGGAGAGACGCAGAAAGCGGTACTGTGCATCCGCGTGAGTGCGCTGCGGTAGGGCGCGGCAGCGCAAAAGTGCAAGCGGCTCTAAATTGGCCGCAAATTGGTAAAGCGGGACGGAAAGGGCGGAAACACCCGCAAAATGGGGGCTGGCCGGGGGCAGGTGGACGCTATCGGCCCGCCATATGACTTACAATTGACGACACTCCTGACAACCCAAAGTGCACCGTCCGATCATGTCTGAGCAGAAAGCGCCGAATATGCCGGCGCGGATTTACAGCGACATCCTCAATCGCATCATCGAGGGCGAATACAAGGAAGGGGAGCGCCTGCCGACCGAGCACATGCTCGCGGAGCGCTTCGCGACCTCGCGCCCCACGGTGCGCGAGGCGCTTGCCCAGCTGCGCGCGGACGGCATCATCGCCACGCGCCACGGCTCGGGCACGACGGTCATGCGGCGTCCCGATCCGGACGTGCGCCGCTTCGCGCCGCTCGAAACGCTGTCGGACATTCGCCGCTGCTACGAATACCGCGTGGTGGTCGAAGCCGGGGCGGCCTCGCTCGCCGCGCAAAAGGCCGAAGACGAAGACATCGCCGCGATCCAGCGCGAGTGGGACAACTTGCAGACCATCATCGAGACCTCGGGCATCGGCGCGAAAGACGACTTCGCGTTCCATATGGCCGTGGCGCGCGCCTCGAAGAACCAGTTCTTCATCACGGCGCTCTCGGGCATCCAGGAGCAGATGGTGTTCAGCATGAACCTGTCGCGCAACCTCTCGCTCGTGAAGTCGATCGAGCGGCAGCGCCTCGTGCAGCAGGAACACCTCGAAGTGCTCGAAGCGATCCAGGCGCGCGACCCCGAACGCGCATCGACCGCCATGCGCGCGCATCTCGAGCGCGCGGTGAACCGCATGTTCGGCTCCTGAGCCCGCCTGCGCGGCGCGTGCCTTCATGGGTCAAACGCTCTGCGCCGGCTGGCTGTTGTGACTGTGGCGATCGCGGCGAGCGCGCCGATCGTTGTGCCGGCACCCGCACAGGCGCGTGCCGTGCGGCCCGTCAGCGTGATCGCCGACGCGCGCATGCCCGTCGATACCTCGCAAGGTCACGCGCAATTTCCGCTTTATCTGAGCGCGGACTGGAACGTGCCGCAGCCCGCCATCCAGCGCGCCGTGGTCATCGTGCACGGACGGCTGCGCAACGCCGATACCTACTTTCGCGCCGCGCAGCATGCGCGCGAGCTAGCGGGCGTCGATCCCTGCGCGCCTTGATGGCCAGCGCCGCGTTGCGCCGGACCGGCCAATAGCAAACGGGCGTGGAACTCGCATTGCACGAGATCCACGCCCGTCTTCAGTCCGGCTGGCGGCAGCTGTCGCCCCCGCCAGCGGAAAGTCAAGCGTAACGCTTAGGCAGCCTGCTTGGCGGCGCGCGCCGACGCTTGCGCGACGGCCTTCGTCGCGGCCTTGCCGGCGGCGTCGAAGTTGCTTTCTGCGAATTCCACAGCCTGCTTCGCAGCCTTGTTCACCGACGCGTACGCGTTGTTGGCGGCGTTCAGCGCCGACTTGACCGCGGCGACAGCGGCTTCCGAGCCGGCCGGGGCGTTCTTCACGGCGTTGTCGACGAGCGTTTCGAGCGCACGCTGCTGCGTTTCGTACTGCGACTGGGCGGCGGTGGCGAATTCGGCTTGCGTGGCCGAAACGATGCCGTAGACGCTGCGGCCATAGGCCAGCGCCTTTTCAGCGGCGGGCTGGGCGAAGCCGGCCTGCACGGCGAAGAAGCCTTGCGGGTCCTTGGCAGAGAGTGCGCGCTGGGCTTGTTCCTGACCTTCGGCGAACGCCGAGCGGGCCGTTTCGATATTGAGTTCGGCGAGCTTGACCGCGCCTTCGAATGCCTTGCTCGTCAGGCCAAAGAGGGCCTCGAGACCGGCTTTCTGGTTGGCGGCGAACTGTTCGGGGGTCGGCAGGTTCATGTCTCTTTCCTTTTGGGGGGACGCTACGCGTCGGTTTCGGTTACGAAAACAAACTTTCGGTTCGATCACCGGTTCGCGCAGAGAAGGTTTTGTGCGATGCAGCAATCGAGTTCATGGTAACCGATCCATAAAACGTGTCAAGAACTTTTTGTGCGCCGCAACAATTATGTAAACGCCTGATTTTGGGTGGAAATTTCCAACACGGCGACAGACGCCCCGCCGGGCCGCGCGGCGCGTGAACCGCTTGAGCGCAGCGCTTCGCGTCTGCGCGCAAAATGGCCATTCCCTCGGGCGAGCGCGGGTGTCGAAGGTCGGCACCGGCGCGCAGCCCGGGTTGGCCCCCCAATCTAGCGGTGGCGGCTCCGACTGCGGCTCGAACGCCCTGCAGGAGTCGAACGGGCGCGGCGCGCGCAGCCGCCATTCGCGAATCATCAGGAGAGCGGTAATGGGTGCATCGAACGACAAGTCTCTCGGTCATTCCACGACGAGCACGGGCGCGCCGACTGTCAGCGACCGTAACTCGCTCACGATCGGCCCCGACGGCCCGATCGTGCTGCACGACGTGCATTTCCTCGAGCAGATGGCGCATTTCAACCGCGAGAAGGTGCCCGAGCGCCAGCCGCACGCGAAGGGCGCCGGCGCGTTCGGCGAATTCAAGACCACCGAGGATGTGTCGCGCTACACGAAGGCTGCCTTGTTCCAGAAGGGCGCGAGCACGGAAATGCTGGCGCGCTTTTCGACCGTCGCGGGCGAAATGGGCAGCCCCGACACCTGGCGCGACGTGCGCGGCTTTTCGCTGAAGTTCTACACGACCGAGGGCAACTACGACCTCGTCGGCAACAACACGCCGGTTTTCTTCGTGCGCGACCCGATGAAGTTCCCGCACTTCATCCGCAGCCAGAAGCGTCTGCCCGACTCGGGCCTGCGCGACGCCCAGATGCAATGGGACTTCTGGACCAACAATCCCGAGTCGGCGCACCAGGTCGCCTATCTGATGGGCGAGCGCGGCCTGCCGAAAACGTGGCGCCACATGAACGGCTACGGCTCGCACACCTTCATGTGGGTGAACGCAAAGGGCGAGAAGTTCTGGGTCAAGTACCACTTCCACACGAACCAGGGCATGCAGTTCTTCACCAACGCCGAAGCCGCGGCAATGGCGGGCGAGGACGCCGACTTCCACAGGCGCGACCTGTTCGATGCGATCAAGCGCGGCGAATTTCCGTCGTGGACGCTCTCCGTACAGGTCATGCCGTACGCGGAGGCGAAGAAGTACCGCTTCAATCCGTTCGATCTCACGAAGACGTGGTCGCACAAGGACTATCCGCTCATCAAGGTCGGCACGATGACGCTCAACCGCAACCCGGAAAACTTCTTCGCGCAGATCGAGCAGGCCGCGTTCTCGCCGGGCAACACGGTGCCGGGCATCGGCCTCTCGCCGGACAAGATGCTGCTGGGCCGCGCGTTCGCCTACAACGACGCGCAGCGCGCGCGGATCGGCACGAACTTCAACCAGCTGCCGGTGAATCGTCCGAAGGTGCCCGTGCAGACCTATATGTTCGACGGCAACATGACCTACGAACATAGCGGCAACGCACCGACTTACGTGCCGAACAGCTTCGGCCGTCCGTGGGCGGATACGACGGGCGCGGCGGACGACGGCTGGGAGGCCGATGGCGACATGGTGCGCAGCGCCTACTCGCTGCATGCGGAAGACGACGATTTCGGCCAGGCGCACGATCTCGTGCGCAACGTCTACAACGACAAGCAGCGTGAGGCGCTGATCCAGCAGGTGGTGGCGAGCCTGAGCGGTGTGGGCAGCCCCGTGCGCGAGCGCGTGTTCGACTACTGGAAGAAGATCGACGCTGAAGTGGGCTCGCAGATCGAAAAGCAGGCGGCCAACGCGAAATAAGCCGCCGAAGCCGCGAAAGAACCGGAACGGGTTGCATAGCCCGTTCCGGTTTTTCTTTTGTACGCGTCAGTTTGCGGGGCGTCGCATGACGGCCGGCCGCCGCCAAACTGGCAGAACCGCCATCTGGCGGATTCTGCAGCGTCAGGGACGAGGGGGCATAATGCGCGAGTCGCCGTGTGGGCAGCATCGCGCAATCCCGCCGGCGGACCGCGCGCGGCGGGAATAAATTTGCCGCGCCGGGCGTTATCCCTACTGATCCGCAACGGCCAAGCCCACGTGAAAATTCCCCTTTCCGCCGAATCCCCGTTTGTCGGTGCCGACGCCGGCGCGCAGAAGTACACGCGCGTTGCCGTGCTATTGCACTGGTTGATCGCGCTACTGATCCTCACGAACGTCGCACTGGGCCTGATTGCCGCGCTGCTGCCCGACGGCGCGCTTTCGGACACCGCCATCCGCTTCGTAATCGATACGCACAAGTCGATCGGCATTACCGTGCTCGGACTCGCGATCCTGCGCGTGCTGTGGCGTCTCACGCATCGCCCGCCTGCGCTGCCCGCGGAATTCCCCGGCTGGGAGCGCGCGTCGGCCCACGCCGCGCACGTCGCGCTCTACGTGCTGATCTTCGCGATGCCGCTTTCCGGCTGGCTGCACGACTCCGCATGGGTCGCCGCCGCCTCGCATCCCATGTATCTCTTCGGCCTCGTGCAATGGCCGCGCATCGGCTTCATCATGAACCTCGATGCGGCCACGAAGGAGCAGTTGCACAACCAGTTCGGCGCGCTGCACACCGCGTGCAGCTATGCGCTCTATGGCGTGCTCGCGTTGCATATTGCGGGCGCACTCAAGCATCAATGGATCGACCGTCATTCGGTGCTGCGCCGGATGATGCCGTGAGCAACACGAGAAGGGTACGACTTGAAAAACACGCTTGAAGAGGCGCTCGCCCGCACGTCGCCGCGCCTCGTGCCGCCTCCCACGCCATTCGCGAGCGTCGCGATCCACCTGGGCGTCATGGCGCTCTGGTTCGTGCTGTTTGCGCGCGCGTTCTTCCTGCAAGGCGTGGTCGCGTGGTCCACGGGCATTGCCTATGTCGTCTACGACACGGTGTTGCTGCTGTTCGTCGCCTGGAAGGCGCGCGTGCTGCTTGCGCCTGCGGCAGCGCCCGCGGCCGCAGGCGCGGCGAAGCTGCCGACGCTCGGCGTGATCGTCGCCGCGCACAACGAAGCGGCCGTGCTGCCGATTACGCTCGACGCGCTGTTCGCGCAGACCCGCGCGCCGCAGCAGATCGTGATCGCCGACGACGGCTCGACCGACGGCACGGCTGCCTTGCTCGCGCGGCGTTATGGTCTGGCCGACCCGGGCGAAGGCCAGTTGAGCGCGCCTTCGCCGCAATATCCGAATCTGCGCTGGCTGAAGCTCGCACACGGCGGCAAGGCGCGCGCGCTCAACGCGGCGTTGCTTGCGATCGCAACGGAAACGGTCATGACCGTGGACGCCGATACGCTGCTCGAACCCGACGCATGCGCCGCGATGGCGAGCGCGTTTGGCCGCGAGCCGGCGCTGGTCGCGGCGGCGGGCCTGCTCACGCCGGTTTGCGACCATACGTTGAGCGGGCGCTTTTTCCAGTGGTTCCAGACCTACGAGTACATCCGCAATTTCATCTCGCGCTTCGCGTGGATGCGCGCCGACAGCTTGCTGCTGATCTCGGGCGCGTTTGCGGGCTTTCGCCGCGATGCCGTGATGGCCGTGGGCGGCTTCGATGCGGATTGCCTCGTCGAGGACTACGAACTGATTCACCGCTTGCGCCGTTATTCGGCACGCAAGGGCCTGGGCTGGGAAGTGCGCGTGCTCGGCACCGCCCGCGCGCGCACCGACGCGCCCGGTACGCTCACGACCTTCCTGCGTCAGCGCCGCCGCTGGTTCGCGGGCTTTCTGCAAACCCAGTACTGGTATCGCGACATGACCGGCAACCGCAAGTACGGCAAGCTCGGCCTCATGATGCTGCCCGTGAAGGCGTTCGACACCGTGCAGCCCATTTACGGACTGACGGCGTTCGCGCTGTTGATCGGCTTCCTGTTCGACGGCCGCTTCACGATCGTGCTGCCGGTGCTGGGCGTGATCGTCAGCAAGATCGCGATCGACCTCGCGTTTCATCTGTACTCCGTACATCTCTACCGGCGCTGGAGCGGCGACCGCACGCACTCGAGTTTCGGCATGGCGTTTCTCGCCGCCATCTTCGAGCCGTTCTCGTTCCAGTTGATGCGCCATAGCGGCGCGGCGCTCGGCTGGCTGCATTTCCTGCTCGGGCGGCGCAAGTGGGGCGTGCAAAGCCGCACCGGGCTGGCGGCGGCGCGCAGCCGCGAGAGCGCGGCGTCTCAATGATCTGATTTCCGTGGCATTCGACTTGCTCCTGGCTTAAAAGGGCCGCGCAAGGCGCGCGGTGCCGGCCTTTAAACCGGTCAGGGAGAGTCAAATGCATCGATTCAGCGTCCTCGCTTTACTATTGCCGCTCGCACTAGCCGGCTGCCTGTCGTTCAGCAGCAGCGATCCCAACCCGCCGCCGCCGCGGACCGTCGTCGTCCCGCAGCAGCCGGCCACCGAGGCGCCGCCACCCCCGCCGGGTGCGGCTTGTGTTGCGCCGTGCTGACCGATTCACCGACTTGCGGCAGCGTTGGGCATCGCGCCGTCCGGCGCTTTCGTGTCCAGCGCATGCCGCACTTCGCGCATCAGGCTGCGCGCGAACAACACGTCCGGTACATCGTCGAGACCCGCCGAGCGCAACGCTCGCGCGGTCCACGTGTTGCAGGTATGCAAGGCGTCGTAAGTCCCTGACGCCGCGAAGTAGACGCTGCCCGTATAGGGTCCGTCGGCGAGGCGGCGCGGTGCGCCATCCGCATCGGTTTCCAGCGAAGTGCGCAGATAGCGCTGAACGCTGGCAAGCCCGGCGTCGTCCACTGGCACCTCCACGACGTTCTGCGAGCCGAAGGCCGCCTCCGGGGCCGCGCGCAGTACCGTCATCAGCACGGTGGCCTGGCTCGGCATGAGCGCGCCGATCATCGTCAGCGGATCGTGGCGGCGTTCGACCACGAACTGTCTCTCTCCAAAGCCGAAACACAGAACGGTTGCGTCGTCGAAGCCGCGCGCAAGTGCGTCGACCCAGACCTCGGCGTCGTGCACACGCAGGCAGATGTCGGTGTGCCAGTCGCGCTGCACGACGGCAACGGACGTGCGCGGTGGGCCATCATCGGCCGCCGGTTCGATCGCGGCCGGCAAGGGGCCGGCCATGTTCGTGCATGCGCCGAGTGCGAGCGCGAGCACGATCGCGCAAAGCGCTTGCCAGGCAGCAATTCTCGTTGGACGCTCGTTCACGCAGGTCGCTTCGGTCATTGGAACTCAAGGCCCTCCAGTTGCATGCTGCGCCTGCATATAGCATGCCGCGCGAGCGCGTTGCACCAGCTTGAAGCGCAAATGCGGCGCCACATTGGCATGCCCCGTTTCGACACGGCCGATCCCACCCGCGTTGCACCAATCGAGCGCATGAAACCAGGCTCAGTCGATGGCATACGCCTTGCTTTTTAGCCTGTACCGCAGCGCGCAACGCATCTCGCCTCATTCATGAGACGAAACGCGGCGGCGCCGCTGACGCAGTTGCACTCACGCGCGAGAACGAACCGATGCAAGTCCATGACGAAATGCGCGACGAGGGCGCGGTGCGCCCGCACTACGAACGCTTCCAGCGGTGGCTCGAGAGGCAGACTGGCGAGACGATGGCGCGCAAGCGTGCCGAGGCGGACCTGTTGTTCAGGCGGGTCGGGATCACGTTCGCGGTGAACGGCGACCTCTCCGGCACCGAACGGCTCATTCCTTTCGACCTCATCCCACGCATCATTCCCGCAGACGAATGGGTTCTGCTCGAGCGCGGACTGCGCCAGCGCGTGCACGCGCTAAATCTGTTCCTGCACGACGTCTATCACGAGCGCAACATCGTGCGCGCCGGCGTGATACCGGCCGAGCAGGTCTACACCAATGCGCAGTACCGGCCGGAGATGCAGGGCATCGACCTGCCGCTCGGCGTGTATGCGCATATCGCGGGCGTCGACATCGTGCGCGATGGGCGCGACGGCGCGTTCTACGTACTCGAAGACAATTTGCGCGTGCCCTCCGGCGTCTCGTACATGCTCGAAAACCGCAAGATGATGATGCGGCTCTTTCCCGAGTTGTTCGTTCAGCACAAGGTGGCGCCGGTCGCGCATTATCCCGATCTGCTGCTCGATACGCTGCGCTCGGTGGCGCCAGAAGGCGTGGACGATCCGACCGTCGTGCTGCTCACGCCCGGCATGTACAACTCCGCGTATTTCGAGCATACGTTCCTCGCGCAGCAAATGGGCGTCGAGCTGGTGGAGGGCAAGGACCTCTTCGTAGAGGATAACTACGTATTCATGCGCACGACGCAGGGGCCGCGTCGCGTGGACGTGATCTACCGGCGCGTGGACGACGATTTTCTCGACCCCCTGGCGTTTCGCCCCGACTCCGCGCTCGGCGTGCCGGGGCTGCTCACGGCGTACCGCGCGGGCCGCGTCGTACTCGCCAATGCGATGGGCACGGGCGTGGCCGACGACAAGTCGATCTATCCGTATGTGCCCGACATGATTGAGTTCTATCTCGGCGAAAAGCCGATCCTGAAGAACGTGCCGACGTGGCAATGCCGCCGGCCCGACGATCTCGCCTGGACGCTCGAACATTTGCCGGACCTCGTCGTGAAAGAAGTGCACGGCGCGGGCGGCTACGGCATGCTGGTCGGTCCCGCATCCACTCGCGAGGAAATCGAGGCGTTTCGCACCCGGCTGCTCGCGCGGCCAGGCAATTACATCGCGCAGCCCACGCTGTCGCTGTCGGCTTGCCCGACCTTCGTCGAGGCGGGCATCGCGCCGCGCCATATCGATTTGCGGCCCTTCGTGCTCTCCGGCAAGACGATCCAGATGGCGGCCGGCGGTCTCACGCGCGTCGCGCTCAAGGAAGGCTCGCTCGTCGTCAACTCGTCGCAGGGCGGCGGGACCAAGGACACGTGGGTGCTCGAATGATTTCACTGGCCATACCATACGCACACGAAGAGGTTCGACCATGCTGAGCCGCACTGCCGATCATCTGTTCTGGATGGCCCGCTACATGGAGCGCGCGGAGAATACCGCGCGCATGCTGGACATCAATCTGAAGGCGCTCCTGCTGCCCGGCAGCGCGGACGCCGAGGCGCGCACGCATCGCGCGATGCTGCGGATCTCCGAACTGGAGCCCGCCTTCGATGCGCGCCACGAGGAAACGACCAGCAGCAACGTGCTCAAGTTTCTCGTGGCGGATCCAACGAACCCGTCGAGCATCTACTCGTGTCTGCAGGCGACCCGCGAGAACGCGCGCGCGGTGCGCGGCACGCTCACCACGGAATGGTGGGAAACGATCAACGACACATGGCTGCAATTCGTCGAGCTGTTGCGCGGCAGCGAGCTGGAAGCGCGTCCCGATGCGCTGTTCGAGTGGGTGAAGTTCCGCTCGCATCTGTCGCGCGGCGTGCGCCTCGGCACGGCGTTGCAGGACGATGCACTGTTCTTCACGCAGCTCGGCACGTTCCTCGAACGCGCGGACAACACGGCGCGCATTCTCGACGTGCGTTTCGTCGACGTGGAAAATGCCGACTCGCGTTCGGCCGCGCGTCAGCTCGAGGACTTCTATTACTGGACCTCGATTCTCAGCTCGGTTTCCGCGCTCGAAATCTATCGCAAGGTTTACCGCGACGTGGTGACGCCCGCGCGCGTGGTGGAGCTGCTCATCCTCAACCAGCAAATGCCGCGCTCGCTGCTGGCGTCGCTCGACGGCGTCTGCACGAATCTCGCGATGCTGCGCACCGATAGCTCGCGCGAAGTCGAGCGCACCGCGGGCAAGCTGCGCGCCGAGCTGCTTTATGCGGACCTGCGGCAGATCTTCTCCTTGGGCGTGCATACGTTTCTCACGCAGTTTCTCGCGCGCGTGTACGAGCTGGGCAATCAGGTGGCGCGCACCTATCTGATGTTGCCGGTCGGTTAGCGCGATCCCGCGCTCATCGAACTCCCAATCGCCTCGATGGAGGATTGACGTCATGCAACTCGCGGTCCGGCACGACACGGTGTACCGCTACGAAGCGCCCGTGCATTATTCGATCCAGCAGTTGCGGCTGTCGCCGCTCACCACGCCCACGCAGATCGTCAAGCAATGGCAGGTCGAGGCGCCGGGCAAACTCGACGCATGCCGCGACGCCTACGGCAACGCGCTGATGACGCTGGTGCTCACGCGTCCGCACAAGGAAATTCGCCTGCGCGTGCGCGGCGAAGTCGAGACCGTGGCGCTGCCCGACGGCCGGCTGCCCGAAGGCGAGGGCATGGTGCCGACGCACCATTTCACTTCGCCGACGCGCCTCACCGAAGCCGACGAGGCACTCACGGAATTCGCGTTCAGCCTGGCGTCGCTGGACGATACCGCCGCCATACTCGACGCGGCCTCGCGCATCACGGAGCGCGTGCGCTACGAGCCCGGTGTCACGGATGTGACACACACCGCGGCGGACGCGCTGGCGCTAGGCCGTGGCGTGTGTCAGGATCACGCGCATGTGATGCTGGCGGTGTGCCGCGCGCGCGGCGTGCCGGCGCGCTACGTGAGCGGCTATCTCGACCCCGGCGACGTGCCTGAAATGGCGAGCCACGCATGGGTCGACGTGTGGCTCGACAACGGCTGGGTGACGGTGGACGTCACGCACGCGTGTTTCGCGAGCGAAAAATATTGCCGGATCGCGGTGGGGCGCGACTACGACGCGGCCGCGCCGGTTCGCGGCCGCCGCGTGGGCGGGGCCGGCGAAACGCTTGATGTCAGCGTGCACGTGAGCGCGCAGCAGTCGCAGCAATAGTTTTGCCGCTATAACAAAACGAGCGGCGAAGTCAGGGACGGGCAGGGAGGCGCATGACGTACTGTGTGGCAATGGCAGTGGATGAGGGGCTCGTGTTTCTTTCGGACACGCGCACGAATGCGGGTGTCGATCACATCAGCACGTCGCGCAAGATGGCCGTGTTCGAGGAGCCCGGCGAGCGCGTGCTCGTGCTGCTCGTCGCGGGCAATCTGGCCATCACGCAGGCCACGTTGCAGGTGCTGACCGAGCCGCAGGAAGCGGGGCGCGCCACGCTGTGGAACGCGCCGACCATGGTCGAGGCCGCGCGCGTGGTGGGCGAAGCCGTGCGCGAGGTGCACCGGCGCGACGCGGAGGCGCTCAAGACCTTCAACGTCGACTTCAACTGCAGTTTCATTCTCGGCGGCCAGATCGGCGGCCATGCCATGCGGCTGTTCCAGATCTACGCGGCCGGCAATTTCATCGAGACGTCGAGCGTCAATCCGTATTTCCAGATCGGCGAGTCGAAGTATGGCAAGCCGATCATCGACCGCGTGCTGACGCCGGGCACGCCGCTCGACGAGGCCGCGAAATGCGCGCTCATCTCCATGGACTCGACGCTGCGCTCGAACCTCTCGGTCGGCCTGCCGCTCGACCTGCTCGTGTACGAGCGCGACGCGCTGCGTGTCACGCGATACGCGTCGCTCGACCAGTCGAATGCGTATTTCCAGATGATCCATTCGACGTGGGGCGAGCGGCTGCGCCAGGTCTTCGGCGAGATTCCCGATCCGCTCTGGACCGACGAAGGCGATGTGCCGCGCCGCGAGCGCACGACGTTGCCCAGCGCCCCGCGCGCCGCGCACGAGGGGCACGCGAGCGAACCGCGTCCCGCGCAAACGCTCGCGCAAGCCCAGCCGCACGGCGCCGCAAGCGCGCCGCGTATGCCGCGCGACGGCTAAAAGGGCGGCTTCAGTGCAGCGCTTGTGCGCTGCCTTTTTGCCTCGCCAACTGCGGAACCGGTATCCTGCTGCGTAATATTCGCGGTACGCCGCGCAATGCGCGTCCCCTCGACAAAGGAGGCAGGCTGATGAAGCAGAACGACGAACCCAGGAACGGGCGCCCAGACGAACCTTCCATTCCCGCCGGTCCGGACGACCCCGCGCGCCGCCGTGTGCTCGGCGGGCTGGCGGCGGTCGGCGTGGGCCTCGCGCTCGGCGGCTGCGAGACGCCGGCGCAGAGCGCGGCGGGCGCGCCGCGCAGCGCCGCCGACGCGCGCGTCGATGCCGCGTTGCGCGACCAGGTGCGCCAGATCGTGGTGATCTACGCGGAGAATCGCAGCTTCGTCAATCTGTACGGCAACTATCCCGGCGTGCAAACGCCGCTCGCGAATGTGGGCGCCGAGCGCTACGCGCAGCTCGATCGCGACGGCAAGACGCCCTTGCCGCAGCTGCCGAAGATCTGGGGCGGCCTCGTGCCCCAGGCGCAGGAGCTGGACGGCAAGCGCTACATGATCGCGGAGCACCAGATCACGGGGCTGTCCAACCGTCCGTTCCGTATCGTGGATGCGCACGGCAATCCGCTGCCGAACGGCATCATCACGCGGGACCTGATCCATCGGTTTTATCAGAACCAGATGCAGATCAATGCGGGGCGCAACGACCAGTTCGCCGCGTGGGGCGACTCGGGCGGCCTCGTCATGGGCTTCTACGAGAACTCCGCGCAGACGCTGCGGCTCTGGAATATCGCGCAGCAGTACACGCTCTGCGACAACTTCTTCATGGCCGCGTTTGGCGGCTCGTGGCTCAACCACATCTTCCTGATCTCGGCGCAGGTGCCGCAATACGCCGATATCCAGACGAGCGCCGCGAAGCATCTCGCCTCCGTCGTGGAGGGCGACGATCCCACCGGCACGCGCCTGAAGGTCGCGCCGAACTCGCCGGCCTCGGCGCTCGACGGGCCGCCGAAGTTCGTGAACGACGGCCTCTTCACGCCCGACGGCTATGCCGTCAACACAATGGCGCCGCCGTATCAGCCGAGCAACGTGCGCCCTTCGGTAGACGGCAACCCGGCGCTCGCCGATCCGTCCAATCCGCGCGTGTTGCGCCCGCAGACCTACGCGACGATCGGCGACCGGCTCTCGGCGAAGGGCGTCGACTGGGCCTGGTATAGCGGCGCCTGGCAGTTTGCGCTGGACCATCAGGACACGGGCGCGGTGCCCGACTTCCAGTATCACCACCAGCCGTTCAACTACTTTGCCAACTTCGCGCCGGGCACGTCCGCACGCGCGCGTCACCTGCGCGATGCGGGCCTCGGCGACGATCCGTCGACCAACCGTCTGCTCGCGGACATCGACGCAGGCCGCTTGCCTGCCGTGACGTTCTACAAGCCGCAGGGCAACCTGAACATGCACGCCGGCTATGCGGACGTCGAGTCGGGCGACCGCCACGTCGCGGCCGTGATCGCGCACATCCAGCGCGGGCCGCAATGGGCGAACACGATGATCGTCGTGACGCACGACGAGAACGGCGGCTGGTGGGACCCGGTCGCGCCGCCCGTGGGCGACCGCTGGGGTCCGGGCTCGCGCGTCCCCGCGCTCGTGATCGCGCCGTTCGCGAAGAAGGGCTACGTCGATCACACGTTCTACGACACGGTCTCGATCCTGCGCTTCATCAGCCGCGTGCATGGACTCGCGCCGCTCGACGGCGTGACTGCGCGCGATCAGACGTTCCTCTCGCGGGAGCAGACGCCGCCCGGCGATCTCACGGCGGCACTCGATCTGGCCTGAGTGCTGCACGCATGGATGCATCGAGGGAGAGCGGGCGGCGGCCGTCGCGAAACGTTTGCGCCGCCGCTCCCGGTTGCCCATCCGGAACGCAATTTGATGCATCCGCGACACAAGCGACGAACTCTCTATCCGATCAAGGAGTTGGCGCGCTCGCCAGGCGGTTATCAACAGGTTTGTCACCAAAAACTGTGGACAACTTTGCTGCGCAAAAAACATGCATTTTTCATGTCGTTTGCGAGCTTCCCGTTTCCATTCAAGGACTTGATGCGGATGTCCAGAAGTTGCTAACAGGGCTCTCAACAAAAACTGTGGGTAACTCTCGCCCGCAATGCATCAGGTCTTCGCTATACCGATCGTGGCTCGTTGATTGAGCCAGGGCGCTTCGGCGATCGGATACGCGGGCACCGAAGCATTACATCAGTCATCCCCTGTGATTTTTTCAGACGCGTCCGAGTGCCGGTTTCACCTGTTCGGGTGAAACTTGGCTCGCGACTCGCATTGGCTACCGCGGCTCATGCGCGATGGTGCTCCGGCGGTGTGTGCCGATGGTGCGCCATCTGGTCAGGACTACAGAACAGGGAATCCCCATGGCGGAATCGGACAAACCGGTGAGACTGGTGACGGGACGCCAGTCTGCCCATCTGGACATCATCCTCAAGGCTCGCAGGTACGAGCGCGATGAACGCAGCGAGCGGCGCGCGCCCGGGTTGTCGGTGGTCGAGTGGGACGTTCGCGAGGAGAGTTGCCAGCCGTACCGGATCAGGGCGCTGGTCTCGACTGCCGGGCCGGTGGCGCGCCGGGATATCCTGGGCCAGCTGGCCAGGTTCAGGTTCCAGGTTGACGAGGGGGCGGTGGTCCGGAAGTTCGCGGGATTCGTCTCGCGTTTCGAGTCGGTGTCGAACTCGCGTGATGGCTGCACCTATCGTGTCGAAATCCGCCAGCATCTTGCGGTGCTGGACGGCCCCAGCAACTGCGCGACATACCAGGGTAAAACGTCCGCAGACATCATCCAGGAAGTCATCGAGCGCAATGCCGTGCGGCCCTGGATTCGCGTGGTGCAGCGTCTGCGCCGGCAGCATCCGCAACACGCGTTCCGCTTCCAGTACAACATGGGCGACTGGGCGTATTGCCGGCTGGAGATGGAGCAGGCCGGGCTGTTCACCTTCACCGAGGAGGACCGGCACGGCGAGGTGGTGGTCATTGCCGACGACATCGACGGTTACACGCGCCCGTCCCTCTCGCTGAAGGACCGCCCTCCATCGGGGCTGCATACGTTCGAGGAGTCGATCTACTCGCTGAAGGTGCGCACTCGCACCATTCCCGCGTCGTTCATCGTCGCGGACTATGACGCCGACAACCACGCGATGATTTTCCGCGAGGAGGGACGCGCGCGCGACGAGTTCGGCACGGAGCAGCATGACGACACGACCATGGGCACGCCCATGGTGTGGGGCACGCATCACGGCGACGAGGCAGGGGCGAAGCGCGAGGCGACACTGCGGCATGAGGCGGCGCGTGCGCAGCAGGTCACCTGCAGGGGGAAGTCGACGATGCCCTCGATCCGGCCGGGTTGCATCGTGCAGCCCGATACGCTGGCCGGAACCGCGGACGGCACGCTTGACGCGAAGGAGGGCCTGTTCGTCTCGAAGGTCGTGCATCGAGGGGCGCGCAATGAGAATTACCGCAATACCTTCCAGGCGATTCCTGCCAGCCGGCCCTACCGGTTACCCATCGACGAATCGAAGTGGCCGCGCGTGCATACGCTGGGGTTCACGGTGACGTCACCGAATCACTACACATACCCCTACCTGGACGCGGAAGGACGTATTGTCGTGCGCTTTCACTGTGACTTCGGCAACTGGCCGAAGGGCGGCGAAAGTATCCCGCTGCGCATGGCCAGGCCCTTCGCGAGCCGAGACCACTCGGGCATGAACCTGCCACCGGTGGATGGCGACTTCGGTATCGCGGGATTCTTCGAAGGCAATCCCAACAAGCCGGTCGCCGTGGCCTTCATTCCGAATGCCCAAAACCCGGACCTCATCAACAGTTCACGCCGCCGCATGTCGCGCAGCGAGATACGCACGCGCTCGGGCAACAAGCTGTGGTTTGACGACTGGGAGCAGCAGCAGGGCATCGAGTTGAGTACGGAGCATTCGGGCCGCTCGCAGCTCAACCTGGGCTTCATTCCCGACCACGACCTGAACGAGCGGGGCATCGGGGCGGAGCTTCGCACGGGGGAGCATGTGGTCAATCGCGGTGGCGCTGGCGTGATGGTGACCGCCTACAACCAGCCAGGCGGTAGCGGGAAGGTGCTCGCCATGGATGAGACCAACGCGCTGTTCAAGGACCACCAGGCATTCGCCAGTACGCTCGCGCAGTCTGCCGAAGCGTCGAAGGCCACGCCCGCTGACCTCGACGCACAGAAGGGCATCAACGCTGGTCTGCATGAACTGAAGAAACCCGGTGTGCTCATGACCGGGCCTGGGCCGGTCGCAGTGGCGTCGGGCGATGGCGTGCAGCTTGCCGCCGATGGCTCGATCATCGGCACGGCGAAGAAGGGTATCCACTTCAGCACGCTCCGGCGGTTCACGGTGGCGGCAGGTGACTTGCTGTCGTTGTTCACGCAGAAGGGCCTGAGCCTCATCACGGCGGCGGCCGACTTCGTCGCGCAGGCCCAGCGTGGCAGGATGCAGCTCGCCTCGCAGGAAGGCATGACGATCGAGTCAGTCAGCGGCGCGGTTCACGTGAAGGCGGCGAAGGAGATCATCCTCAACGTGAACGGCACCTACGTGAAACTGAGCGGGGAAGGCGTCGAGATCGGCTCGCGCGGCGGGGTGCTGTACCGGACAAACGGCGTGAAGGGCACCGGTCCCGCGCAGATGGACCTGGGTGGCATGGCGTTCGCGCCGAAGTTCGTGCCGTACACGACCGACTGCGAGGTGTGGCGGACCAATCCGAAGTTCGTGGTGCCACCGCCGGCACCTGCGCCACTCCCGGCGCAATGGGAGGCACTGGCGAATACGGGAGCAGTCGCGCCTGCGCCTGAGTCCCGGCTAAACGACTTCTCGCCCTTCGATGGCAAGCCGTCGAATGTGGACTCAGGAGTGCGTAAGGCAAAGGTCACCTTGAACAGCGCTGATGATCAGCAGCAATCGTTTGTTGCGCCTGATCCCATCAAGTTGGTGAGCGCAGTTCCATGCGACTGGAAAATCTCGGACCTGAAGGCTGACGTAATGCAGCATGTTGAAGCGAGGTCGTATTGGGGTAGGTTGAATAACCGGACACCCTGGAAAAGTACGGACGGCACAGTGTGGTATCGGGGCGGTGGCACGCGAGATTCGCATTTTGAATTTGCGTACAGCGAGAAAGACAAGGCGATTACCTGCACGGTTCGCGTGATGCTGGTTCCGATGGACCTGTTTCCCGTCGATAGAAAAGGCGCACGTGATACGTCGGTCTCTGCTGACGAAGCAACGGTTCCATACGAGTTTTCCACCCATTCACAGATGACGCCCGGAATGGTGTTGCAGGGTGTAAAGATGGACTACCGCGATGCGGTCGGGCCTAAATTTGACGTCAGGGCGTTAGTCAGCCGTATCGAGGCGGTGCTAAATCAGGGCGGTTACAAGCTGATCCTGGACGGCTGTTCCAGGGGCGCGGCGTGCGGTTGCCGGGTAAGCGTCAGTTTTAAGGTCGATCTGCGCGTTTCTATCAAGGGTGCGCCGATTGACGGATTCAACTCGCACGTGTCGTTGAACCTGTTTCCGTTCGTGCTACGGGCGGATACGGGGGCATGGGGAGAGAAGCATAAATATAAAGAAGACTCGAAAATCTTTGACTACCCGGATGCAAATGTCGAGGCACATGAATGCGGGCACTATTTCAACTTTCCCGATGAATATTACGATCAAGGCGGCTGGCTTCACGAATCCTATATAGACGATAAGGAGCAGATCGATTTTTCGCTGGTGGATGCGAAAGCGGGTGCAATGGTTTGGCAAGGGCATTCGCAGACCGACGCAACCTACGTTGGTGCGAATGTCATGGGCGATGGTGCCAATGCGGCATTAGAAAATGGCCGCGTTACGGCGGCTGTCAAGCCATATTACCTGGAGTATGTGCGGAGGCAGTTTTCGCTCGCAACGAACAAGTTGTGGAGGGTTGGCTATGGCTCGTAATCCATGGATCAACCGGTTGAGATATGTAGCCGTCTACTTGTCTCTGATTGGGAGCTATGCACATGCCGAAGCTGTAAACATGGAGGATCAGGCCATGCAATTTGCCTATACGACAAACGGCGCCGTTGGCAGCATCAATAGATATGGAAACAATGAAGTGTCGGTTTCTGGAGATGTCATGACGGTCCAGATTGGTGATTCTGATGGAAACCGGAATATTAGTGGCGTTGGCATATATCAGTTAAAACTCTCAAACCAGAATCTGGAAGCCGCCACGCAGCTTGCGAAGTTGCTGTGTACTCCCAAGGACCCGAGTAGTGACGTAACGCTTCCCAATCTCTATGGTGCGAGATGCGGCGGGGAGATGCGGAGTAGCTACATCACGGATTTCAGTCGTCCTGTGGTAACCCAGATAGTTCAACTGGTTGACTCGCTCACGAACGCTGGGGTTCAGGATGGGCGGAAGTTGGTGAAGCTAGACCTTTCGCTGGTTTCAATTGACCGCGAAGGGGATGGGTTTCTGGTGTCCGTCAGGTTTAGCAATAGCGGCGAGTATCCGATCAAGTTCAAGACGCCGGATAGGTGGGACACCGGAATGGGTAAGGATAGCCTGGGTGTAAGTGACACGAAGAGTGGCATGTCGGCAAAGTTCGGCCTTGGCCTGGCTGGGCAGACTTTGGTCGATCCCGCACAGTTTCCCGATGGTGAGGTCAATCTTGCGCCGCATAGTTTCGTGGTGTTGAAGGTCAAGACGAACAAAGTCGATAAATTCTCTGCCGGCACCTACGATTTATATGCGGGTGCATTCATGCGTATGGAAGCCGTCGGAATCCGGTCCAGTCTGCTCTATGTCGATTTCCATTCGGACTACAAGAACCCCACCCGTATCACGTTCGACCGCGACTACCCCTCGACACCCCAGGAGCGCGAGCAGTGGGAAGCGATGCACAAGGCAGAGATGTCGTGGCAACCGGTCAAGCCGGGGCAGACCTTCGCCGAGGACGGCCTGTACCGCGCCGTGCGTACTGGCAACGGCCATCGCGGTCTGTTGCTCAAGCCGTTCAAGGCCGGGGAGGTGGCGACCACCGGGCGCGTGACGATGCCGATGCAGGAGCTGCCAGGCGTCAACATCGACGGGCCGGTGCAGTGGGTGTGGGAGGCGATCGCGCCAACGCCCGTCAAGCCATGGTCATTCGACATGATCGCGGACACCGTGCAGTTCTGCGAGCCTGGTGTCGAGTGTCCACGCAGCGGGCGCTGGGTCAGACGCATCCAGTCGGATGACCTGTACGGGAGGGCTCCCACCCGGTACGACATCGCCAGCATCGTGACGCGACGCCGGGGCGAGCGCATGCCCAAGGCAGACCAAGACACGGGCAGCACCGATTGGGAATGGGTGGGAGCCTGACATGAGCGAACGCACCCACATCTATGAAGGCGACCATACGACCACAGGCGGGACGGTAATCGATGGCATCGATGGCACCGGGTACAACGGACGCAGGATGGCCTACCTCGGCGCAGCGGTACGCTGCCCCGCGTGCGGCACCACCGGCAGGATCGAGCGCAACGGCGCGCGCTTCGAGCAGGAGTTCTACGGCAAGGTGCCCGCGCTGGAGAACGACTATTGCGCATGTGCCTGCAATCCGAAACCCCTGCTGCGTGCATCGCGAAGCGGTTGGGTTGTTGAAGCTTGACGGAGGCTGGATGAGTTTTCGCTGGGATCAGCGCATGCCGGAAGAATGGCCTGCTGTGAAGCCGCCGCCCGTATGGCTCTATATCTGCCTATTCATCGTCGTTCATGGCGCCGCCCTGGTCATCGTGTTGGCGGACTGGCCGAAAGGCGTGCCCATTTGGTCGGAAAAGCTTTTTCACGGGGCGTTTGCGGTTCCGCTTACGCTTTCGATGGCAATCTGCTTCATGCTGCACATGGTTCTGTATGACGGGCCGGCAATGCAGGCAGCAGATCACAACACGAAACGCTGGCACCAGATAGACAACTGGCAGCGGCAAGTCCGCTCGGGTGTCGCCGTGCTCGATAGCGTGGTACTCGCTCCGGAACCGGACCTCGCCGTGCGCATGCTGGGGCTCGAGGGAAAGCCACCGGAGAATCCGGGCAAGCTCAAGGCGCTGGATCTCGGCGCTGGCGAGGAGGGCACGCCGCGCCTTCACAGTGTCCTCACACAACTTCTGATACCCCTGTTGCCACGTCTTGCGACGGCGATGCGCAGCGACTCCTTCGAAATCGTGATGCAGTGCGACCAGCCAGAACTCTCGCTTGACGTCCAGCAGGTCTGGAGGCAGATGGAACTGCCTGGGGTGCCCCGCGTCAGGTCGCTGGACAACAGCATGGACGTCGGGTTTGCGGATCACTGGTTCAAGGACTATGTGCAGCCTGCCTACCCCTATGCCTCATACAACGTTGACCGCACGCCGAAATACCGGCTGCTGCTCGCGTGGCATCTGAACAAGGAGGGGCTGGACGCTGCGCCGGCCCATTCAGAGGCGGCGGTGGCGCTCTTGCTGGGTTCGCCCGCGCTCATGCGGGAGAAGAAGGACCTCAGACAGCAAGCGTGGCTGTTACGCCAGATGACCAGCGACGCCGACCAGGTGGACAGGTCGCTCTCCCTGCTGCTCGACGCGGGGCAGGTGCCACGCGAGCGCATTCATCACTTCTGGCATAGCCGCCTCAAGGGCATTGCCCAGCACGGGACGATGGGCGCGGTACGCGAAAGCGGTCAGACACTCGAAGAACATGCTCTAGAGCAGGCGGTCGGCCCGCAGGCACCCGTGGCGCGCTGGCTGCTCCAGGCGCTCGCCGCGAAGATGGCGCACTTCGGGCAGGGGCCGCAACTCATCGCACTGCCTCATGAACAAGGCGTTGCACTCAATCTGGTCGCAAAGGAACCCGCTCCGGTGAACGTGCCGTGGAAAGAGGAGTACGACTACTGCCCGGTGTTCGGCCCCGCTCTCGGCATGATCATTTCACTCTGGACGTTTGCGATGCTGGTTTCTCGGAACAAGCTGTGGGACACCTTCGAGACGGTTGTCACCTGTGGGGCCGTTTTCCTGGTGATTGCGGTTTTCGTCGTGCGCCATCCCCGGCTCGTCGCGTCGATGGCGAGATCGACCGGGGAATATGTGGCGGGCGCTATCGGGTTCTGAAAAAGGGGCAACGATTTTTGCGGGCACGCGAGAAAACAAGCCATTCCCCATGCGCCGCCGGAAAACCTTTGTACGACAAGGACTTGACGCGGATGTCCAGGAGTTGCTCACAGGGCTCTCAACAAAATCTGTGGAAAACCCTCCGCGCCTTTCCCCGCAAAACGCCGCCGCTGCAACAAACGGCAACGCTGCGCACAATCCGAATCGCATCAAACACTTGGCGAAGTCGCCCCAGGGTTACGCACAAGGCTGTCCACCAAAGCTGTGGATAGCGCACCCAGATGTTGATCGCGGCCGGTTCAACCTTGCACAGTGTGGGAGTTCGGCCCGATAATCGCCGTCGATATGGCCGTCGCGTGACCGCGCATGCACGGGCAACTCTCTTCTCGCCACTACCCGCCGCGCCGTGCTCAAAAACTCGCGCTTTGCCGGTCTTCTGCGTATTCCTGGTTTCCTGCCACTCGCCGGCGCCACCCTGATGCTCGGCGTGGCGATGTCCTTCACCGCGCCTTATCTTTCGCTGTTCGGCGTCGAGCGCGCCGGCATGACGCCGTTCCGGCTCGGCGTGTTCATGACCGCCATCGCCACGAGCGGCGTGATCGCGAGCACCGCGGCGGGCCGCTGGAGCGACGCCACCGGCAAGCATCGAACCCTGCTCCTCGTCTCGCTGTGCGCCGCCACGCTCGGCTATCTCTGCCTGTGCGTCGTGCGCGACTACCGGCTGCTGCTGCTCGTAGGCGTTGCGTTCATCGGCGCGGGCGGTTGCGCGCTCTCGCTCGTGTTCTCGTTCAGCCGCGCGGCGCTGCCCGCGCGCGACGACGCGGAGCGAACCTTCGCGAGCGCGACGCTGCGCACGATCCTCTCCGCCGCGTGGGTGTTCGGGCCCGCGGTCGGCGCGCTCGTGCTGGCCGCCACGAACTTCTACGGGCTCTTCCTGTTTGCGGCGGCGAGCTTCGCGGCTTGCGGCACGATCGTCTGGCGCATGCGCGAGCCGCACCACGACGAACACGCCACGCAGCATCTAATGGCGCGTCCCACCGCCGGCGAAGTCGCGCAGGAGATCGATGCGGAAAGCGAGGCCCAGTACGAGGGCCAGCCGCTCACGCAGGCCGAAGTGCAGCCGGGCGCGCCACGCGATCCCGCGACGCTTCCGGCGGCTAAGGCAACGGCAAAAGCGAAGACGAGGCCCACGCGCGCGCCGGTGCCCGCCGCGGAGGGTTCGCAGAAAGACATCATGCGCGCGATCGTTGCGCTCACACTGATCGGCCTGGCCGCCAACGCGACGATGATCGTGCTGCCGCTCTACATCGTCCATGGCCTGCAGGGCACGCGCATCGACGTGTCGATCATGCTCGGCCTCGGCGCGCTCATGGAGATCCCGATGATGCTCGCGCTCGGCGCGCGCGCCTCGGTGCTGGACAAGTCATGGTGGCTGGCCGCCTGCGCCGTGGTGCATGCCGTCTACTTCGTCGCGATGTCGCTGGCGCCGGGCGTGCACGCGCTGATCCCGATGCAGATCCTCAACGCCTTCGTGGTGGCCGTCACGTCGTGTCTCGGCATGACGTTCGTGCAGGATCTGATGCCGTCGTCGCCGGGGCGGGCAACGGCGCTGTTCTTCAACGCGGCGCGGCTCGGCTCGATATTGTCGGGCGTACTTTCCGGCATGCTGGTGCAGGCGTTCGGCTATCGCGGCACGTTTCTGTTTTGCGGCGCGCTCGCGCTGTGCGCGCTCGTGTTGTTTGCCGTACCCGGCGAGCAGTATCCGAAGATCGCGCGTGCCGTGCGGCGTTACCTGCGTGAGCGTTCAGGCAAACGGGATTGATGCCTGGCATGACTTCGGATGACCAGGCAACTTCATTCGAAGCAAAGGGCACAGCTGCAAACGCACCGCCCTTCATCGACATTTACTGCACCGTTTCGGCGTCCCGCCTGGCGAGCACTTGCGCCGGCGTGGCGGCGTCGAAGTCTTCCGCATCGACGTCATAGCCCGAAGGCTCCCAGCGAATCGAGAGCAGCGCGGTGAGCCCCACGAGCGGCGCGACCGCGATGATCCAGAACACGCGCGTGCCGAGCGCGGCGGCGAGCACCGGAAACAGGAACAGCGAGACGGTGGAGCTGGCGCGCATGAGCGTCTGGTTGAAACCGACGCCCACGCCGCGCAGCGAGGTCGGGTAGCCGAGCGAGGCAAACGTCATGCTGTGTGAACCGGGGCCGATGCCCTGGCCGAACAGGAACGCGGCGAGCAGGGCGACCGCGCTGACGACTTCGGGTGCCGTCGACGGCTTGCCGACGACCGCGAGGCCGACGAGCGCCACGAACTGGATCGCATAGCCCCAGACGGTGAGCTTCCACGCGCCGAAGCGCGGCACGATACTCACGGCGATCAGCCCGCCCACGAAGGCGAAGCCGAGATTGAGCACGAGCGAGGCGAGGATCGTCGTGAGCATGGACTGCGCGAGAAAGCTCGAGATGATCACGGGCAGGCCGAACGCGACCGCGTTGTACGCGAACGACGAGGCCACGCCGATGACCGTGGCGAGCGTCGTGCGCCGCGTGTAGACGCCGCGCAGCAGCGCGCCGTAGTTCTTCCACGACGCCACACGCGCCGGCCTGGCCGCGGCGCTGGCGGCGGCTTCGGGCGCGACCTGCGCGTCGATGCCGTATGAGCGCTTGAGGATGCGCGCCGCGCCTGCGAGATCGCCCTGATTCGCGGCCCACACCGGCGACTCGCTGATATAGCGGCTGCGGATCGCGATGATGACGAGCGCCGGCACGGCGCCGAAGCCGAGCGTGAGGCGCCAGAGCAGATGCGAGTGCGAGGCGGGCAAGCCCGCGTAGAACGCCAGCACGAGCAGATACGACACGCTGATCGCCGCGTACCAGACGGGGCACCACATCGCCACGCGCGCGGCCTTGTTGCCGCGGCCCTTGAGCCGCGAGAACTCGGCGAGAAAGGCCATGGCCACGGGCAGGTCGATGCCGACGCCCAGCCCCATCACGAAGCGCGCGCCGCCGAGCACCCAGGCGTTGGGCGCGAGCGCGCACGCGAGCGCAGCCACGACGAAGAAGAACATGTCGGCCATGAACACGCGGTAGCGTCCGATGCGATCGGTCAGGAAGCCGCCGAGAAACGCGCCGACGATGGCGCCGAACGTGATGGCCGAAGCGACGAAGCCGGTGCCCGCGGGCGAGAGCGAGAACTCGCGCGCCACGTCCTTGAGGCCGAAGGCGAGGGCGCCGAGGTCGTAGGCATCGAGGAACACGCCCCCCAGCGCGATCGCCACGACGATGCGCGCGTTGCTGCCGGTGGCGGCCCCCGCGTTGACGAGCTGCGAGACGTCGGCGGCGCTGCGGATCAGCGGGCGGCCGGAAGGGCTAATCGAAGAGGGGGAAGCCGAAACGGACATGCGAGGCGACGCGAGCGGGCGCGCAAATAGCGACAAAGCGCGTGATGCTACCGCCCGCGCGGTGCGCGCCCAAATCGTTTTTGGTTATGAGCTCATGCCGTGCGGGCCAGTCGGTGCCTTTATCAGTGCATGTAGGTGACGCGGCGCGAGCGGTCCCTCAACCGCACTCCCGCGTCGAGCAGCGCGATGGCGAACCAGCGCGCGGTCTTGAGCATGCCGCTTACGCTCGGCGTCGGCAGCCAGTCGTTGAGCAGTTGCACGGCGGCCTCGCTGCGTGTGGACTGCAGCAGCGCGATCACCTGCAGCAGCGAGCCTTCGTCCTTCGCGAGTTCGGAGGCGCAGCGGCAGCGCGTGTCGAGCGGGCGGCAAGAGGCGCGGCACAGGGTGCCCATCAGCAGATCGAAGTAGCCGAAGCCTTCCGCGCCGAGTCCCGCGTCGGCGAGCACGCCGCGCCAGCTTTCGGCCTTGGCGTAGGCGTCGCAATGCGGGCGCAGCCAGGTGCGCACGGCGCGCAGGACGGTCTGCTCGGCGGTGTCGGGGTGATGGACGAAGGTGTCGTCGATCAGCGTGTCATTTCTCGCGAAAGGGGCGGTGTAGTTCATGGAGCCTCCGGTCCCGCACAAATCATTCGGGTAGCGCCGGGTCGTCCGGCATGGGCTCCATTCTGGGACAAATTTCGTCTAAATGCAAATGATTCTCATTTGTGAAAAGAGGAGCGGCTGCGGAAAGGCGGCCTCGCATAATCGGGAAGGGACTGTTCCAGCCAGCGCCCTTAATTAGGGGGACACAAGTCGCTAAAGTGCCGGCCATGCGTATTCCAGTGTTCTGGCGCAACGTGAGAGTTGGCCCCGGCCCCATGAAGGCCGGGGCTTTTTTTTGCACCGCGAAAGGGCGCGCGGGGCGGGCCTGGCACGCGTTTTGGCGGCCGCCGGGGGTCATAGCCCGATGCATAAGTCATTGAACCGAAAGAAACAAGTAAGGTATTATTTCGGCCGCGCAGCGTGACAGCCTGCCGCGCGTCATGGCGCCCCGGAGGTCGAAAGCGCTGCTTTCGCGATCAAAAATGGGCTGTAACAGCCCGTTTGTTGTTTTTTCTCTTAGTACGTTATTGAATAAAAACAATGACTTGCGTCAATCTTCGATCCGGCCCGTGTTGTTGCGCTGCAAAACTTCCGTATTCCGTTTACCCTCGTTAACCCTTGAACGTGTGTTGCATTTCGCCTCGTCGCTGACAAATACATTACAGCCAGCCTGGTTCGATTTTCACCCCGCGTCAATCTTTCAAGTTGCTTGCGCGCCTGAACGTGCGCCGTGGAAGCTATTTGCTCCGCATTTTTGAGGTCCTGTTGAAATGCAATCCGTTCCATTCCTGAGTCTGGCGATCTGGATTCCCATCCTGTTCGGCGTGGCCGTGCTGCGCCTCGGGTCGGATCGTCATCCGCAGCGTGCCCGTTGGCTGTCGCTGGTTGGTGCCGTCGTCGGTCTGCTGCTGACCCTCCCGCTCATCTCCGGCTTCGACAACCATGCGGCCGGCATGCAGTTCGTCGAATTCCGCGACTGGCTGCCTGAGTTCGGCGTGGCGTGGCGACTCGGGATCGATGGTATTTCGATGTGGCTCGTGGTGCTCACCGCGTTCACGACGCTCGTGATCGTGATCGCCTCGTGGGAATCGATCACGGTGCGCGTCGCGCAGTACTTCGGCGCGTTCCTGATTCTCTCGGGCCTGATGGTCGGCACCTTCGCCGCGACCGACGGCATGCTGTTCTTCGTGTTCTTCGAAGCCACGCTGATCCCGCTGTACCTGCTGATCGGCACGTGGGGCAATGCCCGCCGCACCTACGCCGCGGTCAAGTTCTTCTTCTTCTCGCTCGCCGGCTCGCTGCTGATGCTGGTGTCGATGCTGTACCTCTACAGCCAGTCGCACACCTTCGACATGTCGGTGTGGCACAACCTCACGCTCGGTTTCATCCCGCAGATCCTCGTGTTCATCGGCTTCTTCGCGGCATTCGCGGTGAAGGTCCCGATGTGGCCGTTCCACACGTGGCTGCCCGACGTCCACCTCGAAGCGCCGACCGGCGCGACCGTGATGCTGGCCATGCTCAAGCTCGGCGGCTACGGCTTCCTGCGCTTCACGCTGCCGATCACGCCTGACGCTGCGCACTTCTTCGCGCCGGCGATCATCACGCTCTCGCTCGTGGCCGTGGTCTACTCGAGCCTGCTCGCGCTCGCGCAGACCGACATGACCAAGCTGCTCGCGTACTCGACGGTCGCTCACATGGGCCTCGTTACGCTCGGCCTGTTCCTCTTCAACCAGATCGGCACCGAAGGCGCGATCGTGCAGATGATCTCGTACGGCTTCGTCTCGGGCGCGATGCTGCTCTCGATCGGCGTGCTGTTCGACCGCACCAGGACGCGCACGATCTCGGCCTACGGCGGCGTCGTCAACGTGATGCCGCGCTACGCCACCTTCATGATGCTGTTCTGCATGGCCAACCTCGGCCTGCCGGGCACGTCGGGCTTCGTGGGCGAGTTCATGGTCATCATGGGCGCGATCCGCGTGAACTTCTGGGTCGGCGCGATCGCCGCGACGACCGTCATTCTGAGCGCTGCGTACACCCTGTGGATGTACAAGCGCGTGATCTTCGGCGCTGTGGCCAACAAGGGCGTTGCGAAACTGGCCGACATCGGCCGCCGCGAAACGCTGATCTTCGCTTCGCTCGCAGCGTTCGTGCTCGCAATCGGCCTCTACCCGAAGCCGATGACCGACGCGATCGAACTCTCGGCGGCGAACCTCGTCACCCAGGCCGGTCGCAGCAAGCAACCCGTCGGCGATGGAGCGCCTGCTGACGCAGTGCGCGCTGGCACGGACGTTCGTGCTCAGCACTCGCCGACGTGATCACTGAAGATTGACGGCGCAACCAACGCGCCGCATCGCCTCCGGGCGCTGCGGCGCGTTGTTGCGTCCAAGGGTTTTCGAATTTTGAGATTCGAGAAGTAGCCGCGGCGGGCCGCTGTCAAGGGCAGAGCAGGGCGCGAAGTGCGTGTGTTTCCGAGGCGCGACAAACCTCGCGAACACATGCGACAAAGTGTCTCAATCTTCTTTTGACAAAGGTCATTTTCCACATTCATTGATTGCGAAATATCAAAGCGGCTGTATGATGCGGGCGCGCTTCCTTTGTCGGATGTCAGGGGACGCGTCCGGAACTATTCAATGAATGAATTTCAGGCAAACGTGATGAAAAGAACGACCTTTCAAAGGTTACTGCTTCCCATCAGCGCCGGATTGGCCTTGTGTCTTTCCGGATGCAACATGGAGCTCCTTGACCCCAAGGGAAGTGTGGGCGTGGCGGAAAAGCAGCTGATTGCGACCTCCACCTGGGCCATGCTGATTGTTGTGATCCCCGTGATCGTCCTCACGCTGTGGTTTGCGTATCGCTACCGCGCGTCGAACCGTAGCGCCACGTACGACCCGAAGTGGTCGCACTCGACGGCGATCGAAGTCGTCGTCTGGACCATTCCGACGCTGATCATTCTGTTCCTCGCCGTGCTCACGTGGAAAACCACGCACGAGCTCGACCCCTACAAGCCGCTCGAATCGAACGTCAAGCCGATCAACGTCGAAGTTGTCGCGCTCGACTGGAAGTGGCTGTTCATCTACCCGGATCTGGGCATCGCGACGGTGAACCAGCTGGCCGTGCCCGTTGGCACGCCGGTGAACTTCAGCATCACGTCGGATTCGGTGATGAACTCGTTCTTCATCCCGCAGCTTGGCACCCAGGTTTATGCGATGGCTGGCATGCAGACGCGTCTGCACCTGATCGCCGACCACGCCGGCGACTACGCCGGCCTCTCGGCGAACTTCAGCGGCAAGGGCTTCTCGGACATGAAGTTCCGCACCCTCGCCACCAGCCAGCAAGACTTCGACGCGTGGGTCCAGAAGGTGAAGGCGTCGCAGACGCAGCTTTCCATGGATCAATACGCGACGGTCGCACAGCCGAGCGAGAAGGCTCCGGTTGAGTACTTCTCGACGGTCGACCCGAAGCTCTTCAACAACATCATCGCGAAGTACAACAACGGCCACGTCACGAATTTCAGTGACCCGTCGTGCGTGACCAAGGGGTAAACCAGGCATGTTCGGAAAACTTACACTGGACGCCATTCCGTATCACGAGCCGATTATTCTCGGCACGATGATCGGTATGGCAGTCATCGGCGCATTCGTGCTCGGTGGCATCACTTACCTCGGTAAGTGGAAATATCTTTGGACGGAGTGGCTGACGAGCGTCGACCACAAGCGTCTGGGCGTGATGTACATCGTGCTCGCCCTCATCATGCTGCTGCGCGGCTTCGCCGACGCGATCATGATGCGTACCCAGCTCGCGCTCGCGTACAACGCGCCGGGCTACCTCCCGCCGCACCACTACGACCAGATCTTCACGGCTCACGGCGTGATCATGATCTTCTTCATGGCCATGGCTTTCATGGTTGGCCTGATGAACATCATCGTTCCGCTGCAGATCGGCGCACGCGACGTCGCGTTCCCGTTCCTGAACTCGCTGTCGTTCTGGATGACCGCAGTCGGCGCCATCCTGCTGATGATCTCGCTCGTCGTGGGTGAGTTCGCAATGACGGGTTGGCTCGCGTATCCGCCGCTTTCGGAGCTTGCGTACAGTCCAGGGGTAGGGGTGGATTACTACCTGTGGGCGCTGCAGATCTCCGGTGTCGGCACGCTGCTGACCGGCGTGAACTTCTTCGTCACCATCATCAAGATGCGTGCCCCCGGCATGACGATGATGAAGATGCCGGTGTTCACGTGGACGGCGCTGTGCACGAACGTGCTGATCATGGCCGCGTTCCCGATCCTGACCGTGACGCTCGCGCTGCTCGGCCTCGACCGCTACATCGGCACGCACTTCTTCACGAATGACGGCGGCGGCAACGCCATGCTGTACCTGAACCTGATCTGGGCCTGGGGTCACCCTGAGGTGTACATCCTGATCCTGCCGGCGTTCGGTATCTTCTCGGAAGTTGTCGCGACGTATGCCAGGAAGCCGCTGTTCGGCTACAAGGCAATGGTGTACGCGACCTGCGCGATCATGGTTCTGGCGTTCGTCGTGTGGCTGCACCACTTCTTCACGATGGGTTCGGGCGCCGATGTGAACGCGTTCTTCGGTATCGCCACGATGATCATTTCGATCCCGACGGGCGTGAAGATCTTCAACTGGCTGTTCACGATCTACCGCGGCCGCCTCGAGTTCAACTCGGCGGTGCTGTGGACGATCGGCTTCATGGTCACCTTCACCATCGGCGGCATGACCGGCGTGATGATGGCGATCCCGGGCGCGGACTTCGTGCTCCACAACTCGCTGTTCCTGATCGCGCACTTCCACAACGTGATCATCGGCGGTGTGGTGTTCGGCTATCTCGCCGGCATGAACTACTGGTTCCCGAAGGCGTTCGGCTTCAAGCTCAACGAAAAGCTCGGCAAGCGCGCGTTCTGGTTCTGGCTCTCGGGCTTCTATGTCGCCTTCACGCCGCTGTACGTGCTGGGCTTCATGGGCGCAACCCGCCGTCTGAACCACTACGACAATCCGGCATGGCATCCGTGGATGATCATCGCGTGGGTTGGCGCCGTGCTCGTGGCAATCGGTATCGCACATCAGCTGATGCAGCTGTACGTCTCGATCCGCGACCGCAACCTGCCGGAAAACCGCGACCTGACGGGCGATCCGTGGGGTGGCCGTACGCTGGAGTGGGCGATCTCGTCGCCGCCGCCGTCGTATAACTTCGCGATCATTCCGCACGTGAGCGAACTCGACGAGTTCCAGCACCTGAAGGAAACCGGCCGCGAAACCGTGGACGTCGCGAACACGAAGTACACCGACATCCACATGCCCTCGAATACGAGCGCGGGTCTGTTCATCGGTCTCTTCAGCCTGGTGCTCGGCTTCGCTGGCATCTGGCACATCTGGTGGCTCATGATCGTTGGCTTCGTCGGCATTCTCGGCACGGCCATCGCATACAGCTTCCAGAAGAACGAAGGCTATTACATCCCGGCCGCCAAGGTCCGGGCAGACGAAGAAGCGCGTAGCCGCGCACTGGTCAAGGCGTTCGAAGACAAGCAACGCCGTGGCAAGGTTGAAGCAGCACTGGAGGCCAACTGATGTTGACGAAAACTAGTGCGGCCGCACTCGCGGAGCACGATCACCACGATCACCCGCCGTCACATTCGGTGTTCGGCTTCTGGCTGTACCTGATGACGGACTGTATTCTGTTCGGCTCGCTGTTCGCAGTGTTCGCCGTGATGCAGAACCAGTTCGCAGGCGGCCCGACGGGCAAGGACCTGTTCGACATTCAGGGCGTGGCCATGGAAACGGCAGTGCTGCTGCTGTCGTCCATTACGTACGGCTTCGCGATGATCGGCGCGCACAAGCAGCGCAAGGGTCAAGTGTTCGTCTGGCTGGCGATCACGTTCCTGCTCGGCGCAACGTTCCTGTATTTCGAATTGCATGAATTCGCGAACATGATCGCCGAGGGCAACGGCCCGCAGCGCAGCGCGTTCCTCTCGTCGTTCTTCACGCTGGTTGCCACCCACGGTATCCACGTGACGATGGGCATGATCTGGATGGTCGTCCTGATGGTTCAGGCCTTGAAGGCGCCGGTTCTGGGCGAGCGTGAAATTCGCCGCCTGACCTGCCTGAGCCTTTTCTGGCACTTTCTGGACATCGTCTGGATCTGCGTGTTCTCCTTTGTTTATCTTGCGAGCGTGATCTAAATGAGTGCTCATCCTATCCATGAAGAAGAAAGCCACGGCAGCGTAGGCAGCTACCTGGTTGGTTTCGTCCTGGCGGTGGTGCTCACGGCCGCTTCGTTCTGGCTCGTGCTGCATGGCGGCTTCTCGCGCGAAACCGCGCTGCTCGGCCTCGCCGTGCTGGCAGTCGTGCAGATCCTGGTTCACCTCGTGTTCTTCCTGCACATGAACACGTCGTCGGGCCAGCGCTGGAACGTGACGGCATTTGGCTTCACGGTGTTGACGGTCCTGATCGTGGTCGTCGGCACGCTGTGGGTCATGCACAACGTCAGCATGAACATGATGTCGCGTTAAGCGCGCCTCGTTGCTGGACTTGCGCTTCGCCCGCTTCGGGTGAAGCGCAAATGGAAACGCCGCCTGGCCTTCGGGCCCGGCGGCGTTTTTCTTTTTGCGACTCTTTCGCTCGCGAATTCGTTTATGCGCCGAAGCGCTGACGCACGACTTCCGCGACGGCCTTGCCGAGCCGGTGGTGTTGCGAGGCTTCGTAGTGAATGCCATCGGTGGGGCTAACGGTGGCGAACTCGCCCGCGTCGAGAAACGCCGAGCCGTACTTCACGGCCACGCGCTCGTAGAGCGGCGCAAGCAGGCGCGATTTCGCGGCGCCGCCCGTGAAGATCTCGCCGAGAAAGCCGATCTCTTCGATCGGCGCCGGCGACATGAGCAACACGTGCGGCGTGGAGCCGCCCGGACCCGCGCGGCACGCGACGAGCGTTTCGAGCAGCACATCGACCGAGTTCGCAATGTCGGTGGGCGTGACGGAAAAGCGTGTCTTGAGGTCGTTGGTGCCGAGCATCAGCGCGACCACGTCGACGGGCAACTGGCTTTCGAGGCATGGGCGCAGATAGGCGTGCCCGTTCTTGTGGCGGCCTTCGATGGGATCGTCGTGAACCGTGGTGCGCGCGGGCAGGCCTTCCTCGATGATCGCCCAGCCCGGCCCCAGCGCCTCGCGCAGCACGCCGGGCCAGCGGTCGGCGGGGCCGAATCGCTCGGACACGCCGGGCACGGTCAGCGGCTTCGTGCCGTGCGTATTGGAATCGCCGTAACAAAGCAGGGTGCGTGACGTCATGGGTTGCCTCTTCCTGGTTACCTGGTTGCGGGGTGCGATGCAATGCCATTACTCATCATGGGAGATTACTAGACGACTGGTCTAATCGCTTTGTACCATGTCACCTCATGAATGCAGCGGCAGCCGTCGAAGTGCGGCAACACATCCTCGATACCGCCATGCCCATTCTGCTGGGCAAGGGCTTTTCCGCAGTCGGTCTCAATGAGATCCTCGCGGCCGCCGGTGTGCCTAAAGGGTCGTTCTATCACTATTTCGGCTCGAAGGAAGCGTTCGGCGAAGCGTTGCTCACGTCGTATTTCGCCGAGTATGCGGAGCGTCTCGACGATCTGCTGGTGCGTGCGCCGGGCACGGCGGCCGAGAAGCTGATGCGCTACTGGGACGACTGGCGCCTGATCCAGTGCGCCGACGATCCTGTGGGCAAATGTCTCGCAGTGAAGCTGGGCGCGGAGGTCAGCGACCTTTCCGAGGCGATGCGCGAGGCCCTGCGTCTCGGCACCGACGCGACGATCTCGCGCATTGCAGCGTGTCTCGACGCAGGGCGCGCGGATGGCTCGCTCGCGGGCGTGAACGACGCCGCGACGATGGCGGTGACGCTCTATGAACTGTGGCTCGGTGCGACGCTGCTCGAGAAGATCCACCGCGACCGCAAGCCGCTCGATGCGGCGATGGCGACCACGCGCATCCTGTTGAATCTGCCTGCGGGCAACTAAGCGAACGCAAAGCAGCGGCAGCGCGTGAAGTGCGCGCAATTGTCGCGCATTGCGCGGAATTACTAGACGACCGGTCTAATAGTGCGTGATAAGCCCGGTTTCCAAAGGGCGCGCGAGCGCCCGAACCCAACCCAAAAAGGAACGCCGATGAAGGTACTGATCGTTTTGACCTCGCACGAGGACCTCGGCAACACGGGCAAGAAGACGGGCTTCTGGCTCGAGGAATTCGCCGCGCCGTACTACGCGCTGCGCGACGCTGGCGCGGAACTGACGCTCGCATCGCCGAAGGGCGGCCAGCCGCCGCTCGATCCGAAGAGCAGCGATCCCTCCGCGCAGACCGATGCGACGCGGCGTTTCGCATCCGATACCGCGGCGCAAACGGCGCTTGCCAATACGAAACGCCTCGCCGATATCGACGCGAGCGCGTTCGACGCCGTGTTTTACCCGGGCGGCCACGGCCCGCTCTGGGACCTGGCCGAAGATCCGGTTTCGATCGCGCTGATCGAAAAGACGATCGCCGCGGGCAAGCCTGTCGCTGCCGTCTGCCACGCGCCGGGCGTGCTGCGTCAGGTGAAGCGGGCGGACGGCCAGCCGCTCGTGGCCGGCAAGTCGGTCACCGGTTTTTCGAACGACGAAGAAGCCGCCGTGCAGTTGACCGACGTCGTGCCGTTCCTCGTCGAGGACATGCTGAAGGCCAACGGCGGCCAGTACTCGAAGGCCGCCGACTGGCAGCCGCACGTCGCAATCGACGGCCTGCTCATCACGGGCCAGAACCCGGCTTCGTCGGAGCCGGTCGCTGAAGCCCTGCTCGCGGCGCTGCGCCGCGCGTGATGTTGCGCGAACGCGCGCGTCTTTGGCGGGCGCGTTCGCTTCCCTCGATTTCCTTTCGGCAACGCTGCGAGGCGCGCTCGCAGCGCGTGTCCGGCTGCGCGTCGCCGCAAGGAAATCCCGTTTTTGCCAACCGGCGCAGGTGCCGCGCGAGGCGCGACCTGTGCCAAGAAAGGAGTTGTAGATGTCCGCATTGTTCGAACCGTTCAAGCTCAAGGGCGTGTCCCTGCGCAACCGCATCGCCGTGCCGCCGATGTGCCAGTACATGGCTGTCGATGGCGTGATCAACGACTGGCACCACGTCCACTACGCGCAGATCGCGCGCGGCGGCGCGGGCCTCGTGATCGTCGAGGCGACGGCGGTTTCGCCCGAAGGCCGCATCACGCCGGGCTGCACGGGCCTGTGGAACGACGCGCAGATGGAGGCGTTCAAGCCCACCGTCGCGGCGATCAAGGCAGCGGGCGCCGTGCCCGGCATCCAGATTGCGCACGCGGGCCGCAAGGCGAGCGCGAACCGCCCGTGGGAAGGCGACGACCACATCGCCGAAGGTGACGCGCGCGGCTGGCAGACCATCGCGCCCTCGGCAACGGCGTTCGGCGCGCATTTGCCGAAGGTGCCGAAGGCGATGACGCTCGACGATATCGCACGCGTGCGCGAGGACTTCGTGGCCGCGGCGAAGCGCGCGCTCGAAGCCGGCTTCCAATGGCTCGAACTGCACTTTGCGCACGGCTATCTCGCGCAGAGCTTTTTCTCGACGCATTCGAACCAGCGCGACGATAGTTATGGCGGCAGCCTCGAAAACCGCAGCCGTTTCCTGCTGGAAACGCTGGCCGCGGTGCGCAAGGTCTGGCCGGAGCACCTGCCGCTGACGGCGCGCTTCGGTGTGATCGAGTACGATGGCCGCGACGAGGAAACGCTCGCCGAATCGATCGAACTGGCCAAGGGCTTCAAGCGCGAAGGCCTCGACATGCTGGGCGTGAGCGTCGGTTTCTCGACGCCCGCCGCGCAGATTCCGTGGGCGCCCGCGTTCCTCGCGCCGATTGCACAAAAGGTGCGTCGCGCAGCCGGTCTGCCGGTGTCGTCGGCATGGGGTATCGGCACGCCGGAACTGGCCGAGCGCTCGGTGGCGAAGGAGCAACTCGACGTCGTGATGGTCGGGCGCGCGCATCTCGCGAATCCGCACTGGCCGTATTTCGCGGCTCAGGAACTGGGCGTCGAACGTGCCGCGTGGACCTTGCCCGCGCCGTACGCGCACTGGCTCGAGCGCTACAAGGTCGGCTGATATTGGCCGACCGGTTCAACCGTTGACGATGAGGGAATGACGATGACCGTCTATCTATTCGCGAGCATCACGCCCAAGCCCGAGCATGTCGCCGATGTGGAGGCACTCATGCGCGACATGGTTTCGCACACGCGCAAGGAGCCGGGCAATTTGCGCTACGACCTGCTGCGCCGCGCCGATGGCGCACCGGGCTTTTACCTTTATGAAACCTATGTCGACGAGGCCGCGTTGCAGGCGCATCGCGATAGCGCGCACTTCGTGGCGTACCGCGCGAAGATTGGTGCGTGGGTGACGGAGCCGCCCGAAGTGAAGCTGCTGAAGGGTGTGGACGTCGCGGACTGAAGCCGCACTATGTGCCGCAATCGTTGCGGCGATCCATTGACGCGCCGGACATCGCTTTGCAGCGGTGTCCGGCGCGTTGTTCATTGAGCGGCCGCGCGCCGCCTAGCCCGCCATATCGAGCACGACGCGGCCTTCGATCGCGCCGCGCTCCATGCGTGCGAACACGTCGTTGATGTTCTCCAGTTTTTCCGTGGAGACGGTCGCCTTGACCTTGCCTTCCTGTGCGAACATCAGCGACTCTTCGAGGTCGAGACGCGTGCCGACGATCGAACCGCGCACCGTCACGCCGCCCAGCACCATGTCGAAGATCGGCAGCGGAAAGTCGCCGGGCGGCAGGCCGTTCAGTGACACCGTGCCGCCCCGGCGCACCATGCCGAGCGCCTGCGAAAACGCAATGGGCGAGACCGCGGTCACGAGCACGCCGTGCGCGCCGCCAATTTCCTTCTTCAGATACGCAGCGGGATCGGTCGTTTTCGCGTTGACCGTCACGGTCGCGCCGAGGCGTTTTGCCAGTTCGAGTTTCGTATCGTCGACATCGACGGCGGCGACGTTGAGTCCCATCGCACGCGCGTATTGCACGGCCATGTGGCCGAGGCCGCCCACGCCGGAAATCACGACCCAGTTGCCAGGGCGCGTGTCGGTGACTTTCAGGCCCTTGTAGACCGTCACGCCGGCACAGAGCACGGGTGCGATTTCGATGAAGTCGATATTTTTCGGCAGCAGGCCGACGTAATTCGCGTCGGCTTTCGCGTATTGCGCAAACCCGCCGTTGACCGAATAGCCGGTGTTTTGCTGCTGCTCGCAAAGCGTTTCCCAACCACCGAGGCAATGTTCGCAATGGCCGCATGCCGAGTAGAGCCAAGGAATGCCCACGCGATCGCCTTCCTTCACGTGCGTGACGCCCGCACCCACACCCACGACATAGCCCACGCCCTCGTGACCGGGAATGAACGGCGGCTGCGGCTTCACGGGCCAGTCGCCGTGCGCGGCGTGCAGGTCCGTGTGGCACACGCCGCACGCTTCGATTTTCACGAGCAGCTCGCCTGGCCCCGGAGTGGGGACGGCCACTTCCTCCAGCACGAGGGGTTTGCCAAATGCGCGGACTACCGCGGCTTGCATCGTCTTGTTCATCGTTGGGCTCCTGTCGAAGCTGAGTGGCGGCGCGCGGCCGGATGCGTTGCGCATCGCGGTGTCGCCGCACGTCCGCTTGCCTTTCGAGTTTGAAGGAAAGAATTGTCGTGTGCGATGAACTTGCTCAATAGTTGGTAATAAAACGGCTGAGAAGATTTCGAAAGAAAGTGCCGTTAATATTGAATAAGGTTTGGTAACGAATTCAATGAGCCCGATGCAGAACGACTCCCTTTACGAGCGCGCCAGTGAGAGCCATTTCGCCGGCGACCTGCTGCGCGCGCGTCAGTTGTACATCCAACTGCTCGAAGCCGACGCAACGCACGCGGGTGCGATGTTTCGTCTCGGCGTGATCGGTTTGCAGGAAGGCGCGCCGGGTGAGGCGATCGGCTGGTTGCAGCGCGCGCTCGCTGTCGACACCGGTCAGCGGCGCTATCGCGAAGCGTTGGGGCAGGCGTATGCCATGGCCGCACGCCATGCCGAAGCGGCGGAGGTCTATCGCGGTCTGTTGGCGGACGACGCGTCGTCCGCCGATCTCTGGTGCGGGCTCGGCTCGGCGCTGCAGGCGCAGGGTGCGCTGGCGGAAGCGGTGGAGGCGTGGCGCACTGCGCTGGAGCGCGAAGCGAACCGGGCCGACGCCTGGAACAACCTCGGCAATTGTCTGCGTCTGCTGGGCGACTCCGGCGAGGCTCAGGCCGCGTATCGCCGCGCGCTCGCCTTGCAGCCGGGCGATGTCAACGCGTTGACGAACCTCGGCACGCTGCTGCAGGAAGCGGGTCGGGACGAGGAAGCACTCGACAGCTTGCGCGCCGCATTGGCGGCCGCGCCGGGCACGGCAGTCGCGATGATCAACCTCGGCGTGCTGCTGACGCGTCTGGAGCGTCTGGACGAGGCATTGCCCCTGCTCGAACGCGCGGTGGCCATCGAACCGCATATGGCGCATGCGGCCTACAACTATGGCGTCGCGCTGCAGGCGCGCGGCCGTTTGCGTGAGGCCGAAGCGCAATATCGCCGAGCGCTGGCGCTCGACGCGGCGCATGCGGAAGCGGCGAACAACCTTGGGAATGTCTGCCGCGATCTCGGCGATTACCCGGCTGCACGTGTAGCGTACGAAACGGCCATCCGCGCCCGGCCGGATTTCGTCGACGCGTTCAACAACGCCGCCAACCTGATGCGCACGCTCGGCAGCCTCGACGAGGCGCAAGCGCTGTTGCGCCAGGCCCTCGACCTCGATCCGTCGCGCTCGGCCACGCTCAACAATCTCGGCAACGTGCTGAAGGACTGCGGGGACCTGGACGAAGGCATCGAATGCTTTCGCCGGGCCGTGGCGGGTGAACCCGGCAACCTCATCGCGCACAGCAATCTTCTGTACGCGTTGTCGTTCCAGGCCGAAGACCCGCAGGCGATTCTCGACGAGGCGAGACGCTGGTCCGCGCAGCACGAAGCGCCGCTCGGCGTGCAACGCACGCAGGCGCCTGTCGAACCCGCTGCGGGAAGGCGCTTGCGCATCGGTTACGTATCGGGCGATTTTCGTGAGCATTGCCAGGCATTGTTCATGACGCCGCTGTTCGCCCATCACGACCGCACGCGCTACGAGATTCACGCGTATTCGAGCGTGGTCAGGCCCGATGCGAGGACTGCACGACTTGCCGCGCACGTCGACGAGTGGCACGACGTGCGCACGTTGAGCGACGCGGCACTGGCGGACCAGATCCGTGCGGACGGCATCGATATCCTCGTCGATCTCACGATGCACATGTCCAATGGCCGGCCTCTGCTGTTCGCTCGCAAGCCGGCGCCGGTGCAGGTCGCCTGGCTCGCTTATCCGGGCACGACGGGAATCGGCGCGATGGACTGGCGGCTCACCGATCCCTGGCTCGATCCGCCCGCGCACGATAACCACTACAGCGAAAAGTCGTGGCGTTTGCCGCACACGTTCTGGTGTTATGACCCGCTTGCTTCGGAACCCGAAGTGAATGCGCTGCCGGCATCGAGCGCGGGATACGTCACGTTCGGCAGCCTGAACAACCCGTGCAAGCTCACCAATACGACGCTGAACCAGTGGGCCCGTGTATTCGCCCGCTTGCCTGAGGCGCGCCTCGTGCTCATGGCCGCCGAGGGCGAAGCGAGGCGCCACCTCGCGCTTCGGATCGCGCGGGCCGGCATCGACCCGGCGCGCGTGCGCTTCCTGCCGTTCCGGCCGCGCGCCGATTATCTGCGCAGCTATCACGAGGTCGATCTCGGGCTCGACACGTTGCCGTACAACGGCCATACCACCTCGCTCGACGCGCTGTGGATGGGGGTGCCCGTCGTCACCCGGATCGGGGCGACCGTGGCGGGGCGCGCGGGATTGAGCCAGCTCGCGAACCTGGGGCTTGCCGAACTGGCCGCCGATTCAGACGACGCCTTCGTGGAGACGGCGGTGAGTCTCGCGAACGACCTGCCGTGCCTCGCGAAGCTGCGCGCCACGCTGCGCGAACGCATGGCGCATTCGCCACTCATGGACGGCGAACGCTTCGCGCGCGGCGTCGAGGCGGCGTACGAAGGCATGTGGCGTGCCGCAGCGCAATAGGGCGATCTGGCGCGTAAAAACGGGGCAACCGGCGGCCCGGACTCAGCTGAACGGCCATCCAGCGTGCTGTATAAATATACAGTAGAATCCTAGCCTGACAGCCAGGGCCGCGCGTCGATTTCCCGCGCGCGCCGCGCTGCAAGTTGCCGGGCCGCGCCGCGTATTTGCCCCATTTCGCGCGCCGTCCGGCCCCACGCGTGTGATCCAGCCGGAATGCCAGCGCAAGTGAGCGATAACCGATCCATCCGAATCCGTGGTGCCCGCCAGCACAACCTCAAGAACCTCGACCTCGACCTGCACACCGGCGAAATGACGGTCGTCACCGGGCCTTCGGGCTCGGGCAAATCGAGCCTCGTCTTCGACACGCTTTACGCGGAAGGGCAGCGCCGTTACGTCGAAACGTTCAGCGCCTACGCGCGCCAGTTCCTCGACCGCATGGACCGGCCGCAGGTCGATCGTGTGGACGGCGTGCCGCCCGCCATCGCCATCGACCAGACCAACCCCGTGCGCAGTTCGCGCTCCACGGTCGGCACGATGACGGAGCTGAACGACCACCTGAAGCTGCTCTACGCGCGCGCCGCAAATCTGTTCGACCGCGTCACGGCGCAGCCCGTGCGGCACGACACGCCCGAGACGATTTACGCCGAACTGATGGCGCGCACGGCCGCGGGCGACCCGCGTCTCGTGGTCACGTTTCCGGTCGAGCTGCCCGATACGACCACCGAGGAAGAAGTCGCGCAGTGGCTCTCCGCGAGCGGCTATACGCGCGTGCAGGCGCAGCGCGAGGTGAAGACCACCGAAGGCACGCGCAAGCTGCTCGACGTGGTCGCCGACCGTTTCCGCATGCAGAACGTGGAGAAGAGCCGCGCGATCGAGGCGATCGAAGCCTCACTCAAGCGCGGCAGCGGGCGCGTGAATATTTACGTGCTCGAGAGCGGTGACGCCGAAGCTGCGGCCGAGCCGCAGATCTGGCGCTTCTCGACGGGGCTGCACTGCCCGGACAGCGATCTGCGCTACGCCGATCCGCAGCCCGCGCTGTTCTCGTTCAACTCGGCCTACGGCGCCTGCGACGCGTGCCGCGGGTTTGGCCGCGTGATCGGCGTGGATTGGGGCCTCGTGATACCCGACGAGCGCAAGACGCTGCGCGGCGGCGCGATCAAGCCGCTGCAGACGCCGGCGTGGAAGGAATGCCAGGACGACCTGATGCGCTATGCCGCGAAGGCCGGCATTCCGCGCGATACGGCATGGTCGGAACTGACGCAAGCGCAGCGCGATTGGGTCATCAACGGGGCGCCGGACTGGAAGGGCAGTTGGCAGACGCAGTGGTACGGCGTGAAGCGCTTCTTCCAGTATCTGGAATCGAAGGCCTACAAGATGCACATTCGCGTGCTGCTGTCGAAGTACCGCAGCTACACGCCGTGCGAAACCTGCGGCGGCGCACGCCTGAAAACCGAGGCCCTGCAATGGCGCCTCGGCACGCAGCAGAACGCGGACGACGTGCTCGCGCCATCGGGGCGCTTCCTGCCGCACGGCGTGGACTGGACACGCGCGCAGCTCGAAGCGCTGCCGGGCCTCACCGTGCACGACGTGATGCTGCTGCCGATCGAGCGCATTCGGCGCTTCTTCGACAATCTTTCGCTATCCTCAGCATTGCTCGACGATGCGCTGAAGCTGCTGCTCGAGGAAGTGCGCACGCGCCTGAAGTATCTCTGCGACGTGGGCCTCGGCTATCTGACGCTCGACCGCCAGAGTCGCACGCTTTCGGGCGGCGAAGTGCAGCGTATCAACCTGACCACGGCGCTCGGCACGTCGCTCACGAAAACGCTGTTCGTGCTCGACGAACCCAGTATCGGCCTGCATCCGCGCGACCTCAACCGTATCGTCGAAGCGATGCAACGTCTGCGCGATGCGGGTAACACGCTCGTCGTGGTCGAGCACGATCCGTCCGTGATGCTCGCGGCCGACCGCCTCATCGACATGGGTCCCGGCCCCGGCGAACGCGGCGGCTCGATCGTCTATGACGGCACGCCGAACGATATCCGCTCGTCGGGCACCCTGACGGGCGAGTACCTGGGCGGCCACCGTGCCGTCGCCGACGCTTCGCACTGGGAGCGACGCCCCGTCGATACGTCCACGCCGAACCTGCTGCTCGAAGGCGCGAGCGAGCACAACCTGCGCGACGTGACCGTGCAGATTCCGCTGCAGCGGCTCGTTTGCGTGACGGGCGTCTCGGGCTCGGGCAAATCGACGTTGGTGCAGGACGTGCTGTATCCCGCGCTCGCGCGGCATCTGGGCAAGGCGACCGAAGCGCCGGGCACGTTCCGCAAGCTGAGCGGCGCGGAGCAAATCAGCGATGCCGTGTTCGTCGACCAGTCGCCGATCGGCAAGACGGCGCGCTCGAATCCGGCCAGCTATGTCGGCGCGTTTGACGAGATCCGCAAGCTGTTCGCCAAGGCGACGCTCGCGAAGCAGCGCGGCTACACGGCGGGCATGTTCAGCTTCAACTCGGGCGAAGGCCGCTGCCCGACTTGCGGCGGCTCGGGTTTCGAGCACATCGAAATGCAGTTCCTGAGCGATGTGTACCTGCGTTGCCCCGATTGCGACGGCAGCCGCTATCGCGCGGAAGTGCTCGAAGTGAAGATCGAGCGCGCGGGCCGCACGCTTTCGGTGGCGGACGTGCTCGACCTCACGGTGAGCGAAGCGGTGCAATGCTTCGCTGAGGATGCCGACGTATTGCGTGTGCTGCAGCCGATCGTGGACGTGGGCCTCGAATACGTGAAGCTCGGCCAGCCGGTGCCGACGCTCTCGGGCGGCGAAGCGCAGCGCCTGAAGCTCGCGGGCTATCTCGCGGAAACCGCACAGTCGCGCGGCAAGGAGGCGGGCGGCCGCCTCTTCATGTTCGACGAACCGACCACGGGCCTGCATTTCGACGACATCGCCAAGCTGATGCGCGCCTTCGGCAAGCTGCTCGCGGGCGGTCATTCGCTGCTCGTGATCGAGCACAACCTCGACGTGATCCGCGCCGCCGACTGGCTGATCGATCTCGGCCCCGAAGGCGGCGATGCAGGCGGCGAAGTGGTGTGCGTCGGCACGCCCGAAGATGTGATCGCTTGCCCGCGTTCGCATACCGGCGCGGCGCTCGAGCGCTATGAAGCCTCACTTGGCAGCGGCGTCGAACTGCTGGCGGAGGAAGAGGGCGTGGCGCTGCAAACCGCGTTGCGTGCCGCGCAGGCGCGCCGCGAGGTACAGGGCGAGGACGTGGTGCGCATCGTGAATGCGCGCGAGCACAACCTCAAGGCGCTCGACGTCGATATTCCGCACGGCCGCTTCAACGTCATCACGGGCGTGTCGGGCTCGGGCAAGTCCACGCTCGCGTTCGACATCCTCTTTCACGAAGGCCAGCGTCGCTACCTCGAATCGCTCAACGCGTATGCGCGTTCGATCGTGCAGCCCGCGGGACGCCCCGAAGTCGATGCCGTGTACGGCATTCCGCCGACCGTCGCGATCGAGCAGCGCCTTTCGCGCGGCGGCCGCAAGAGCACGGTCGCCACGACCTCCGAGGTGTGGCACTTCCTGCGTCTGCTCTACGTGAAGCTCGGCGTGCAGCACTGCGTGCATGACGGCACACCCGTCACGTCGCAGAGCGTCGATGTGATCGTCGCGCAACTGCTGCGCGAACACCGCGGCCAGCATGTCGGTTTGCTCGCGCCGCTCGTCGTCAATCGCAAGGGCGTCTACACCGATCTCGCGAAGTGGGCGAAGGCGCGCGGCAACACGCATCTGCGCGTGGATGGCGAATTCGTGCCCGTCGCGCCGTGGCCCAAGCTCGACCGCTTCCGCGAGCATACGATCGAGTTGCCGGTGGGCGACCTCGTGATCAAGCCTGAAAACGAGGCGCAATTGCGCACGATGCTCGGCGCGACGCTCGAAGCGGGCAAGGGCATCGTGCACCTGCTCGCGCCTCTCGACGGCCTCCATCACGTGCTGGGCAATGGCGGCTCGACGGCGAGCATCGGCGAGGTGAAGGTGCTGTCGACGCGGCGCGCCTGCCCGGTGTGCGGCACGAGCTATCCGGAACTCGATCCGCGTATGTTCTCGTACAACAGCAAGCACGGCTGGTGCACGACCTGCGTGGGCACGGGCCTCGCGCTCACGCGCGAGCAGCGCGCCGCCTACGACGACACGATCGTCGCCGAAGACGGCCGTGGCCGCGAGCAGACCCTGCCTTCGGAAGAGCAGGAACCCGACGGCATGGTCGACGAGCCGTGCCACGATTGCGGCGGAACGCGTCTGAATCCGGTGGCGCGCGCTGTGACGTTCGACGCGCACCCCATCGTCGACGTTGCGCAGTGGACCGTGGCGGATACGCGCCGCTGGATCGATACGCTGAAACTCAACGGCCGCGATGCGCAGATCGCGCGCGACGTGGTGAGCGAAATCCGCAGCCGGCTGCAGTTCCTGGAAGAAGTGGGGCTCGGCTACCTGAGCCTCGATCGCGCCGCGCCGAGCCTTTCGGGTGGCGAGGCACAGCGCATTCGTCTCGCCGCGCAACTCGGCAGCAATCTGCAGGGTGTGTGCTACGTGCTCGACGAACCGACCATCGGCCTGCATCCTCGCGACAACCAGGTCCTGCTCGACGCGCTGCGCAGCCTCGGCGAGAAGGGCAATACGCTCGTCGTGGTCGAGCACGACGAGGACACGATCCGGCGCGCCGATCACATCATCGACATTGGTCCGAGCGCTGGCAAGCGCGGCGGCCGCGTGGTCGCGCAGGGCAGTGTGGCCGATCTCGCGGCACAGGCCGATTCGCTCACGGGCCGCTATCTTGCACATCCGATCCAGCACCCGCTGCAGCCGCGCCGCGAAGTGCGTCCGGTGCGCGCGGGACGCGAGGCGGTGCCGGGTCAGTGGCTCACCGTGCACGGCGGCAAGCTGCACAACCTGCGCAACGTCACCGCGCAGATTCCGCTCGGACGTCTCGTGGCGATTACGGGCGTGAGCGGCTCCGGCAAGTCCACGCTCGCGCGTGACGTGCTGCTATCCAATCTGCTCGACGCCGTGGGGCGTTCGGTGCTGTCTTCGCCTGCCGAGCGCCGCGCGCGCAAGGCGGTGAAGGAGAAAGCGCCGAGCGCCGCGGAACGCCGTTCGAGCGTGCTCGCGCGCACGAGCGCGAAGCCGAAGCTCGAGGTTTCGCACACGTGGCAGGGTTGCGATTCGATTAGCGGATGGGAAAGCATCGACCGCGTGCTCGAAGTCGACCAGACGCCGATCGGAAAAACGCCGCGCTCGTGTCCCGCGACCTATATCGGCGTATGGGACGCGATCCGCCGCCTTTTTGCCGATACGCTCGAGGCGCGCGCCCGCGGCTATAGCGCGTCGCGTTTCTCGTTCAATACCGGCGACGGACGCTGTCCCGCGTGCGAAGGCCAGGGCGTGCGCACCATCGGTATGAGCTTCCTGCCCGACGTGAAGGTGCCATGCGACGTGTGCCACGGCCAGCGCTTCAATCCGGAAACGCTGGCCGTGACGTGGCGCGGCCGGAACATCGGCGAAGTGCTGACGATGGAAATCGACGAGGCGGTGGAGTTCTTCGGCTCGATCACGAGTATTTCGCACCCGCTGCAGCTCATGAAGGACGTGGGTCTCGGCTACCTCACGCTCGGCCAGCCTTCGCCCACGCTCTCGGGCGGCGAAGCGCAGCGCATCAAGCTCGTGACCGAGCTCTCGAAGGTGCGCGACGACATCACGCGCCGCGGCCAGAAGGCGCCGCACACGCTCTACGTGCTCGACGAGCCCACGGTGGGCCTGCACATGGCTGACGTGGCGCGCCTCATCAGCGTGCTGCATCGTCTCGCGGACGCAGGGCATAGCGTCGTCGTGATCGAGCACGACCTCGACGTGATCGCCGAAGCCGACTGGATCATCGATCTCGGGCCCGAAGGCGGCGTGGGCGGTGGCACGATCGTCGCCGCGGCCGATCCCGAAGCGCTTGCGAAGGTGCGGGCGAGCCACACTGGTGCGGCGCTCGCGCCTGTGCTGGCGCGTGGCCAGGGCGGCGTGAGCGCGGCCGAAAGCAAGCCTGCACCAGTGCGGCGCGCAACGGGCGCAGCGGCTTCAAGCTAAGGGAACGGAGCGGGCCGCAGAGGCCCGCTCTGCCTTGAAACCGCTTGATCTGTGCCGCGCGCGCAAGGTATCATGGGTTCCGCTTGCAGCAAACGTTCGCTCACCTGTAGCGGCGTCACCTGAGAGCGGAGCAGCGGACTGCAGATCCCCTCCGAACCGGTCGCGGGCTCCACATCCAGGCCACCTCATCAGTGCAGCAAGGCTTCGCAGTTCATGCGCGAAGCCTTTGTCTTTTCAGGGAAGACCATTCTTTGCCGATCGTTGTATCGGTGCCTTGCCCTTGACGAAGCGAGAGGAATTAATCGATGTTCGACCTCGATGGAGAGGCGCGCGAACGGCTCATCGTGTGGATTCGACGCCGCATGGAAGAGTACGGCATTACGTTCGAAGAGCTTGAAGCGTCTATTGCTGAAAGCGAAAAACTACCCAAGTACCGCGACGCATACGGGAATACGTGGAATGGCGAGGGCGATATGCCGGGCTGGCTGTTGCGCTATAAGCACGCGGGACAGGATATCGAGCATTTTCGCTGCTAGCCATGACGGTGCGTGAGTGCGCGCCTGTGTTGCCCTTCGACCACCAGACCGTTCGCGGCGCATGCCGCAAAGCCCGCACATTGGTGCGGCGCCCAATATTATTCAGCATAGTTTTAAAATGCCTTTCGGCGCGAGCCGGGATTTAATTGCGCCTCCAAATGTGCCGTGCCGGTTTAGGCGCGCAATGATTTATGCATTCCTTTTTGCTGGCATTTGCGCGTGTAATTAGTCAGATTTTTTGAAAACTCCGGTTGGCTGCGCGATCAAGCTGCGCGACAATCTCGCCCATTGCGTTCTTGCTACGGCAGGGAGGTAGTCATGGCGATACTCGTGCTGGGCCTCGTGATTTTCATTGGTGTCCATTCGATCCGCATCGTGGCAGGGCCCTGGCGCGCCGCGCAGATCGAGCGCCTGGGTCCGCGTGCCTGGCGAGGCGCGTTTGCGTTGCTCTCCATTCTGGGCTTCGTGCTGATCGTCTATGGCTACGGTCTGTCACGCCGCTATCCCGTGCCGATCTGGCTGCCGCCGTTCTGGATGGCGCATGTCACGGCACTCCTCACCGCCATTGCCTTCATCCTGATCGTCGCGGCCTATGTGCCGGGCAATCACTTCAAGCGCGCGGTCGGCCAGCCGTTCGTGAGCGGCGTCGCGCTTTGGGCGTTCGCGCATCTGCTCGCGAACGGCACGCTCAACGACATCATTCTCTTCGGGGTTTTTCTCATCTGGGCGTTGTTCGAGCTGCGAGGCGAGAACCGGCGCGATCGCGAGGCCGGGGTGGTCTATCCGCCGGGAGAGGTGTCGCGCGATGCGATCGTCGTCGTGGTCGGGCTCGTCGTCTGGGCCGTGTTCGCCTTCTGGCTGCATGGCGTGCTGATCGGCGTGCGGCCGCTCGGCTGAGCGTGCAGCGAGCCGCGGGCGCACCGCAAAAAAAGAAGCCTGCGCATGGCAGGCTTCACAAGGTACAGCTCGGAGTTCCGCGATCAGATCGCAGCGTCACGATCATAGGGCCAGTTCATGAAAGCCGCGTGAAAGTCCGCACGATCCGTCTCGCGTATGCATCGATGCATCAAAGATCGAAGAACACCGTTTCCTGTTCGCCCTGCATGCGGATGTCGAACGTGTAGACGATGCTGCCGGCCTGCTCGCTACGGCGCGCGATCAGCGTGTCGCGGCGCGCGGCGGGCACGGCTGAAAGCACCGGGTCTGCGGCGTTGGCTGCGGCTTCGTCTTCGAAGTAGATGCGCGTGAAGGTGTGCGTGAGCATCCCGCGCATCATCACGATCACGTTCAGATGCGGCGCTTCGCCGGCGTTCTCCACGCCCGGCTTCACGGTGTGCACGATGAAGCGGTGCTGCGCGTCCGTGCCCGTGCCCACGCGTGCAAAACCGCGGAAGCCGTCTTTGGCAATTTCCTCGCGCGAAGCGGGATAGCGGCCGTTTGCGTCGACCTGCGAAAACTCGAGCATCGCGTCGAACACAGCGTTGCCGTCGCCGTCGATCACGCGGCCGATCAGCGTGATGTGCTCGCCCGGCGTTTCAGGTCCAACCACGTTGGCTGTGAAGAGGCTCTTGAAATCGAAGTCGTATTGCTGCGGACACAGGCCGTAAGCGAAGTACGGCCCGACCGTTTGCGAAGGCGTTTCCTTGAGTGCCATGGTTCAACGCTCCGTGGGGGTTTGGTTCGGGCCGCGCAGCACGATGTCGAATTCGTAGCCGAGTGCGTAGCCTTCTTCGGTGGTGTCGAGCGAGAAGCGCGAAATCATGCGCTCGCGTGCGTCTTCGGGCGTGCCCTGATAGATCGGGTCGAACGCGAGCAGCGGGTCGCCGGGGAAATACATCTGCGTGACGAGACGCGAGCCGAAGTAGTCGCCGAACAGCGAGAAGTGGATGTGATTCGGACGCCACGCGTTCGGGTGATTGCCCCAGGGGTAGGCGCCCGGCTTGATCGTGAGGAAACGATAGCGGCCGTCGTGATCGGTGATCGCGCGGCCGGCGCCGAGGAAGTTGGGATCGAGCGGCGCGTCGTGCTGGTCCTGCTTGTGGACATAGCGGCCGGCGGCGTTGGCCTGCCAGATTTCGACGAGCGTGTTGCGCACCGGCTTGCCGCCTTCGTCGAGCACGCGCCCCGTCACGACGATGCGCTCGCCGAGCGGCGCGCCATTCCTGGCCGCGTTGCGCGTGAGGTCGTGATCGAGCGCACCGAGGTCGTCGGTGCCGTACACGGGCGCGTGCTGGTTGCGCAGTTTTTCCTTCAGGGGGATGAGCGGGAGCGTGGGGCCGCGTTTGACCGACGAACGGTACGGCGGATAAACATACGCGGGGTGCGAGTCGAAGTCGCGCGGCGACAGGATGGACTCGTCCATGGGGTGTCTCCTGGGTTGGACTATTGGGGGAAGGGGCCTGGCGCCGGCAACGGTTGGCGGTGCGACCCGATGCCGCCACTTTATCCAAAGCGAAAAGTTATGCAAAATGATGTTTTTTCGCAGATCATATAACGAACCGTTATGCAAAACCGGCTCGCGGACGGACGCGTCAAATTCCGCCATCTCCAGTGTTTTCTTGCCGTAGCGCAGATGGGCAGCGTGCAGCAGGCCGCCGAGAGTCTTTCGGTCACGCAGCCCGCCGTGTCGAAGACGATCGCCGAGCTGGAACTCGTGCTGGGCGTCAAGTTGTTCGAGCGCGGCCGGCACGGTGCGGTGCCCACGCGCGAGGGGCAGCTTTTCATGCCGCACGCGAGCGCCTGCATGAGCGCGCTGCGCCAGGGCGTGGCCTTGCTCGCGCGCGACGAAGGCGCGGTGGCCGCGACGCTCGATATCGGCGTGCTGCCGACTGTGGCGACGGCGTTGCTGCCCGGCGCATTGCGCCACTTCGGCGAGGAATGGCCGCGCGTGAGCGTGCGGCTGGTGACGGGGGCCAACACCGAACTGCTCGAGCGGCTGAAGACAGGCGCGATCAGCTTCGCGGTGGGCCGTCTGGCCGACCCCGAGCGCATGGTGGGCCTGAGCTTCGAGCAGCTGTACAACGAGCCGCTCGCCGTGGTGGTGCGCGCGGGGCATCCGCTCGAGCAGGGGGCGGGGTTGCCGGCGCAACTCGCCTCGTTTCCGCTCGTGTTGCCGCCGTTCGGCACGTTGATCCGCCAGGCGGCGGACAGTCTGCTTGCCGCCTGGGGCGCGCCGCCGCTGTCGGCGTTCGTCGAGTTGCTGTCGGTTTCCGTGGGGCGCGCGCTCGCGCTCCAGAACGACGCGGTGTGGTTCGTGCCCGCCGGCGCCGTCGAGTACGACCTGCGGCGCGGGACGCTGGTGCGGTTGCCGTTGCCTTCCGCGGGCGGCGAAGAGCCGGTGGGGGTGATTCAGCGTACCGATACCCAACCCACGCCTGCCGGTCGCGCGCTCATCGAGGCCGTGCGGCGTGCGGCGCGCGAGCGCGACGTGCGGCCGGATGGCTCAGCGGCGCCGCGGACGCGGCGTGCACGTACCGCCAACCCTTCCGCTGGCAAGCGTTCGCCCGACGCCGGGGGGTGAGGCTTCACGGTTCCCGCGGACCCACACTGCGCGCCGGATTCAGCCGGCCGTGAGCTTCGTCCTGGCGCGCGACTTCGAGGTTGCCGACGCTTCCGGCGCGACGCCGGGCAGGCGCGCGCTCGTGGCCATCCACAGCACTTCGGCGTCTTCCTCGCTCGTCGAAATGGCCGCGTGGCCGGTGCGGCTGTCGAAGTAGAGGCTGTCGCCGGCTTCCAGATAGGTGGGCGCGTATAGCTCCGAATACAGGCACACGCTGCCGCTGATCACGTAGAGAAACTCTTCGCCTTCGTGGCGGCCCCAGTCGTCGAACGCGTCGAGCGAATGCGCGGTGATGCGGATGCGAAACGGCAGCATCGCCTTGTGCGCGAGATCGGTGGCGAGCAACTCCATCTGATAGCCGCGATAGGCGTGGCGCTGACCTGCGCCGTTGCGCGCGAGCGCGCGGCGGCCGCCGGCATTGAGCCTGGGCGGGGTGCCGAACAGCTCGGCCAGGTCGATTCTGAGCCCGCCGACGATCTTTTGCAGCACGTCGAAGGTCGGCGACATGAGGCCGTTTTCGACTTTCGACAGGGTCGAGCGCGAGACGCCGCACAGGCGGCTGGCCGTATCGAGCGTCAGGTCCTGAGCGACGCGCGCGGCGCGCACGCGGCGGCCGAGGTCGGTGGTCGCCGTGCTGGCGGATGGGGTGAGCGTGGAATCCATGGGCTACGTTCGAATGCTGACGAAAAGCCCTGGTTGGGCCCCGCGATGTCTTACCGATCATATCAAACGGTTGCCCGCGCGAAACGCTGACCTCGCCTGGCCGGCCGGTCTGCGACGTTGGCTCGGCGGTATGGGGCGAGCCGTCACGCATCGACGCCCTGTTCAACGGTGAATTAAAACGATTCGAATTAACGATTTTAAAAAATTAATCCGTCGATGTTTTAACAAATTTTAAAGATTCCCTGGATTTGATATTAGAGCAAGGCCTCAATATGCGTCCATGCGCCGCGGCTCTCACGGATTTTGATATTTATCATTGTAATCAGATGATATAGATCAAGTGGAGAGCGCAAAATGCATGACGAACGACTCGAATTGTTGCTGGCTATCTCGCGAAGAACGCTCGGAATCGAGAGCTTCGAACTGACCGGGAAGCCGACCGCCGACGCACACCTCGTGAGCGCGGAGGATATTGGCCGCGCGCTGGAGTCGGCCTATGACGCCGGGCTGATCGTCGGCTACCGCATGGGCCGCGCGGAGTGCGAAGAGAACACCTGATTACCGCATGACGCGATTTAGGAGCGGCGCCCTTTAAAGGGCGCCGTTTTTATTTTGATTTAGGTTAATACGATAATAAACGTTGCCTGATTAATGGCGATGTGGCGCCTGATCAGTTCCGACGATTGTCAATCGACGCTTCATCGGCTGCATGACTACCAGCATGCCTGCACCTGTTATCAGGGAAACCTGACCAATCAGACGAGCCGTCGCAACGGCGCGAGCGACCAGTCGTGCGGCACGCCATGCACGGCGAAAAACCACGCGGCCACCCATGACGCGGCGACGACGATCAGGTCGCAACGCCCGCTGCGCCACCAGTTCAGCGAATGTCGTTGAAAGATCCACGGCACACCGAGCGGATTGGGCCAGTCCGCGAACAGGTGGATCACGCCTCCGCAAGCGAAGCCGAACGCGGGCGCTGCGAGGGGCAGGTGCCCGAGTTTGTGATACGACCACACGAGCAACGCGATCCAGCCGATGCCCCAGTGCGTGAACGTGCGATGCGTGATCCAGAGGCGCCGCTTCTTGCGCCACCATGCGACCTCCAGCCAGTCGGGCGCCGATCCGCCCGCGACACCCGCCGCGAACGCGAGTGCGGCGTAGAGATGCCAGGCGCTATCGGCGCCCTGATGCGTGACGATTGCGGCGGCGATGACGCCGGCGGCCCAACCCGTGGCGTGATGTGCGGTGCCTGATGCCATGAAGCGGTGTATTGCGAAGTCGAAGGGGGCGCAATCTTCGCAGATGTGTCGCCGTTATGACAGGGGTGACACGCGGGCGACATGCGGAACGTCGTGTGGCGCGTGCGGTGCACGCGCCAGCCGTTCGCGCGTCAGGTCGTGCAGCGTGCTACGTCGAAGCGCAGTTCTTCTTCGGGCGGATCGTTCGACGCGGAAGCGCCGTGCGTGACGCGAATGACCGAGCCGTGGCCGTTCGGCGTGAGCGTGACGAAGTACGACGCGTCCGAGCGCGAGCCCACGCTCAGTTCGGTCGTATTGCCGTCGCGCGAACTGTGCACGTGCGGCAGGCGGTCTTCGAGGCAGCTCGCGACCGACGATGCCGAACGCGCCGACGAAGCGTAGATCATCGGTTCGCCGTTCGAAGCAGTTCCGGACGGCGGTGTCGATCCACAAGCGGCGATGAGCGCGAGCGGAGTCGCGGCGAGGAGTCGTTGCGTGAGCGTTTTCATAGGCGACGTGACAATATCGAAGCAGCGGATTGTGCCAATAAGTATACGCACGCTGATCTGAATCAAGGCCCACGCAGACGTAAAAAGATGCAACAGGTAACAGGAAAAAACGCACATGCGCTTGTGGCGCATGTGCGTTTCGCAAAGGCAAGGCAGCGTGGCGGATCGCGCCGGGTTTCCCCAACCCCGAGCGATCAGAAGCGGTGACGCAAACCGACTGTCGCGGCCACCTGGTTGTTCGTCGAAGAAGGCGAGAGCGTATTGATCGCAGCGACATTCGCGATGCCCGAGCCGTCGGCGTTATAGCCGAGCGAGCCCGAAGCGTGCTGATAGACGCCGGCGAGATAGACGTCCGTGCGCTTGCTCAACGAGTAGTCGGTGCCAACCAGCACTGTGTGCCACTTCGGGCTGTTGTTGCCGCCGTTGCCCGTGACCGTGCCGTCGGTGAACGTGTAGGAGCCGACGAACGCGAGGGCGGGCGTCAGATGGTAAGCGCCGTTGATCTCGTAGTTGTCGACGTGCAGGTTCAGGCCCGAGAGGCCCGGCAGCGGCGCGCTGCCGCCACTCGAGAGACTCTGCATGCCATCGATCTGCGAGTGTGTCCACACGAAGCCAACTTGTGCCGGGCCGTAGGTGTAGTTCACGCCCGCGCCAAACGAGCGCTGCAGCCGCGCCGAGATGTTCTGGTCGGCCGAGGCCGCGCTGTTCGCGGCGCCGAGGCCGCCGGAGTTGTTCTGTTGCGAGTAGGCGGCTGCGAAGTTCAGCGGGCCGTTGCCATACGATGCGCCCACGCTCCACGCGCGGCCATTCGCGAAGCCGTTCGCGTCGTTGCTGAAGCCGTACAGGCCGCCGAACTGGAGGCCCGCGTAGTTTGCGCTGGCGTACTTGACCGAGTTCTTGATCGAATAGCTTTGGGCGAGGTTGTCGTTGTCGAATGGGTGGCCCGCGAGATTGTTGCCGTAGCCCGCGCCGGCTTCCGAGAGCGGCGAGAGGTAGTCGACCATCGAGTCGTACTGCCGGCCGAGCGTGAGCGTGCCGAACCGGTCGCTCTGCAGGCCGACCCAGGCCTGGCGGTTGAAGCCGCTGTCGCCGTTCTTGTAGCCGCCGTTGTTGAGATTGAAGCCGCTCTCGAGGGTGAAGATCGCCTTCAGGCCGCCGCCCAGGTCTTCGGCTCCGCGAAAGCCGAAGTAGTTGTTCGAGAGGGCGCCGCTGCCCTGAGCCCACAGGCTGTGGCCGCCGACGTTGTTCGCGTAGACGATGCCGGCGTCGAGCGAGCCGTAAAGGGTGACGCTGCTTTGTGCATGGGCGCTGATGGCAAATGCACTGAGGACGCCTGCAGCAATGAGTGCTTTTTTCATGTTTTTCTCCGGTCAGAACTTGGGGAATCTCAGGCCGAATATTCTGAAAATCGATTTCGTGCCCGGATGATTCGCAACGAAGTGTAGGCCCGGTATTCGATGTATTTACGTAAATTGACGCAACAATGCATTCATCTCATTTCGTGATCGGCATTAATCACTGTAAGTGACTGCATATAAAGCGTTTTTCTATTGGATTATCTACTGCGACAAAATGGTCCGTCTGGATAATCTGTTGTGCACCTGCGACGATGCGGCAAACCCGCGCAGCGGCTCGCATAGCGCGAATTCAACGCCTTTTCAAGCGCGATTCTTGTCGTTTGGTGAAAGGTACTGTTCCAGATCATGGACTGAACACATGCATAGCGCGGAGGTACAATTTCTTCAGCCCTCGACCAAGGGTGGTCTTTTTTCATCTGTTTTTACGCGGCTCTCGGGCCGCGTTTTTTTTGCCTGCGCAAAATCATTTTAAATTAATGCGCGGGGCGGAATGGTGCGTTGCGGAAAATGGAATGATTACAGTCGCTGTCGGATATTCCGCTTTGATGGCGGGATAATCCGGGACGGCTGGATAGAAAGACGTGGCGCCCGACGCGCGACGCGATCCGGGTAGAATCTTGCCCTTGCCCCGCGACGGGCAAGTCCCGCGCAGAACCCGATGAAAGCCCCGCCATGACCGATTCCTCACCCGCAACCGATCCCGATTTCCCCGCCGATGACCTCGCAGCCGAAGCCGAGGTGATCCAGGAACCGCGCCTGTGGCGCAAGGACGGCTGGACCGCGCGCGTGATCAAGAACGAAGACGACGACGGCTGGGCCGTCGAAATGATCAAGGATGGAGAGCCGGAACCTGCACTCGTCGGCCCGTGGACCATGGGCCGTGACAAGAAGAATCCCAAGCCGCTCGATACGTCGGCGTTCAACACGCTCGTGAAGACCGCTTCGGAGGTGCTGCGCCGGCACGAGCAGCAATTGCGCGCGCTCTTGCACAAGCGCGTGAGCGTGCAGACCGCCGAGGGCGACGTGGACGTGACGCTCGACATCGTTCCCGACGAGTACGAGCCCTACGCGCTCGTCAGCGCGATCGACGCGTTCGGCGAGCAGCTCGCTCAGGCGCGCGTCGCGCCGAACTTCAAGCTCACGAAAGCGCGCGCCGAAGCCTGGGCCGAAGGCGGCTTCGGGCGCATCGAGTAAATCTCAAAGCCTGCCCGCTTACTCCTGCTTGCAGAAGATCGCAGTCAATAGCGGTCCGGCATGGTGGACGATGGCGTTATTGCCTGCCGCCGTGAGGGCTGCCTGCACCCTGGCCTGGGTGCTGACCACGACGGCCCCGTAGGCGGAAGGGGCGATGGGCGTGCCGTCGCCGGTCTTGAAGAGCGGGTCGTCCTTCTGGAAACCCACGATGGCGAAGACGCTGAAGCCATAGGCGGTCATGCGCTGGCCGTGCGCGGGCCAGAACGCGTTGATCGAATTGCTTTCGACCTTCATGGGCTTCGGATCGATCAGGTTTTGCGTGATCAGCCCCGAGATGAAGTCGTGTGCGGACTCGCTACAAGTCAGTGAATCGTCGATGGCGGCGGCGTGGGCGTTGCCGGCGAGAAGCGTCAGGACAGCGAGGAAAAGGGCGGCAAAGGTAAAGCGTTTCATTACGTGAATGGCGAAAGTGCGTGCGCCGGGGCCGGATTGCGGCGGGCGCAAAACGCCCGGGCTGGCGCGAAGGGTTGCACTCTACGCGTGTTCGCGCGATTCCGCTTGCGGCGCCGCGGAAGCCGGTCTGGCGCTTTGCCTTACAGAACCACAAGCAAAAAGTGGGACGAACGTCGGAATACCTGCAAGATTTCTGGAAGGCGTATATATTGCGCGGTTATGACCGAAAAAGATAAACCTGTAAAAACGGCTCCGAAAGCGGTGCCGCTGCCGCGCACGTGGGACGCCCGCGCGGCGCGCTGGCTCGTCACTCCGCTGGTACCCACACGCGTTACCCCGAATCATCTGACCACGCTGCGGCTCCTGATTGGCGTTGTCGGCGGTTTTTATCTGGCGCGCGGAGATTTTCTGCACGTCAATATTGGTGCATTTCTGATCGTTCTGTCGAATTTTGTTGATCATACCGACGGCGAACTGGCGCGTATCAGCGGCAAAACCAGCCGTATCGGGCATTTCTACGATCTCGCGGCGGACGCTCTCGTCACCGTCCTGCTGTTCCTCGGCATGGGCTACGGCCTCGGCGTCGTGGCCGCCCACTCCGGCACCGAATGGCGAGTACCGCCGGCCGTGCTCGGCGGCATCGCGGGCGTCGCGGTCGCCGTGATCTTTTTCCTGCGCATGCGCATCGAGGAAATGGCCGGCAAGGCGGGCACCCAGCAGGCGTTCGCCGGCGGCTTCGAGACCGAGGACGTGCTCTATCTGCTACCCCTTGTCACGCTGACGGGCGTCGTGTCGCCGTTCATCATCGCGGCTTCGATCGGGGCGTCGTTGTTCGCCATCTGGGTGGTGCTCGACTATGTGCGCGTGACGCGCCGCCTGCGCCCCGCCAAGGAAACCCGCCAGGTGTGGAGCAGCCGATGAGCTTGCAGGCAGAACAAGAACAGGTCGTAGCGGCGCCCGTCTCCGCGCCAGCCCGCGCCTCGCGTGCGGCGGCCGGCGGGCCGGACGCCGCGATCGGCCGCGCGCTGCAACCGCTGAACACCGTGCGCCTGCGCGACGACTACCAGAGCCAGGGCTCGTTCCTGTATCTCACCGATTTTCTGCCCGCCGACGCCACGCAGCAGTTGATCGACGCGGCCAACGCACTGCTTCCCGAAGTCAACCGCAACTATCTGCCGGGCCATAAAGCGGGTGGCAGCGTGAGCCGTCACACCATCGACCGCCTCGCGCCGTACATCGCCGAGCTTTACCGCTCGCCGCAACTCATCGCATGGCTCGAAAAGATCACGGGCGACCGCCTGCAGCTCTCGCCCGAAGACGACCCGCACGCTTACGCGCTCTATTACTACACGCGCGCCGGCGATCACATCGGCTGGCATTACGACACATCGTATTACGACGGCCGCCGCTATACGGTGCTGCTCGGCGTAATCGACGAGTCGTCGTGCAAGCTCGACTACGAGCTGCACACGAAAGACCCGAACAAGGCGGATGAACCGGGCTCGGTGCAGTACCCGCCGGGCGCGCTCATCGTGTTCGACGGCGACAAGCTTCGCCATCGCGTCACGCCGAGCCTCGAAGGCGAAGTGCGTGTGTCGCTCACGCTCGAATATGTGACGAACCCGAACATGCGCCCGTGGCGGCGTTTCATTTCGAACATGAAGGACGCCATCGCGTACTTCGGTTTCCGCCAGGTGTTCCGCAAGGCGTTGGGGGGCAAGGCGTGAGCCGCGCAGCCATCCTGCTGCTGTCGATCGGCACGGCGCTCTTCATTGCGCTGCTCGCCTGGCAGGGGCTCGGCTCGGTAACGGGCGCGCTCGCGGCCGCCGGCTGGGGCCTCGTCCTCGTCGCGGCGTTCCACGTCGTGCCGCTCGCACTCGACGCGGGCGCGATCGCCGTGCTCTTCGGCAAGGACGAGCGCGTCGATCAGCGCGATGCACTGCTCGCGCGGTGGACCGGCGAATCGGTCAACAGCCTGTTGCCCGCGGGCCAGATCGGCGGCCCCGTGGCGATGGTGCGCCAGCTCGGGCAACGCGGCATGTCGATGCGCAATGCGGCTGCGGCCATCACCGTGAGCACGACGCTGCAAGCCGTCGCGCAGATCGTCTTCGCCGTATTCGGCATCGTGCTTTTTTCGGCCTACGCCGCGAATGGCGCGCCGCGCGACCTCGGCGTCGCCGCGCTGATCGCGACCGCCGTGCTCGGCGGCCTGATCGCGCTGTTTTATGTCGCGCAGCGCCGCGGTCTGTTCGGCCGCCTGCTGCGCCTCGCATCGAAAGTGTTCGGCAAGCGCGACTGGTCGGCGCTCGCCACGCGCGCCGACGCCATCGACGAAGCCGTCACATCGCTTTATGCCCTGCGCGGCCGCGTGGCGGCCAGCTTCGCGCTGAGCCTCGCGGGCTGGCTCGTGGGCACGGTGGAAGTGTGGCTCGCGCTGCGCTTTCTCGGCCATCCCGTAGGCTGGATCGATGCACTGCTGCTCGAGAGCATCGGCCAGGCGATTCGCGGTGCGGCCTTCGCCATTCCTGGCTCGCTGGGCGTGCAAGAGGGCGGTTATCTGCTGCTCGCGCCGCTCGTCGGCCTGCCGCCCGAGGCGGCGCTCGCGCTCTCGCTTGCCAAGCGCGCGCGAGAAATCCTGCTCGGCTTGCCGGGCCTTCTGTATCTGCATTTCAGCGAACGTAGCTGGCAACGCCGGCGCGCCTTGCGCGTCCCCGCTGTCGAAGTCGCCGATTGACCTTTTTCTTCCAAGGAACGTTTGCGCATGCGCGCCATCATTCTCGCGGCAGGCCTCGGCCTGCGCCTTCAGCAACCCGCTGGAGAACAGTTTCCGAAATGTCTGCTGCAGTTCGAGGGCGTGACGCTGCTCGAACGCCATCTGCAATTTCTGGAAGAGGCGGGTGTCACGGAAGTCGTGCTTGCGCTCGGTTTCCAGCCTGAGCTGGTCGAGGCCGAACTCAAGCGCATCAACTGGCCGCACAAGGTCGAGGTCGTGATGAATCCGCGCTTCGACCTGGGCAGCGTGCTCACGGTGCATCGCACGGCAGAAGCGCTCACGCGCGGCGGCGACGTGCTGCTCATGGACGCCGACGTGCTCTACGACGAACGCGTGTTCGCACCGCTCGTGGCGGGCGAGGCGCCGGCCAACCGTCTCCTGATCGACCGCGACTTCGAATCCGGCGACGAGCCCGTGAAGCTGTGCCTGCGCAACGGCGTGCCCGTCGAACTGCGCAAGCAGCTGGCGGTCGGTCTGCAATACGACACGATCGGCGAGTCGGTGGGTTTCTTCCGCCTCAACGAAGCGACGGCGCGCCGCTTTGCGCAGATCGTCGAAGGCTACGTCGATACGGGCCGCGCGAACCTGCCGCACGAAGAAGCGCTGCGCGACCTGCTGCTCGAACGCGGCAGCGAATTCGAAACGGCGGACGTGACCGGCGCGCCGTGGATCGAGATCGACTTCCCCAACGACGTCACGCGCGCCGCGGAGCAGGTGCTGCCGCAACTGCGTCCCGTGGTGAGCCGCGTGAAGCAGGCCGCTATCTAAAGCGCATCTGCGCGGATTGCCCGACGCTGATTGCTTGAATCAGGCCGCGAGGTCTGTCTCCGCTTGAAGGCGGAGGCGGGCTTCGCGGCTTTTGCTTTTGCGCGCGCGTTTGCTGCGTGGCGCACACACAAAGCGCGCCGCTTCATCTGTTGCCGGGTTCCCGTTTTCCGCAACAAGGGCCATAATGGCAGCTTTACGCCATCAGCCGCGCTGATCGTCGTTCCTGCCCATGCCATTAGCCCTCGGCACCTTCATCGTTCCGCTCATTGTCGCGTGCTCGATGTTCATGGAGAACGTGGACGGGACGGTCATCGTCACCGCGCTCCCCGCACTGGCCCGCGATCTCGGCCAGGACCCCATCACACTCAAGCTGGCCGTCACGAGCTACGTGATCGGCCTGGGCGTGTTCATCCCGATCTGCGGCTGGGTGGCCGATCGCTTCGGCTCGCGCAATGTGTTTCGCACTGCCATCGGCATCTTCATGGCCGGGTCGCTGTTGTGCGCGGCTTCGCGCTCGCTCGAGATGTTCGTGGCCGCGCGCTTCGTGCAGGGCATCGGCGGCGCGATGATGGTGCCGGTGGGCCGGATCATCATCTTCCGCTCGCTGCCCAAATCGGACTTCATTCGCGCGGTCAACTATCTCACGGTGCCCGCGCTGCTCGGGCCAGTCGTGGGGCCGCCGCTCGGCGGCTTCATCACCACGTATCTGCACTGGCGGCTGATTTTCTTCATCAACATTCCGATTGGCGTGCTCGGCATCTGGCTCGCGAACCGGCACATCGAGAACATGCACGAGGAGCATCCGGGGCGGCTCGACTGGGCCGGCTTCGTGCTCTCCGCGGGTGGGGCGTCGCTGTTCATGCTCGGCCTCTCGCTCGTGGGCGGCGAGATCGTCGCCACCGGCACCGCGGTGACGATGTGCGTGATCGGCGCGTTGTTGCTGGCGGCGTATTGGTTGTATGCGCAACGTGTCGAGCGGCCCGTGCTCGATCTGAAATTTCTGCGCATCCCCACGTTCAATGCGAGCGTGGCGGGCGGGTCGCTGTTTCGCATCGGGCTCGGTGCCGTGCCATTTTTGTTACCGCTCACGCTGCAGGAAGGGCTCGGCATGACGGCGTTCGCTTCAGGCGCCATCACCTGCGCTTCGGCGTTCGGCTCGATCTTCATGAAGGCGATCGTCTCGCGCGTGCTCGGGCGCTTTGGCTTTCGCCGCACGCTGATGGTCAACGCGGTGCTCGCGGGCACGGCCATCGCGATATGCGGCTCGTTTTCGCCTGGCATGCCCGTGTGGCTCATCTGGGTCATCGTGCTCGCGGGCGGGATCTTTCCTTCGCTGCAATTCACCGGCCTCAATTCGCTCGCCTATGCCGATATTCCGACGCGCGACATCGGCCGCGCCACGAGCGTGGCAAGCGTGATCCAGCAGGTGTCGCTCGGCCTCGGCGTGACGATCGCGGGCCTCGTACTGCAGATTTCGCATCGGGTGCAAGGGCATCCGGCCATCGTCTGGTCCGATTTCTGGCCCGCGTTTCTCGTGGTCGGGCTCTTTTCGGTGGCGTCCATTCCGGTGACGATGCGTTTGCCCGCGAATGCGGGCGAAGAAATTGCGCGCGGGCGGCGAGGCAAGGCCTGATCCAGTCCAGAAAGACGCCGTCTTGCACGGCAGCGGAATCAGCGGATCGCCGGATCGCAATCGTTAGCCTGGCGTGCTATAAGGCCAAGGCAGGTTTCCGGTAGGCCAACAAACCGAATCATGGGGTGAACTCGATGAAGCTGGTTGAAAGAACGAAAATTTCCGCTGCCGCTCTCGCACTGCTTTCGCTATCCGCCTTGTCCACGGGCTTCCTCGAAGCCACGCCGGCCTTTGCGAAGGATACGCAGCAACGCCCTGCGGTCCTCAATGCATCGGCCGTGGCCGTTGCCGACAAGTACGCGGCCGACGCCGCCGAGCAGATCTTCAAGGAGGGCGGCAACGCCGTCGACGCGGCGGTCGCCATCGCCTTCTCGCTCGCCGTGACGTACCCCGAAGCCGGCAACATCGGCGGCGGCGGGTTCATGACGCTCTACGTGAACGGCAAGCCGTACTTCCTCGACTATCGCGAACGCGCGCCGCTCGCCGCCACGCGCACGATGTACCTCGACGACAAGGGCAACGTGATCCCGGGCAAGAGCCTCTACGGCTACGACGCCGTGGGCGTGCCTGGGACGGTCGAGGGCATGTGGGAAGCGCAGAAGCGCTTCGGCCGGCTGCCATGGAAGCAGGTGCTCGCGCCGGCGATCAAATACGCGCGCGACGGCTTCGTGGTGGACGAGCAGCTCGCGAAGCGCCGTGAGGCCGCCGAAAAGGACTTCGCCGACAAGACCAATTTCGACGACTACTTCGGCAACCTGAAGGAGGGCGTGACGTTCAAGCAGCCCGATCTCGCCAACGTGCTCACGCGCATTGCGAACCAGGGCGCGAAGGACTTCTACGACGGCAAGACCGCGGACCTGATCGCCGCCTCGATGAAGGGCCACGGCCTCATCACGAAGCGCGACCTGCAGGAGTACAAGGCAGTGTGGCGCCAGCCCGTGGAGGCGAAGTGGAACGGCTACGAGATCATCACTGCGCCGCCCCCGAGTTCGGGTGGCGTGGGCCTCGTGCAGCTGCTCAAGATGAAGTCGATGCTGGCGCCGCAATTCAAGGACGTGCCGCTCAATTCGCCGCAGTACATCCACCTGATCTCGGAGATCGAGAAACGCGTGTTCGCGGATCGCGCGCAATATCTCGGCGACCCCGACTTCTACAAGGTGCCGGTCGCGCAGCTCACCGACGACGCGTACCTCGCGAAGCGCGCCGCCGAAGTCGATCCCGACAAGCCATCCGACACCAGGAGCGTGCAGCCGGGCCTCGGCACCTCGATGCCTGAGAAGGCGGAAACGACGCACTTCTCGGTGGTCGACAAGTGGGGCAACGCCGTCTCGAACACGTACACGATCAACGGCTACTTCGGTTCGGGCGTGGTCGTGCCGGGCGCCGGCATCGTGCTCAACGACGAGATGGACGATTTCGCGTCCAAGCCCGGCGTGCCGAACATGTTCGGCGTGGTGGGCAGCGACGCGAACGCAATTGCGCCGAAGAAGCGTCCGCTTTCGTCGATGACGCCGACCATCCTCACGAAGGACGGCAAGGTGGCGCTCGTGATCGGTACGCCGGGCGGCTCGCGCATCTTCACGTCGGTGTTCCAGGTCATCAACAACAACTATGACTTCGACATGCCGTTGAAGGACTCGGTGGCGGCCATGCGCTTCCACCATCAGTTGCTGCCGCCCAACACGATTTTCTGGGAGCCGTATGCGCCGATCGACGGCGAACTCGCCAAGCAGGTCGAGGCGAAGGGCTACGTGCTGAAGGCGCAGAACTTCAACGGCGACATTCAGGCGATCCGGATCAACGGCGATACGCCCGACGCGGTTTCCGATCCGCGCGGCCGTGGCGTGTCGCGTCTGATCCAGTAAAACCGCGACGCCATGCGAAACGATGCGCCGCGCATGAACGCCAACCCTTTCGCATCGGCAAGCCGGCATGAGGCGGCAAATGTTTGCATGACATGAGCGTTTGTCCTCAAATTTGGGGATGCCGCTCCGCTGTTCATCGCGTACTATGCAACCTCCGGCGGAAGACAGCCCTTTGCCGGCGTGTGTTTTTCTTGGGGCGGCATTTGCCGCCCCATTTTCTTTTCGGCATTTCCGCTTCACGCTTCAGAGTCGCGCTGCATATTGAATCCGTCAGGCGAGGTCACCAGGCTCTGACGTTTGCGCCGCCGCGCAAGCGAGGCGCGCGCCCACTTTTCATCGCACCCGAGCATGGACTTGACGAACCGCGAACTCGCGTTGATCGCCGACGTCTTCAAGCTGCTGGCCGACCATATCTTGCCCGAGGGCGCCTTGCGACTCGAGGTGGGGCGGCGCCTGCTCGAACTGCTGCGCGCGGATGGCCTGCATGCGGGCGCGGACCTGTTCGTCTGGTCGGGCGAAGAGCATCTCGATCATCTGCGCATTGGGCGCGGCAAGCGACGCGAGCACTTGTCCGATCGGGAACTGGTGCTGTTCGATCTGGTGCGCCCGGCTTTCATCGCTGCGCTGGCGCGCTCGCGCGCGCAGACGGGGCAGGTTCTGCCGCCGCCGGGCGGCGACACCTGCACTGCGGATAACGAAGCAATCAACCGCCTGACGCGGCGCGAGCGCGACGTGGTCGCGCTCGTGGTGGAAGGGCTGCTCGACAAGGAGATCGCCGAGCGGCTAGGCATTTCCTATACGACCGTGCGCACCCATCTCGATCGTTCGTTTCAGAAACTCGGCGTCAGCAACCGCTCGCGCCTGGCGCGGCTCGTGCAGTCGACGCAGAGCTGAGGCGCACCGCGCGTTCCCTCATTCCGGCACCGCTGCGGAAACGTTCTTGCCTGCGGCGTCGATCAACTCGAGGCAGGTTTGCGCGTTGCCGATCCGCTCGATCGCGAGCAGCGCGAAGCGCGCGAGAAAGAGCGGGCCGTTGGCTTCGCCCAGATTGGTCATGGTCTTGCACAGCTGCGTGTAGACGGCGTCGAGTTCGCTGTCGGTCATGGCTTTCTCCATCTTTAGGTGTATCCGCCAGCGCTCAGGCGCACAGCGCGTGGTCGAGGGCGGCGAGCGCCTGCTTGGCGGCGGTGCCGGCTTCGCCGTGCCAGCGGCCGAGCACGTGGCCGTCCGGGCGCACGAGGTAGAGCGTGCCGGGCCGGGCGCCGTACATCGGGAACAGGCGTCCCGTTCGATCCCAGCCGCTGCGGCGTGATGCGTCGCCGGGCTGGCGCTGTGCGAGCGGCACCAGCGCGAACGGCAGAGCGCGGGCGGCCAGCGTCGTTTCGAGCGCGGCGATCGGGGCGGGCGTCGCGCCATCCTCGCTGAAGTAGAACGCCGTGAAGCTTGGCGCGATCAAGTCGGTCACGTGGCCTTCGCGCGCGCCGGCCTGATCGACGATCGTGAGCGGGCATTCGGGCAGCGCCGTGCCCGGCGCCGGGCCGTTCGCGAAGGCATCGGAGGCCGCGTTGAGCGGCGAGGCCGCGTAGGCGATGGCCGAAGTCTGGCGCGGATTGATCAGCGAGCGCACGGCGGCGTGCTCGCGCGCGAGGCTCAGCACGGCGGTGCGCATCAGATCGAAGGCGAACGACGGCGGCGCCATGAACTCCGTGCTCTTGGTGCCGTAGCTCAGGTTTTCGTGCGCGGCGTAGACACGCTCGTCCGAGTAGCTGTCGAGCAACGCGTCGCTCGCGAGGCCTTTCACCACATACGCGAGCTTCCACGCGAGGTTGTCGGCGTCGTCGATGCCCGAGTTCGCGCCGCGCACGCCGAAGATCGGCACGAGGTGCGCCGCGTCGCCCGCGAACAGCACGCGGCGGTGGCGATAGCGCTCGAGCGTGAGCGCGTTGGCCTTGTAGATCGTGATCCAGACCGGCGACCACGATGCTGTCTCGCCCATCATGTCGAGCAGGCTCTGCACGCGCGGCATGACGTTTTCGGGCTTGATCGCTTCGTCCGCGTCCTCGCCGTCGCGCAGCTGATAGTCGATGCGCCAGACGTTGTCGGGCTGCTTGTGGACGAGCACGGTCGAGCCGGGATTCGACGCCGGGTCGAAATAGGCGAGCCGTTCCGTGGGCCGCGCGCTGTCGAGCAGGATATCGACGATCACATAACGGCCCTCGTAGCTCGTGCCCTGAAGCTTCAGGCCGAGCGACTCGCGCACCGTGCTGCGGCCGCCGTCGGCGGCGATGAGCCAGTCGGTTTGCGCGGTGTAGTCGCCTGCGGGCGTGGAGAGCGAGAGCGTCGCGCCATGGGCGTCGTCCTGCAGTGCCGTCACTTTCGTGCGCCAGTGAATGTCGATGAGATCGGCGTGCCGCTCCGCTGCATCGAGCAGGAACTGTTCGATGTGGTACTGCGCGAGGTTGACCATGGGCGGCAGCTTCTGGTTTTCGTCCTGCGGCATCGTGAAGTGCAGCACTTCGTCGTTGCGATAGAAACTGCGCCCGCCGGTCCACGGCAGACCTTTGGCGAGGAAGCCGTCGAGCGCGCCGAGGCGCTCGATGATTTCCAGGCTGCGGCGCGAGATGCAGATCGCGCGGCTGCCGTAGCAGACCGATTCGTCGGCTTCGATCAGCACCGAGCGCACGCCGTGCTTCGCGAGGCCGAGCGCGATGGCGAGGCCCACCGGGCCGCCGCCGACGATTGTCACGGCGTGGCGTTGCGTCTCGCCGCCGCCTTCGAGTTCGGGCAGGCGGGCGGCGTACTGCTTCGCCTCGAACGGATAGGGTTTGAATCCGGCGCTCATGGGGATTGCGTCTCCGATACGTAAGTCTTGTGCTTGCCGGCTTGCCCCGAGCAGGGCGCTGGCGATGAAGTCAGTATGGAGCGCGAGGCGCGGCCCGCTGTCCTCAATTTGGGTACAGGGGGCTTACGGGGGGAGATTTTGCGCAGTCGTTTTTCTGCGCGCGCTGGCGGCGGGTGGTTAGCCCTGATCCGTCGCCAGACAAAGCGCAAAAAGCTGCCGCTGGCTCGAAATGCCCAGCCGCTGATACGCACGCTTCTGATAGGTCACCACACTGCTGGGCTTCACGCCCATGCACTCTGCGATTTCAACCGCGCTGCGCCCTTCGAGCACGCCGCGCAGGGCGTCGAGTTCGCGCTTGGAAAGCGTGGGGCAGAGTCCGCGCAGGCGCGCGAGCATCATCTGAGGAATGCCGAGCTGGCTCTGGCCGCGAATCGCATAGTGATGCCGCGCCGACTCGCCGATCAGCGGCGCGAGCGATTCGACCAGCTCCACTTCGCCCGGCTGAAAATTGCCGGCGTCGCTTTCGCGGTACAGGTTCACGGAGAGCCAGATGTCGGCGGCCGGCTGCAGCAGCAGCGAGAGCCGGTCGGACACGTTGGGCGTGGCGTAACACGCGGTGCGGTAACCGTCGTGCGCGATGTCGGCGCTGCTTTGCCAGTGCAGCACGAGCGACGAGCCGGGTTTGTCGGCCGAGCCGCCGCTGACGATCTGCTGATTGCCGTCGAGCGCGTAGAAGAGGCGCGCGTAGGTGTCGGCGACGTCGCGCAGAAAGCGCCCGCCGCGATGATCGGCCACGGAAACCGTGCGCGGCCGGTTGCCGAATTCGTAGGCGAACACGGTGCACTGCGTGACCGAAGTCGCCGGTCCGAGCATGTTCAGCACTTCGGCGGCGAGCGCATTGGCGTCGTCGCGGCCGATGGCCGAAACGAGGCTGGTGACGCGCGAGAGGTCGAATTGACCTGCCTGTCTCGGTCGATCGAGATGCCAGTAACGCATGTGTTTCTTGACGGAAAACGGCTGGAAGAAGCAACTTTTACGAGATTAGCACCGTTTCGCATCGCCGCGAAAGCGCCAGCAGCGGGGCCGGATCGCCCGCCCGATGCCGCCGTGGAGCCTGCGTCAACGTGAGCAAGGAATGGCACGTTGGGGTAATCTCCACCCTCGGCCGGCGCGGTATGCGCGCCATGTTTCCTTACCTGAATATCCCTGCGCGCAGGTTATCTCGAAATGTTGACGCTCCCCACCGCGATTCCACCCGATTTCGGCGCCGGAGCGGTCTTTCTCAGCGTACTCGTCACGCAACTGGGCGTGCCCGTGCCGGCCGCGCCGGTGCTGATTCTCGCGGGCACGATGGCGGCGAGCGGCGAGACATCCTACGGGAGCCTGCTGGCCGCGGCCGTGATCGCCACGCTGCTCGCGGATTCGCTGTGGTTCGCCGCGGGCCGCAAGCGCGGGCGGCGTCTGCTTAACGGGCTCGTGCGGTTTTCGCTGTCGCTGGACACGACGATCCGCATCGCGCGCAACGTATTCGAGCGCTACGGCGCGCCCATTCTCGCCGTGGCGAAGTTCGTGCCGGGGCTCGGCCTGATATCCGCGCCGCTGCTCGGCACGACGACGGTGGCGGTGCACGTTTTCCTGCTGTGGGACACGGTCGGCGCGGCGTTGTGGGCGGGCACCTGGCTGCTCGGCGGCGCGGCGCTGCATGCGGAAATCGTCCGCTTCGCGGCGTTCGTGCGCGCGAACGGCATGACGATTTTCGACGTGCTCGCCGTGGCCGGCGTGCTGTTCCTCGCCTGGCGCTGGCTGCGGCGCATGCAGTTCCGCCACTGGCTGGCGACGCACCGCATTTCGCCCGATCAACTCGACGAGATGATGAAGTCGAGCGCGCCGCCCATCGTGCTCGACGCGCGCCCGCATGCCGTGCGCGAGAAGGAGGCCTACCGGATTCCCGGCGCGCGGCCGCTGAATCTCGAATCGAGCGAAGAACTCTCGCCGGAGCTGATCGGGCGTCCGATCGTCGTGTACTGCGTGTGCCCGAACGAGGCGACGGCCAAGCGCATCGTCGATCAGTTGCGCAACAAGCACATCTATCATGCGCGCGCGCTCAAGGGCGGGCTCGACGCGTGGGAGCGCCACGGCTATCCGGTCGAGCCGCTGTCCAACGAGTTCCACGCGGCGCATGCCCATGCCGATGAGCTCGAAGCGGGCGAGGAAGCCGAATACACCGTGCGGGCGAGCCTTTCCAAATAACGGTCGTTGCACCGCGCGCGTCGCCAGCCGCGCGGCGTGACTTACGCGCGCTGCCTGCGCGAGCCGCCGCCCACGCTCTGTCCCGCATCGCGCGCCATCTGCGCATAACCCCGCACCGAAACCAGCGTGAGCACGCCGGCCGCGAGAAAGGCGATCCGGAAGTCGTCGAGCGTGAACACGTGTTCCGTGGTTTCGCCGTTCAGGTTCGCGGCCACCCGCAGCGCGAGCGCGCCAAACGCAATGCCGAGGCCGATGGTCATCTGCGCCGCCGCGCTCCAGAGCGTGCTGGCCGCGCTCATCTGCGGCTGCGCGACGTCGGCGTAGGCCAGCGTGGCGAGGGTCGAAAACTGCACCGAGCGCGCCATGCCGTGGACGAACACGACGATCAACACGATGGCGAGCGGCGTACCGGGCGAGAATGCGCGTCGTGAGCGCCTTCATGCCGAGATTGCCGAGTGCGCTCGCGAGCAGCAGCAGGCCGGACTTGAACGCCGAGACCTGGTACGGAGCATGGGCGGGCAGCGGAGAGAGTGCCGATCGGAACACTGCGGACCGGATAGTGAAGCCCAAAGCCCGCAGCGAAAGGCGACAGTTTTCATTAGGAAAACACATCTGTACAGCCGCGCGGCGGTCGGCGGCGCTGCGAGGTCTTCTCCGTGAGGCCTTCGCGGCAAGCCCGAATCGAAACGCGTAGACTCGTCCGCTGTCGGCAACTCATCGTCAACCCCTTGATTAATGGAGGATCGGAAATGGAATACCGTTTTCTGGGTGCGTCCGGAATGAAGGTGCCGGTGCTGAGCTTCGGCACCGGCACGTTCGGCGGCAAAGGCGAGTTCTTCGAGGCCTGGGGCGCAACCGATGTCGCCGAAGCGCGCAAGCTCATCGACATTTGCCTCGACGCCGGTGTGACGATGTTCGACACGGCCGATATCTATTCGAGCGGCGCGTCGGAGTCGGTGCTCGGCGAAGCGCTCAAGGGGCGCCGCGACAAGGCGATCATCTCGACCAAGGCGACCTTCCGCTTCGACGACGAGCCCAATAACGTGGGCTCGTCGCGCTTCCACCTGAAGCGCGCGGTCGACGCGGCGCTCAAGCGTCTGCAGACCGACCATATCGACCTGTTCCAGTTGCATGGATTCGATGCGCGCACACCGGCCGAAGAGGTGCTGTCCACGCTCGACGAACTCGTGCGCGCAGGCAAGATTCTCTACACGGGCGTGTCGAACTTCTCGGGCTGGCATCTGATGAAGTCTCTGGCCGTGGCCGAGCGCTACGGCTATCCGCGTTACGTCGCGAACCAGACGTACTACTCGCTGATCGGCCGCGACTACGAGTGGGAGTTGATGCCGCTCGGGCTCGACCAGGGCGTGGGCGCGGTGGTGTGGAGCCCGCTGGGCTGGGGGCGTTTGACGGGCAAGATCCGGCGCGGCCAGCCGCTGCCGGAAAAGAGCCGTCTGCACAAGACGGCGGAGCAGGGTCCGCCGGTGCCGGACGAGTACCTCTTTCGCGTGCTCGACGCCATCGACGGAATCGCGCAGGAAACCGGCAAGACCGTGCCGCAGATCGCGCTGAACTGGCTGCTGCAGCGGCCGACGGTCGCGACGGTGCTGATCGGCGCGCGCGACGAGGCGCAGTTGCGCCAGAACCTCGGCGCGGTCGGCTGGAACCTCACGCCCGAGCAGGTGGCGAAGCTCGACGCCGCGAGCGCGGTGCGGCCTGTCTACCCCTACTGGCACCAGGAGGGCTTTGCCGAGCGCAACCCGTCACCGGTGTGACGGGTTGCTTCGCCCGGTGAGGCTTCGTCAAGCCGCTTCGGTCTGGCGCAGGATCTGGGTCGCGCCCAGATGCAGCGCCAGCGCGAAGAACTCGCGCTCCGCGAGATTGAGGGTTTTCGCGGCGGCCATCGCGCGGTAATGATCTTCCGGGTGCAGGAACAACTTCACTTCGACTTTCGACTGACGGTTCTGCGCGGACTCCATGGATGCTTCTCCTTCGGTAACCGGGCGCTCGGCCCGTGACGGGTGCGAAGCCCATTACCGGGCGTCCATACGCGCAAGGGCGCGCGCCGTTTGCCGCCATGGGAGCGGCGGCGTGAAACGGCGATGACGCGGAGTGGGCCTTTCAAGTTCGCCTGCCGCGGCGCGTGCGCGACGGCAGGACACGCACGCTGAACTAGCGAAGCGTGGGACGGCGTAATGCGCCGGTAGTGCGGTTGAAGCCGGGACGAGACAGGTGATGCGACGGCGGGGCAACGTGCTGCATAGCGACCAACCTCCGGAATTCTTCTTCTTGTGCGGCAGGGCGCCGCATGTAGTACGGGCGAGAGTGTAGTCGGGTTTTGCCCTAGGGTAAACCCCTAATTTGCAAAGAATTATTGCGCAGATTGAGAAAATCGCGCGACAAGACGTGAAGTGCGCTGTGGACGCACTTCAATTCATGCGGAATGCATAAGGGCGGTGTGATGGGGCGGCGGTTCACGCCGCCCCGGCGCTGGCCTGAATTGAGCCTGGCAGCCAGCGTGAAGGCGTGGGCGCGTCAGCGCCCGGTCATTATTCCTCGAGGCGCTTGCGCAGGCGCGCACGCGCTTCGCCGAGCGACAGGAACTTGCCGTGTGCTTCGTCCAGCACGGTGACCTTGCCGTGGCCGATGTCATAGACCCAGCCCTGCAGTTCGAGCTGGCCCTGGGCCACGCGCGCCGCGACGGCGGGGTGCGTGCGCAGGTGGGTGAGTTGCAGGCGGACGTTTTCCTCCACGAGCGCCTGAACGACCTGGTCGTCGTCCAGACCGCGGGTCTTGACCACGCTGCGCGCGGCTTCCGCGTTGCGCAGCCACGCGTGCACGGTGGGCATGTCGGCCGTGGCTTCCGCGCCCGAGGCGAGCCCCTTCATCGCGCCGCAATCGGTATGGCCGCACAGCACGATCTGCTTCACGTTGAGCTCGAGCACAGCGAACTCCACGACGGCCGAAACGCCGCCGAGCATTTCGCCATACGCCGGCACGATATTGCCGATGTTGCGGCAAACGAACAGGTCGCCGGGCTTGGCCTGCGTGATCATTTCCGGCGAAACGCGCGAGTCGGCACAGGTGATGAAGAGCGTGTGCGGCGCCTGGCTATGGGCGAGGCTGTGGAACAGCTCCTTGTTGCCCGGGAAAACGTGATGAGTGAATTCTTCCACGCCGTCGAGCAGGTGTAACAGGTCGCAGCCGCACGACTCGGAGTGACCGTCGTGCGGGTGGGTGTTGTCTGGCATGGATGTTTCTCTCTTGATCATGAATCGACACTATCGAATGGCAACAGCGGGAGTTTACGCTGAGCCGACCCCTGATGGATCGGAAAACTTCGCGTCACGTTGCCCCGGACAGCCGTTTCCTAGGTGCTCGATCGTCGAATCGGCGGGATATGTCGATAATCCGGTAGAAAAGACGGCTAATTACGGGAAAGCGGGCTGCCGCGAAGGCACTGGCGCGTCGTGCGTTTCCGTTCGAGAAGAGATTTTCTCACGCCGGGCGCAATTGGCACATCCGGGTGTCGCCGGTGGTGCCGGGATCAAGAGGAGGGAGGACGCGCGACCGACCAGTCGGTCGGTCGGCGCGCTTACCACGCCATGCGCCATTGACCTGAAGATTGCGCAGGGGTATCGGGCAAAAGCGTGTCGCCGGGCGGTGTCGTGGCGTCGGAGAAGTCGGAGAGTATCTCGTCGCGCAGTCGCACGAAGCGCGGATCCGCGCGGTCACGCGGGCGCGGCAATGCCACGTCGGCGATGCGACGGATGCGGCCGGGTCGCGGCGCCATCGTCACGACACGCTCGCCCAGGTAGATCGCCTCGTCGACATCGTGCGTGACGAGGATCATCGTGATGCGTTCGCGTTCCCAGATGCGCAGCAGTTCGTTTTGCAGACGGCTGCGCGTGAGAGCGTCGAGCGCGCCGAAGGGTTCGTCGAGCAGCAGCACGCGCGGGCGATTGACGAGGCCACGCGCGATCGCCACGCGCTGCGCCATGCCCCCCGAGAGCTGATGCGGATATGCCCGCTCGAAGCCCGTCAGGCCCACGAGTGCGATGTGCTCGGCCACCGCGTCGTGCTTTTCGCGTGCCGACAGCGGGGCGTTGCGCAGCGCCGCCAGGATGTTCTGTTCCGCCGTGAGCCAGGGAAACAGCCGATGATCCTGGAACACGATGCCGCGCTCGAGCGAGGTGTCGCCCACACGTTCGCCGCGCATCATGATCGCGCCGCTATAGCCGGCGTCAAGGCCGGCGATCAGGCGCAGCAGGGTGGATTTTCCGCATCCGCTCGAGCCGAGCACGCTCACGAATTCGCCGGGGCGGACATGCAGCGTCACGTCGTCGAGCACGACGAGCGTGGACTCGCCCGCGCCGTAGCGCTTGCTCACGTGCAGAATGTCGAGTCCGGCGGGTTCAGTGGCGCTCATCGGTTTTTCTCCCAGGTTGATTGATTTGCAATCCGGATCATTGGGCGGTGATGTGCAGCCGCGCCAGCACCGTTCGCTCCACGCGCCGTGCGAGGGCGTTGAGCGCCCAGCCGATCGCGCCCACGACGACGATGCCGAACAGCACGAGGTCCATGCGGAACTGCTCGCTGCCGTCGATCAGAAGATTGCCGATGCCGCTGCCCGCAACGAGCAGATACTCCGCGCCGAGCGTGGCCAGCCACGAATAGATGAGCGCGAGATAGAGGCCCGTAAAAATAGAGGGCAACGCGGCCGGCAACAATACGTAGCGCACGAGCTGCAGGCGCGAATAGCGCAACGCCTGCGCGAGTTCGACGTATTGGCGCGGCACGGCGTGAATGCCGTCACACGTATGGGCGGCAACCGGGAGCAGCGCCGCGAGCGAAAGGAACACCACCTTGGCGGCGTCGCCGAGCCCGAACCATACGGAAATCAACGGAATCCACGCGAACAGCGAGATCTGTTTGAAGGTGTCGAAGCTCGGCCCCACGACGCGTGCGGCGATGCGCGAGAGCCCCAGCGCGCCGCCCAGCAGGAACCCCGCCGTTGCGCCGATGGCGAAGCCGCAGGCTTCGCGGGCAAGCGACGCCGAAAGCGCGCGGAACAACGCGCCGCTCCCGATCTGTTCGTGAGCGGTGCGAATCACATCGGCGGGACTCACGAGCAGGCCGCTCTTCACGACATGCGAGGCGCTCAATGCCCACCACAGCACGATGGCGACGAGCGGCAGGGTAGCGCCACGCAAATCGACAGTACGGCGCGGCCTGGCTGCGGTGGCCGCGTCACAGGCGCAATCGGGACGCGCAGACGCTCGTGCAAACGATATCTTCATGGTGAATTCAACTCTCCTCAATGACGGCAATCGCGCGTCGTCAGACGCGAAACGCCGAGGGCGTGCCGCGCCGCAAACGCCGCTCGAGCACATCGAGCAGACGATTGATGACGAGGCCGACCGCCCCCACCACGACCACCGACGCCATCACGAGATCGAGCTGAAAGAGCTGGCGGCCATACACGATCAGATAGCCGAGTCCCTCTGAGGACGCCACGAGCTCGACCACGACGAGCGCGAGCCACGCCTTCGTGAAGGCAAGGCGCACGCCGGTGGCGAGCGTCGGAACCGCCGCGGGCAGCACGAGCCTCACGATGCGTTGCCAGCGAGTGTAGGCGAACACGCGCGCGACTTCGTCCAGTGCGGCGGGCGTCTGCCGAAAGCCCTGCATGGTGCTGAGCGTGACGGGCACGAGCGCCGCGTGAGCGATGAGCAGATACTTGAGCGGCTCGCCCACGCCGACGAGCAACAGCAGAAACGGCAGCCAGCCGAGCACGGGAATCTGCACGATCGCGTTGAAGCTGGGCAGCACCCACGCTTCGAGCGTGCGGGAGAGCCCGAGCGCGCTGCCGATCAGGAAGCCGAGCGCGGTGCCGCCGGCGAAGCCGAGCAGCACGCGTTGCAGGCTGATCAGCGTATTGCGCGCCAGCTCGCCGCTCTGGGCGAGGTCGACGAAGGTTTCATACACGCGCTGCGGCGCAGGCAGGATTTGCGGCGCGATCCAGCCCCGCGCGCAGCCGACGCTCCACAGCAGATAAAGCATTGCAGGCAGCAGCCAGGGCGCGAGATGCCACGCGCAGGTGCGCAGTACGCTGCGCCAGCGCACTTGCGCGCCTGTCATGTCGATACGTGATGCTGCGGCACGCGACGTGTCCGAAGCAATCGTGAGCGCGGTTTCCCTCATGATGCGGCTCCTCTCGCGTGCTCAACCAAGCGGCTTGCCGGCGGCGTCGTAGCGGGTCCAGTAGTGTTCGAGCTTTTGCGCGCGCAGCGCGTTGTCGAGATAGCGCGGCTCGAACCACGAATCGACGTCCACGGGCTGGCGGATCAGCTTCAGGCGCAGCGCGTCCTGTGCAACGGCTTTGTAGCGCGCCACGATGAACGGATCGATCAGCGGCGAATTGCGGTACTTCAGCGGCTGCTCGCCGAATTCGGCTTGCCAGGACGAATAGCTCACGCCGCTTTTGGCCCAGAGCTTGAAGAGCGCGTCGCGGTTGGCTTCATCGGACGACCATTGCGCCGCTCGCACGAAGACATCGACCACGCGCTGCACGATGTCGGGGTGCGCCTTCTCGAAGCCGTCGAGCACGAGCAGATGCGCCTGGCGCGTCAATTGCGGGCCATCATGCTGCGATTCGTAGACGATGCGCGCGAGCCCCTGATCGCGCAGCCGGTAAAGGTGATAGTCGTTCACCGAGGCGTCGATGCCCTTCGATGCGAGCGCCGCGAGCGAGCTTGCGGTGTCGAGATTGATCACGCGTAGCGCGCGCTCGTCGAGCTGGTTCTCAGCGAGCGCGTTGTCGGCCACGAGTTGCAGATTCGTGCCGCGAAAAATGGCGACGCGCCGGTCCTTGAGGTCCTTGATCGATTTGATGTCGGAATCGGCGGGCACACCCACCTTCACGCCGGAACGCACGCCCGACTCCAGCAGGATGCGGGTCTTGAGACCGTTGGCGCGCGCGAGCACCGAGGGCAGGTCGCCTTGATACGCGAAGTCGAGTGCATTGTCGGCAATGGCTTCGTTCACTGCTGGGCCCGCGCCCTTGAAGAAGAGCCATTCGACCTTGATGCCGTCCGCGGCGAATTCTTTTTCGAGCAACTGCTGGCCGCGCACCGTGGCGGCGGTCGAGCCGCCGAACGTGGGCGGGTCGCCAGCGCCTTGCTGCGCGACGCCGATGCGGATCACGGCGGGCTTCCCGGCCGCGGCATGTAGTGAGATGAGCGCAAGCGCTGCATAAATCAGAAACCGGGGCAGATATTGCAAAACGCGATGTGAACGCATGGGCAGGTCGGATTTGAGTGACGAAACGGGGTGCGCGGACTGGCGAGCTTGCGTCGCTGTCGTTGCTGTTGGGTCATTCTTTTCCGGGTATGCCGATCAGGACAACCAATGATTCGAGATTTGCATTTCTCGGCAAAGGCGCTGCGTTTTATGGGGAAAGTGAACGGCAGGGCGCATTCATGATAGTGGAGCGAAGCCCGTGCCGAAGGAAGAAATCGTGCTATCGATGTGAGCAGAAGCGCAAAGCCGCACCGCGCGTCGGGCGCGGTGCGGTGCGTAAAATGCGCCTTAATGTGTTTCGACTGCGTGGCGCGGTGCAGCGACACGCCGCGACGGCGTGAAGTACCACACGGCGCAGAGCACTTGCAGCCCGACGAGGACAGTCCACACGGTCTGATGCGCGACCGCGGGGTAGTGGCCGTCGAGTGCGGGCCAGTGTGCGAGCGCGGCGCCGATCGCGATCTGCAGAAGGAAGATGCCGATGAAGATGACGAGCGTAAACGTGGTGTTCACTCGGCCAATCAGGCGCGGCGGGAAATATTCGGCGAGCACGGCATACGTGAGGATGCCGGTGCCGCCGAACGCGCCGTAAGCCGCCCAAAGCAGGGACGCGGGAAGCGGCACGCGCGCGGCGAGCAAGGCTTGCACGAGCACGAACACAAGCATCGTGACGCCGGAAAAGAGCTGGACGCTTACGCCGCGCCGCTCGAAGCTGCGTGCGAGCGCGCCAAAGCCGATGTTGCCGATGATGAATGCGCCGCCCAGCACGGAAACGAGCGAAGCCGCGCGCGCACCGACATCGGCGGTGCCGGCCGGCACGACGTCGCGCAGGAACGCGCCGACCCACAACGACTGCATGGCGTAGAACACGGCCTGGGTGAGGCCCGAGAACGTCGCGGTCTTCCAGAATGCATGGCTGCACAGGATGTGCGCGGTGCCCTTGAACTGCTCGAGCACGCTCGCCTGGTGGTGCGTGTCGCGCGTGCGCGGCCCGCCAGTCAAGATGATGGCGGCCACGAGCACCGTGAGCGCCGCGAGCCCGAGGCTCACCGCGCGCCAGGGCGCGATCGAGAGCAGCCACGAGAGCGGGGCGCCCACGGCCACGCCGCCCAGGCCGCCCACGGCCATCACGAGGCCGTTCACGAGCGTGAGCTGCGCGACGGGAAAGTGCTGCGCCGTAGCCTTGAACGCGCCGCCCAGGCAGACCGACACGCCCACGCCGATCAGCAGCCGGCCCACCATCATCGCGGCCATGTTGTGCGAGACGCCGAAGATCAACGCACCCGCCGCCGCCACGAGCATGACGCACGCGGTGACGCGGCGCGGGCCGTAATGGTCGAGCAGCACGCCGCCCGGAATCTGCGCGCCCGCGAAGCCGAGAAAATAAAGGCTCGTGAGCGTGCCGAGATCGGTTGCCGTGAAGCCCATTTCACGCGAGAGAAACGGCGCGAAGCCGAGATTGACGCCGCGAAACAGGTACGAAATGAAGTAGCCGAGCGCGAATACGGTGAAGACGCGCAGTCTGAGTGAGGTCATGTCGGGGGCGAAAGCGGATTGAATGCCTGGCTGTCGATTATTGGCGATTGCCGTGTGTGAGGCCAGCGAGAGATTTCAGACGGCATTGTGAGTAGAATTTGACGTCATGGCTCGACCTCTCCCACCTTTGCAGGCGCTGCGCGCCCTTGAAGCCGCTGCGCGTCGGCGCAGTTTCAGCCGTGCCGCGGAAGAATTACATTTGACGCACAGCGCCGTGAGCCATCACCTGCGCGCGCTCGAAACGGAACTGGGCGTCGAGCTGTTCCGCCGCGCGGGCAGCCGCATGATCCCCACGGCGGCGGGCGCACAGCTGGCGGAGCGCGTGCGCCGCAGTCTGGACGACCTGCGCGAAGCGCTCGACGCCACGCGCCCCGGCGTGAGCGGCGTCACGCGGCTCGAACTGAGCGTGATGTCCGATTTCGCTTCTGTCTGGCTGATTCCGCGCCTGGGCGACTTCTACGACCGCCATCCGATGGTCGATCTCTCGTTGCGCATGCACGCCGACGTGACGCCGCCCGATCCCTATCCCTTCGACATCGGCATCTGGCATCGGCGCGTCGACGAGCCCGGCTTCCAGATCCGCAAGCTGCTGGACGACCAGGTCGTTGCGGTGTGCAGTCCGGCCTTGCTCGCACGCCATCCCGCCTTTCGCATGGAAGATCTCGCGAGCATGCCGCTCCTGCGTTTTTCACGCCGCTCATGGCGCGACTTCTTCGAAGCGGCGGGCGTGGCCGGCGACGAACCGGAGCGCGGACCGGTGTTCGACGACGCGGGCCTGCTGCTGCAGGCAACGGTGGCTGGGCAAGGGGTGGCCACGGCCCGCCTGCAGCTCGCGCGCGGATTCATGGAACGCGGCGAGCTGGTGCAGTTGGGGCAGGTCCGCATTCCGGCTTCGCTCGACTATTACTTCACGTGGCGCGAAGGGCATCCGCGCGAGGCTGCGATCCAGCAGTTCTATCGATGGATAAAGGCGCAATTGGCCAATTGATGCCGGCCTCCCGTATTGCGCAATGGGTATTCGGGTTAACCGCCGACCGTATTGTCAACGCTACTTGCGTGATGTGCGTTGCTGTTTGAATAAAGCGGCTCAATCCCGCTCTGGATTTACGTGATTAGTCATATATCCATATCGCATGCACCAGAGCGGATCATGGCTGAAAGCATGGCACCGGACGTTTATGAACGGCAGTGAAACGCCGGTGAATGGCCGTAAAACGGGCTTGTGAAGCGATTCAATTGCCGTCTTGCGCAATGGCTTCACTATTTGGACAATCAACGGTATTTGTCTGCGGAAAGCGCCAGGAAGTGTGGCGTGGAATCACAGGTTGGGCACGCTTCGTGTCAAGAATGAAATAGTTGCGGTATTGTTACTCCCCATCGCCGTTTGGCGCGTGAATGTTTTGTAGTCAATGGTGTAGTTAACGGCCCATTCCTGGGCCTGCAATAAGACTGACAACAGGAGAAACTGCATGAAGGCTATTCAGATGTTCAAGCTTGCCGCAGCCACGGCACTCGTGGCGGCCTCGTTCCAGGTCTACGCGCAGGACGCGTCGGCCCCGGCGGCCGCAGAAGCCCCTGCCAGCGGTCCGACGGCCGCAGCCCAGCACAACGTCAATCAATCGAAGGCAGCACTGCGTCAGGCACGCGCAGCGAACCGTGCGCTCGGCCGCAAGGTCCGTGCGGCCCTCGCGCGTGACAAGAACGTGAGCGTCTCCAACATCACCGTGCGTGCGAAAGACGGCGCCGTGACGCTGCAAGGCACCGTGCCCGAGCAGTCGCAGATCCAGCGCGCTGGCGATGTCGCCAAGGGCGTCGAAGGCGTGACGTCGGTGCGCAACGCGCTGACCATCCGCCCGGTTGGGACCTGAGCATCGGCTAGCCGGCGCGCGCCCATCGTCCTGCGAGGTGCGGGCGACGCCGGAGCGGGTGTCTTGCTTCCTGAAGGCCGCACATGCAGTCCCGTTCGTGGACTGCATGTGCGGCTTTTTTATTGCCTGGCGAAACGGTGAAGCGTTATGCGTTAAGCGCGCTGCGCTTACGGCTCGACGTAATGCATTTCCGGCGATTCGCCCATCAGCAGCGGGCGATTGGCGTCGGCGGCCGCGCGCAGGTAGTCCCATAGCGACGTGATGCGTCGCAACTTGCGCAGGTCCTCGCGGCTGCACAGCCAGAAGCGCCGCGTCACCACGACTTCGTCGGGCAGGATCGGCACGAGGCGCGGGTCGGGCTCGGCCATGAAGCAAGGCAGGATCGCGAGCGCGCTGCCCTGCAGCGCAGCATGGTATTGCGCGATCACGCTGGTGCTGCACAGGTTCGCGGTCACGTTCGGCGCCGTGCGTTCGAGGTAGAGCAGCTCATGGCTGAACGCCAGATCGGCGACATAGCTGATGAAGGCGTGATTGCGCAGGTCGGCGGGCGTGCGTATGCGCGCGTGGCGCTCGAGATAGGCCGGCGTGCCGTACAGGCGCAAGCGGTAGTCGCATAGCTTCGTGTAGACGTACTGTCCGCGCTCGGGGCGCTCCAGCATGATCGCGAGGTCGGCCTCGCGCTTCGAAAGGCTCACGAAATGCGGCACCGGCAACAGGTCGATCGACATGTCGGGATGCTGGCCCGTGAAGCGCGCCAACTGCGGGGCAAGAAAGAAGCAGCCGAAACCCTCCGTCGAACCCACGCGCACATGGCCCGAGAGCGACTGCGCGCCGATCGCGAACTGCTCGCTGGCCGATTGCACCGTGGTTTCCACGGCGTCCGCGTAGGCCAGCAGGCGCTGGCCTTCGGCCGTCAGCACGAAGCCGCCCGAGCGCGATTTGTCGAACAGGACGGTGCCTAGCGCTGCCTCCAGCTCGCGCACCCGGCGCGCAACCGTGGTGTGGTCGACGCCCAGGCGTTTCGCGGCGCCGCTCGCACGCTGCGTGCGCGCGACTTCCAGGAAGTAGCGCAGATCGTCCCAGTTCAGTGTCTCCATGCTGCTCGTTGTGTTTTTTTGCATATTGGATGGGCTTTTTCATCTCTATGCCGTGGATATTCGAATAACTATACTCGTTGAAGAAGGCGACTGAAACAGCCACGGTCGCAAGACAAGGATGGAGACAGACGATGCAAATGCAGTCGTTCCCAGCGCGGGCGCCGCAGGCATGCGCGGCGGCGCGCCCACGCTCAGCAGGACTCTCCTTTACCTCGCCCACCTCCATTCCCGGCACGCTCGACATGACCGCACGCATTTGCACAGCGTGCTTGCGCGCGTGCTGCGATTGAAGATTTCGCTGGTTCCACAGCTTTCGCTATATCCGGCCACGGCCGGCCCGTTCGAATCCATCAGGGAGAGTTCACGATGAACGCAGTGACCCAGGCATCCAACGCGCAAGTTTCGACCGTCAAGCTGCTCATCGACGGCGAGTTCGTCGAATCGAGAACGAAGGAATGGCGCGACATCGTCAATCCGGCCACGCAGGAAGTGCTCGCGCGCGTGCCGTTCGCGACCGTCGAGGAAGTGGACCGGGCCGTGAAGGCCGCGCACGCCGCGTTCGCCACGTGGAAGAACACGCCGCTCGGAGCGCGCCTGCGCATCATGCTCAAACTGCAGGCCTTGATTCGCGAGCATATGCCGCGCATCGCGCAGACGCTCACCGCAGAGCAGGGCAAGACGCTGCCCGACGCCGAGGGCGACATTTTCCGCGGCCTCGAAGTGGTCGAGCACGCCTGCTCGATCGGCACGCTGCAGCAAGGCGGCTTCGCCGAGAACGTGGCGGGCGGCGTGGACACCTATACGCTGCAGCAGCCGCTAGGCGTGTGCGCCGGCATCACGCCGTTCAACTTCCCCGCGATGATTCCGCTGTGGATGTTCCCGATGGCGATCGTTTGTGGCAATACGTTCGTGCTCAAGCCTTCGGAACAGGACCCGCTCTCGACCATGCAGCTCGTCGAACTCGCCATCGAAGCGGGTATTCCCAAGGGCGTGCTCAACGTCGTGCACGGCGGCAAGGAAGTCGTGGACGCGATCTGCACGCACGACCTCGTGAAGGCGATTTCGTTCGTCGGCTCGACGGCCGTGGGCACGCACGTCTATCGTCTGGGCAGCGAGCACGGCAAGCGCGTGCAGTCGATGATGGGCGCGAAGAACCACGCTGTCGTGCTGCCCGATGCGAATCGCGAGCAGGCGCTCAATGCGCTGGTCGGCGCGGCGTTCGGCGCGGCCGGTCAGCGCTGCATGGCGACTTCGGTGGCCGTGTTCGTGGGCGCCGCGCAGCAATGGGTGGACGAGCTGGTGGAAAAGGCGAAGACGCTCAAGGTCAATGCGGGCCATGAGGCGAAGACCGACGTCGGGCCGGTCGTTTCGCGCGCCGCGAAAACGCGCATTCTCGGCCTGATCGACTCGGGCGTGAAGCAGGGCGCAACGCTCGCGCTGGATGGCCGCGACGTGAAGGTGGCGGGCTACGAGAACGGCAACTTCGTCGGCCCCACGGTGTTCACGAATGTGAAGACCGACATGGACATTTACACCAACGAGATCTTCGGGCCGGTGCTCGTGGTGCTCACGGCGAAGACGCTCGATGAGGCGATCGCCATCGTCAATGCAAATCCGTTCGGCAACGGCGTGGGCCTCTTCACGCAGAGCGGCGCGGCGGCGCGCAAGTTCCAGAGCGAGATCGACATTGGCCAGGTCGGCATCAACATTCCGATTCCGGTGCCGGTGCCGTATTTCAGCTTCACCGGTTCGCGCGGCTCGAAGCTCGGCGACCTTGGCCCGTACGGCAAGCAGGTCGTGCAGTTCTACACGCAGACCAAGACGGTTACCGCGCGCTGGTTCGACGACGCGACCGTGAGCGACGGCGTGAACACGACGATCAGCCTGCGCTGATGCGCTGCCCGCCATCAACATGGAGTACTGAACAATAAGGGGGAAAGGCTCATGAAAATCGGATTTGTCGGGCTGGGCCACATGGGCGCGCCGATGGCGCTCAACCTGCTCAAGGCGGGACATACGGTGACGGTGTTCGACTTGAGCGCGAGCGCGATGCAAACGCTCGCCGAGGCCGGCGCGCAGAAGGCCGCATCGGCGAAGGCGGCGGCAAGCGGAGCGGAGTGGGTCATCACGATGCTGCCCGCCGCGGCGCACGTGCGCAGCGTGCTCACCGCGGAAGACGGCGTGCTGGCGGGCATCGCGAAGGGCGTGACGATCATCGATTCGAGCACGATCGATCCCGCGAGCGTCAAGGAGTTCGCGACGCTGGCCGAGGCACAGGGGAACGCGTTCGTCGATGCGCCGGTGTCGGGTGGCACGGGCGGCGCGGCGGCGGGCACGCTCACGTTCATGGTGGGCGGCAGCGCCGCGCACTACGAGAGCGTGAAGCCGGTGCTCTCGGGCATGGGCAAGAACATCGTCCATTGCGGCGAGACGGGCACGGGGCAGGTGGCGAAGATCTGCAACAACCTCGTGCTGGGCGTCACGATGGCTGGCGTGGCCGAAGCGATGGCGCTGGGCGAGGCGCTCGGCATCGACCCGAAAGTGCTGGGCGGCATCATGAACACGTCCACGGGCCGCTGCTGGAGTTCGGATACGTACAACCCGTATCCGGGCGTGATCGAGACGGCGCCTTCTTCGCGCGGCTACACGGGCGGCTTCGGCACCGACCTCATGCTCAAGGACCTGGGTCTCGCCACCGACGCTGCCAAAGGCGTGCATCAGCCCGCGTACATGGGGGCGCTTGCGCAGCAGCTCTATCAGGCCCTGAGCAGCCACGGCGACGGCAAGCTCGACTTCTCGGCGATCATCAAGCTGTATCGTGCAGAGAAAGGTTGAGTCGCGTTGATTCGAGTCGCGAAAGGCGCGCTGCGAAGCGCGCTTTTTATCGACCGTACTTTTTAGGCCTTGATACGCGCCTCGATGCGCGCGAAGAGCCGCTTGAACCAGACGCCGAGCAGCGCATTCGACGGCGCGAGCGCGGTGGAGCAGGCAAGAATGCGATAGACATCGTTGCGCGTGACCTTCGAGGTCTTCGCGGGATCGAGCCAGTCGTCGTTGTCGACGAGGCGTTCGAGCGTTTCGAGGCCGATGAGAACGGGCCACAGGCAGGCGAGCCGCAGTCGCACCGAAAGGCGCGGCAGCGCGAACGTATAGTCGATGGCCGCGCGGAAATGATCGAGCGCGATGCGCACGAGTTCGAGCATGATCGGCCGTGCGCGCGCCGAGGCGCCGGGCTGCAGCAGGCCCTGCGCGCTGAGCCCCGCCTGGGCCAGCATCGAAGCGGGCAGATAGCAGCGGCCGATGCGCAGATCCTTGCCGCAGTCCCGCAGCACGTTCACCATCTGCAAGGCCTTGCCGAAGCGGATGCCGCGCGTGTACATGGTTTGTTCCAGCGAGGGCGCGAGCGTGCCGGGCAGGTGCATGTAGGTCATCTTCGTCCAGAACTCGCCCACGCAGCCCGCCACGAGATACGTGTAGCGGTCGAGTTCGTCCCACGTGTTGAGCGCGGCCACCTGGCCCGAGCGCTCGTCGGGGAACGTGCGGAGATCGAACTCCATGCCTTCGGTGAGCGTCGTGACGATCCCGCGCACGGCCCGGCGGTCGGCGGCGTCGAGTTGCGCGAGCACGTCGAGCGCGCCGCCCAGCGATTCGAGCAGCAGCTTTTCGTCCGATTGCGTTTGCTGGCCCGCAACCTCGCCTGCGAGATCGGCGAGCAGGGTGTCATGGTTCGTCGCGCCGTTCACGCGCTCGCGCAGCGCGAGCAGCAGGGCGAGCCGCCGCCCGGGCGGGATCAGCGCGGTGTCGGCGATGGTGTCGGCGGCGCGCGCGAGCAGATAGGCTTCGCCCACGGGGTCGCGCATGCCGGCGGGCAGCACGCGCATCGTGAGGTAGAACGAGCGGGAAACGCCTTTGAGCAACGGGCCCAACAGGAAGGCCCGGGTAGTATTCTGCATGTCGGATAGGTGGCAGCGGGGGACGGATCGGACGCAGCCGCATTGTATCGTGGACGAAGGAGACGAGGCCCGTTGAGACCCGAACGCGCGTTTTACGACCTCCAGGTGCGCTTCGCGCGCACGGCGGCGCGCCTCGCGGACATCCCGCTCGCGGCGGCGTTGCTCGACTGCACGAATCTTTATGTGCGCTTTGGCGCGGGGCGGACCTTCGATCGCACGCACCCGCTTTGGGCTGCCTATGTCGATGGTCTCGATGAGCACGCAAGCGTTGCAGAGCAGTGCGAGTGGACGTGGCGTTACTTGCAGCGCTGCCCAACGCATCAGGCTGCGCCTGCGGTCGCCCAGACGGTTGGCTGCTTCTCGTGCGCGCCGGAACCGCAAGGCGGGGTGCGTCTGCATTTCAACACCCAGACCGATAACGGCATGTCGCCGCTCGATGCCAGGCAACTTGCCGAGCGGCACGGCGAGTTGCGGAGCTTGATTGACCAGTTATGCGGGCAACTGCGCGAAAGCGGTCGTGCGTCGGGCAACGTGCTCGTCCACGGCACTTCCTGGCTCTACAACGTGCCCGCTTATCGGCGCATCTTTCCCGCTGCCTATATTGCGAGCGCGCAGCCCGTCGCCCGCCTGCGTGCGCTTTCGCTTTGGGGCCAATTTCTCGACCGTCACGGCTGCGTGCGTGACGACGCAGCCGCGCTGCTGCTCGCGCGCATCGAACGCGCGAGTGCCTTCGCCGATCTTTTGTCTTGCTTTCCCTTACAGGCGCTCGCGGTGCAGGCGAGCGTCGCGGTGTTTGCCGATAGAAAGCGAACGTAACCGGTACGGTTACCAAAGATTTTTCCGGATGGCGGTGACAGCGTGCAGGCGAGAGGAGATTGAAAGCCGCTGCATGCACGCACAGTATTGGCGTGACGCAGAAATGGGTGCGTGCGAAACGACTGAACTCAGCCACGGCGCAATATTGATGAAAGTAATCCCTGTAATGCAGGGGTAACGCGTACACCGCGCCCAGCGCACTAGACTCCGCCGATGCTTTTGTAACGGAGCGCCGCACATGCCCTCGTCCCCGGCTCTTGCCATTCATTCCCTGCGCGATTTCGAGTTGACCGCGGACGGCCAGTACCTGATGGTGAACGGCAATCAGCCCGATAGCGTCGCCCTGCATTGCTCGGTGCTGCATGAACTGCTCGCCGCGCTTTCCAACGCGATTGGTCGCTCCGAGCGCATTCGCCACAAGACCGCTAGCGTGAAATTCACCATGCCTTGCGAGGCCTGGGAGGTTGGCCGCGAGTCGGGCGACGTGCAGCATCTCGTGGTGAGTTTTCGTCTGCCCGGCGGCGCCGAACTGTCGTTTCGTCTGCAGCCTGCGCAGGCCGTGCACATGACCGAGGTGCTCTCGCTCGCAACAGGGCTCGCGAAGATGCGCCTGCCTGGCCGCGCGAGCATGCAATAGGCGTGGCGCGTCGGCCTCGCCTCGCGCACCCGTTGTACACCCCGCATCCGTGGATGCCGGCCGCGCGCGTCTCGCGCCGGTCATGGCGCATTCGGCACTCTCACGGCTCCTTCGTTGGCTTCACATTCGACCTCCCGCATGACGGCATCAACTACCACGGCGCGCTATGCACGCGCACTGACTCTCGCCGGCTTCGGCATCGGCGTGACCGCTGCGGCGCACGCCACCGAGCCCTTCGTGGTCCAGGACATCCGCATCGACGGTCTGACGCGCATCGAGTCGGGCACCGTGTTCGCCTATCTGCCGATCAAGCAGGGCGAGACCTTTACCGACGACAAGGCGTCCGACGCCATTCGCACGTTATACGCGACGAGCCTCTTCAGCGACGTGCGCATTTCCACGCAGGGCGGCACCGTGATCGTGCAGGTACAGGAGCGGGCCGCCATCGGCACGATCGATTTCGCGGGCATCAAGGAATTCGATAAGGATAACTTGACGAAGGCGCTCAAGTCGGTCGGGCTCTCGCCGGGCCAGAGCTACGACAAGGCGCTCGTCGACAAGGCGGAGCAGGAACTCAAGCGCCAGTACCTCACGCGCGGCTACTATGCGGCCGAAGTCACGACGACGGTCACGCCGATCGACCGCAATCGCGTCGGGCTGCTGTTCTCCGTGGTCGAGGGGCCGAGCGCGAAGATCCGCCAGATCAATTTCATCGGCAACAACACGTTCAGCGGCGGCACGCTGCTCGATGAAATGCAGCTCTCCACGCCGAACTGGTTCTCCTGGTACACGAAGAACGACCTGTACTCGAAGGAAAAGCTCACGGGTGACCTCGATAACGTGCGCTCGTACTATCTCGACCGCGGCTATCTCGAGTTCAATATCGATTCGACGCAGGTTTCGCTGTCACCCGACAGGAAGGACATGTATCTGACGATCGGGATTCACGAGGGCGAGCCCTATACGATCTCGAGCGTGAAGATGGCCGGCAATCTGCTCGACCGCGAGGCGGAGCTGAAGAAACTCGTGGGCATCAAGCCGGGGCAGCGCTTTTCGGCGCAAAAGCTCAAGGACACGACCAAGGCGATCGTCGACAAGCTCGGCGAATACGGCTACGCATTCGCGACCGTGAACGCACTGCCGGAAATCGACCAGAAGGACCACACGGTTGCGCTCACGCTGCAGGTCGATCCGAGCCGACGCGTGTACGTGCGGCGCGTGAATGTCACCGGCAACACCCGTACGCGCGACGAAGTCGTGCGCCGCGAAATGCGGCAGTTCGAAAGCTCGTGGTTCGATTCGAACCGTCTCGCGCTTTCGAAGGACCGTATCAACCGCCTTGGCTACTTCACCGACGTGGACGTGACCACGGTGCCAGTGGAAGGCACGCCGGACGAGGTGGACGTGAACGTGAAAGTGACCGAGAAACCCACCGGCACGCTTTCGCTGGGCCTCGGCTATGGTTCGGGCGAAGGGCCGATTATCTCGGCGGGTATTTCGCAGGACAACGTATTCGGCTCGGGCAACAGCCTCTCGCTGAACGTGAATACGGCCACGACATACCGCACGCTTTCGGTCACGCAGGTCGATCCGTATTTCACGGTGGATGGCATCAAGCGCATTACCGACGTCTACTACCGCACAACCGAGCCGCTTTACTACTCGAGCACGAACGACACGAGCTTTCGCATCATTTCGTACGGCGCGGATATGAAGTTCGGCATTCCGTTCTCCGAGACCGACATGGTGTATTTCGGCCTCGGCGTCGAGCAGGACCGCCTCGATGTCGACGCCAACACGCCGCAGACCTATAAGGACTACGTGAACGATTTCGGCCGCGTCTCGAACACGGTGCCGCTCACCGTGGGCTGGTCGCGCGACAACCGCGACAGCGCACTGGTGCCGAGCCGCGGCTACTACGCGCAGGCCAATGCCGAATACGGCACGCCGGCGGGCACGCAGTACTACAAGGGCGATGCGCAAATGCAGTATTACTACTCATTTGCGCGCGGCTTCGTGCTGGGGCTGAACTTCCAGGGCGGCTACGGCAACGGACTGGGCGGCAAACCGTATCCGATCTTCAAGAACTACTATGCGGGAGGGATCGGGTCGGTGCGCGGTTACGAGTCGGGCTCGCTCGGGCCGCGCGATACGACGACGAACGATCCCATCGGCGGATCGAAGATGGTGGTGGGCAATATCGAGCTGACGTTTCCGCTGCCTGGCACGGGTTATGACCGCACGCTGCGCGTCTTCACTTTCGTGGATGGCGGTAATGTGTGGGGTACCGAAGGCAGCAGCACCGGGGCGAATGGCTTGCGTTATAGCTATGGCGCGGGGCTTGAATGGATCTCGCCGATTGGACCGCTCAAGCTTGATCTGGGGTTCCCAATCGTCAGGCACGCCGGTGATCAGTATCAGAAGTTCCAGTTTCAGATTGGGACCTCGTTCTGAGGTTTTTTCTTTTTTTTGGCCTTTACTTGTGTTTGCGTCGGTATGCATGCGTTGCCCCTGTGCGGGGCAATGCTCTCAACTTAAGCCCGATTGCATCACGCGAGTTTGTAGGCGAGGTGGAAATGGGGTTTGGCCTTTCTGGGTGGCCTGGGATAGGAGCGTGAGGGCTGTATGC
>NZ_JBFRCL010000032.1:0-101025 GCF_040965695.1 Paraburkholderia sp. BR10937
CAAACTCGGCTGCAAATGCCTGGACTGGGCGGCGATGTGCAAGCACGTCGCCGCCGTACTCTATGGCGTCGGCGCGCGGCTCGACCAGCAGCCAGAATTGCTCTTTACGTTACGTGGTGTCGACCCTGGCGATCTCGTTAGCAGCACCGGTGCGAACCCCTCCGGTGCAGGAGCCGGCCCGGTGTCCGGCAAGGTACTCGACAACGTGGACCTGGGGGATGTGTTCGGAATCGATATCAATACGGAGCCCTTTGCCGATGCGCCCCCGGTGCGGAGCAAGCGCACGCGCAAGGAAGCCGCCTCGCAAACAGAACGCACACCGAGGTCGACGGCGTTGAAGTCGTCTACGATTGCGAAATCGACACAAAAAGGCAAGGTCGCGCTGCCAGACGTGAAAGCCAGTGCTTCCGCCGTGAAGAAGCCAAAGGGTAAAACCGACCCCGGTGTTTCGAAGGCGACTCGTTCGGCTGCATCACCAAAGCCCACTGTGCGTGCGCCCGCTGCATCGAAAACCGCTAAACGCCGCGGGTGATGTCTGCGGCGACGCGTCACCGCCTGGTCCGGCGACTGATCGCGCTCTCGAAGTTTGCAACTGTTACGGAAAGCACTGTGTCGAACAGCGCAACTTCAGTCATGCGAAGGGAAACTGTTCACCGAATTCGCCGATATGGCAAAGATGCGATGCACCACTACTCGCGCCATCCTGCCAGCAGTGCAACTGGATGGCCGGAGGTTCGAGCAACGACGCGGGATTCGCATTTGGCTGGAGTCGCAATGCAATCTGCGTTGTCGTAACTTGGGCAGGTCAACACGGGTACGGCGCCAGGACGCGCGTGCAACGCGCGATGAACGTGCCCGGTGACGATGCGCTCAACGTTGTGATGTCCGGATAGAAGAAGTCGCAAGGCGTCAGTCGTCTGCATGCCGAAAAGTTCGAGATGGGGGATGCCGGTGCGAAACGGCGGATGACGCATGGATGACAACCGGTCGGTTCACGTATTCGACGAGCTCGCGTTCCAGCCACAACTGCGCCGCCGGACCGGTTTCACCGTGGCGGGAGCCTGGGACTCTTGTGTCTATCGCAAGGATGCGCACATAGCCGACATCGACGCCGAAAATTGAGTCCACCCGCGCATGTTAGCCGCGGTTGATTGTCGAGCGCGCCGCGCAGACATCTGCGGTCATCGTTGGTTGCCGGGTAAGACCATATTGGGGTGCGTCAACTGCGCCAGCAGTTGCAGCATTTCGTATTCTTCCGGGAGACCCTCGTCCGTGAGATCTCCGGTTATCAGGACGAGCCGAGGCTCTGGATTCAGGCGGTTCGATCCTGTGGCCGCTGTAGCGAACGCCGCGCCACCGCCGTGCTCGCAGTAGAGATGTTAGAGCGGACCTAAATGGCTGGCGCCGCGCCAGTAGCGCAACCGCGGGGCCGAGGCGCCCCGCGTTTTCTCCCTTTCGCGTGAGCTACCCGGACGCGATGGTCTGCTTCCGTCCTCAGACGCTAAATCCCGCAACTCGCCTCATCTGGCGCGACACTGCGCTGCCAGAGCCTTGCGCATCGAATTGTGCGCGAAGGCTCGCGTCTGCCTTGCGGGTCACGCCGCGGTGCATGGCCACAATTAAAGCGAAAAGGGCGACGAGAAACATCGGGGTGGCAAACATCGTATTGCTCCCGGATGTTGGAACCGGGTATGTGTTCGGCGATGGTCGTGTGCGATCGCGTTGCACTGTCGTCGGAGATCGCGGTCCCATCCCCTCGCGTGACCCCGCCAAGGCCTTCACGATGCCCGGATTGCGTCGGTCGGGACCAGGTGCAGTTCCCTCAAGGCCATGCGCCGCCCACGTGAATCGCGTCTGTCTCTGCGTAGACTGTCATCCACCGGAGTACCGGTCACCGTAAGGCTCCCATAAATAATATTTCGCAATATGACATATGCAGGTGCGCGGCTCAACGACGAGGATGCCGAAATCGACTCGCAACGGATGGCTGGGACTGTGTTTGTCTATGTGCTGACGCTCTGGGTCGATGAACTGATCTTCCTGCATGCCGCGTTTCCGCGTTGGGTGGAAGTGGACCTATCTTCCGACTGGCATCCGGCTTTTGAGTACGCTGTTGCTGGGCGCGGACGGCGCGATCGGGCTGCTGGTCTCCGCCTTGCTGGTCGATTTCTTTCATTACTTCCCGAACGACCCCGTGCGGGCAATCGCGGGCGCGATCTTCAGTTCGGCCGGCCCGTACGCGGTCCGTCGCCTCGCCCTGGAACGCTATGGCCTGAAGGCGTCGCTGACGAATCTCACGCCAAGGCGCCGTATAGTGCTCGCGTTTGCTGTCGCACTCACGAACTCGACGCTGCATCATCTCTGGTTCGCAATGACGGGCAGTACGCAGGACATCCTGCAGAGTTTCTTCACGATGTTTGTGGGCGATCTGCTGGGCGCGCTGATTCTCGTCTATATCGTGAAGGGCACGCTTGCCCTGCTGCCCAGGCATCCCAGCCAGTCCTCACGCATGACCGACGGCATGTTCAGGATCCGGCTAGCCCTTGATCTCGCCTACAACAACCGCCTGGCTTGACGGCAGATATGGGGCGCACGGCCCGTCCGGGCTCGAACAGGGCCGTTGAAGGCTCTCACACTTGCGGGATTGAGGGCGTGAGTCGGGGCAGGCCGCCCAGCATTGAGTGCGCCTAGCGGTCGTCGCGAATCGCGACACTGCAGCCTGGGTGCAACACAACGTCGAGACGCACGATGGCGACAATCGTACATAGCGCCACGAGACGGGCTGCGATTGCGCCTCATCGCAACCCCTTCGTCACGCTAGCGTGGAGCCTGATTGTTATGTGCATTCGTTAGTGCAACGTGAATGCTGAACATCCCGTTCGTGAGGCGGGAATCGCCTGGCCGTTTCGGGAGCAAAGCCAGCAATCCCTTCATCGCATACAGCATGATTAGCGTGCCGGCGAGGTCGCCCACAAACATGCTGAACAGGCTTTCGAAGAAATGCTCCGTCGCACCGGTCAACGCAAACCAGAGGTGATGTAACAGCGGATTCGCGACCGAATACGCGACGGCGAGCACAAGAAGCCGGGTCGGCGTGAGATTCGTCAACGATGCGCGCAAGCCGTAATACTCTCTCGCGAACCTGTAGACCAGATACGGAGCGGCTGACCCAAGTATCGCGCCAGCGATCGCTCTCACAGGGTCATGCGGGAACCAGTAAAGAAAATCCGTTAACAGACCAGCAAGCAGCAAGCCAAGGAAACCGTCGGCACCAACCAGTAGCGTGCTCAAAAGCCGTATGCCGGAAGGAAGGAATATCCAGTTGATGCCCCTTACAAACGACGTATGCGCAAACACCTCCTGATTGATCCAGAGTGACGCCACAAACGCTATCAGGGTTGCCGCGATCGACCAGAAATGTATACGTAAGCTCAACATTACGATGAACTCCCTTTCCCTTCGGACTATGACTGGCCAATCATAGCGCCCGCGTGTGGTTCTGCGAAATGCATCTCCAACAGTCTATGCGCAAACTGAAGGTTAGTGCCCGGGTCGCTATGCTGACCGCTGCGAATCTCGCGACGCGTGAAGTCATCGCAACCAGAGACAACATCGGGGAGTTGCGCGAGAGGAGGGGCATCATCGCGGATGGCATGGTTATCATCATGCCGGTGATTACGCAGTCCGCAGGGTTCTATCATGATGGTATTCGCGGCCACAGCATGCTGCGTGTCGTTGGAGGAAACAGGTACGCCGCGTGCTGTCATGCATGCGTAATGGCTTCGAATCTGGGGCGCAAATGGAAATCGATACCACAGGATGGTTCCCATTGGACGACTATGCGCCGGCCCGTGAGGGCTGGTACGAAGTCAGGCTCACGACCGGAGATACGGCATTCTCCCGCTTTATCGACGGACATTGGACGGAGCAACCCGTGGTTCTGTTCACGCACTGGCGTGGTCTGAGTGCGGATCCGGGGGACTCGGCCGACAGCGAGCACATGGACGCGCAGGCTGCCGCCGCACAGGGCGTACGAGCGGTGTGGAACGCGTTTTTCCCCGTAGTGGGGGATACGCATCCACTCAAGAAATAGCTGCTGTCACTTGCCCATGCAGCAGAGCCGTCATTTGGGCGAAATCGATGCATGGCGCACGAACAGCCTGAATTTCCAGAGAATGATCCGATCTGGGCAGAAGCAGGGTGCTCGAAGCAAGCATCCGCGCGAGGAGACGCGCGCAGGGAAAGAAGAATCCTCAAGATCTTCCTCTATGGTGCGACGAACTGATCTTACCCCCGGGGGGGGAAGGGGAACCTTGAGCGTCATTCGTTGTAGACGCACCTTCTACTCGCATTACGAATTGCGTCGTTCACGTTGCCGAAACTCAGAAGGTGTCAGGGAGAATCGCCGCCGGAAGATCTTTGCGAGACGATCCCCGTTTGTCCAGCCGCAACTTTTCGCGATTCTGTCGATTGAGAAATCGGTCTCTGCCAGCATGCGCGAGGTCAGATCAAGTCGTGCCTGCAGCAGGTACTCGGAAGGCGTGACGCCTATCTCCTGTTTGAAGCATCGAAGGAAATTGCGCTCGCTCATAGCCGAGATGTTGACCGCGTCGCTTACAGATATCGGCCGATTGCAGTTCTCCTTAAGCCAGCGAGCGGATGCACGGACCTTCTCAATTGCAGTGTCAGCTCGCGCGTCAGCTATTAGAGGGGTAAGCGTTGCAAAACCATTTCCAGAGAGCTTGCGTGAGATGTCTCTCACTGCTTCCGGACCGAGATCCCATCCGATAAGCGCAAGAGCCGTCTTGGTCGGTTCATAGCGATTTCCCCGGCTGGTCGGAATTTTTGTGGGAGACGCATCAGAATCGAGTTGAAGCAGACCGCTGTGGTACGAGTCGGGACGGAGCTGCATCATGTCGATCAGATCCGCCGCCTTTCCAATTCCGGAAACGATTTTCGTTGCCGGAATGGTGACCCGAAGCCATTGTCGGACACGCTCGTCGCGCGTCACTTCGGTCAAGTCGCTGCCGTCCGCGATAAATAGTGCATCAAAGCCCACACTTTTCGTCGTGTCGCATTCCTGTGTCCACACGTTGACAGAGGACGAGCACTCAACATCGCCACCCTGTGCGGAATATAGCTTGACGTCATAGAGTAATCCGCCATTGCATTGTTGCTTCGCGATTTCATTGGCGAGCTGAAAGATCTCAGGAACGACTCCGATCGAGAGTAGGGAAAAGCCTCTGTAGAGCAGCACGCCGATGCTTCTCGTGGCTCCGGATTTCGGCCCTCTCGCGCCAGAAACGACATTTCCCCTCTCAGCACCCCCGGCACCGATGTCGCCCATCTTCATCCCTCTACTGTTATCAGGTGCTTGAAATTGATATAACCTGTGACGATGACTTAATTTTCATCGCGATGCATCATACATGGGCTACTAAATTCGTCGGATGCTTGGCCGATCAGACCAATATATTGGCGGTTTAAACCACATGCATTGCAACGGGTGCTATCTCGCTGGAATATCTACTGTCTGCACAACAGTGTGCCATGCGATGTGCATGACGAAACTGCATAGTTTTGGCGGAAACGGATAACGTATTGGCTGGTATGAATCACGTGCCTCGGTGGATTTCATGGCATAGTCAGAGAAGAATCGGAAAGTTGGAATCGTAGAAGACCATCAGGAACACACAGAGAAAAAGGATGTCCTTTCGCCTTGGGAATACTGGCCTTCGTGACGTTAAAGTATTCGAGCCCCAGATTGAAGCCCGATCAACAGGCGCGTTCTTTAGAAGCTTTGATCAGGACTGGTTCAATGCGAACGTCTCCTACGGGTATCTTTTCACTCATGATGAGCAGGCTGTTTGCCCCCATAATGCGTTGATCGGACTGACCTACCAGGTTCAAAATCCGCGCGGCGTTGTTTTGAGAGTGCTCTCCGGCGAAATATACGCCGTGGCTCTCGATCTGCGTCGTACGTCAGTTGCTTTTGGGCGATGGGCGGGCGAGTCCCTGTCAGCATCAAACTGTCGCCAGCTCTGGATACCGCCAGGATTCGCGCATGGGTACATCGTTCGATCAGACGTCGCGGAGGTGCTTTCAAAGGCATCCTCGGCGCGTCTGCCTGATTCGGAGCGCACGATTTGCTGGGATGACGCAGATCTCAACATCGATTGGCGTATTGCGGGATTGCCTGTCACAGACAGGAGGCAGCGCAATTGTGTTGACTTTAATGTTGCGGAGTACTTTTAGCACAATGAGTCCGCAGCGCGTGACGACCGATCGGTACAAAGGCGTGTTTAAGCTGCCAATTCCTGGACGGTGCGTTCCCGTTGGAAAGCGATCGTTAAGCGATCACTCATCCATGACTACAAGCTCTACGATATGAGCCATTCAATCGATATCGCGAAAATAGCCAACCATGACTCGCGATCGGGTGCAGGCGCGTGTCCTGAAGTCGCACGCGACGTGCAGTTCGATAAATTCAGCGCTGTAGAGGTCTCTTGCGCGGCACTCTTTGAGCGTTGGTGTACGGAGCGTAATGTGATTCCACTTGCGTATCTGATGCACGTATGGCCGATCGCTAGACCAACAGACCTGGAGATTCGACAGGTCGGCGACTCGATGGCGGAACTCTTGCGCGGACACGCAAACGTTCTCGACGTCGAGGACAAGATGCTGATTAATATTACACTCTTGTCGGTTCAAGCTGTGTTAGATATTTAACGTCGGTCAGGTATTAGAGGCACGCATGGCAGGAGGCTTTGACTAGGCGCTATCACGCGTCTCTGGGCGGCATACCATACCAAATCTCGGACCCGATTGAAGCGTGTACGTAAGAAATGATGTTTGATCAACCCCTTTCCCCGAAAGTTGCTCGATACCGGGGAGACCGAACGCAATGGAAATTTCAGGAAAAAACTCTTCCTTCAGCTTCCGTATTCCCGAAAATGAATTCGACGATTCAGTCTATGTGGCTCACTATTCGAGAGATCTCTACGTCTTGCTCTCTCGCATGGACTCGGAAGCAATGGTAGTCGCCTTCGAGATACCGAGAGTCAAACTGGCGAGGAGTCGTCGGTTGTCAAGTGAAGCACTTGTGAGAACCGCGATCGGACAGGGAATTAGGGATGGGGTGTTTGAGTCGGCCGGTAGCTCATGGCGGGAGTTCGACCTGGACTCGCCAACATGGACTGGTGATCTCCTGGCAAGCGACCTTCCATAGCCGTCACGGCACTTCTAGGCGAACGCGCCGTGCTGTATGGAATCACATCATTTGACTGCTCGGAGCACGCATCGCGTAGCACGGACCGCTGCTCAGCGCATGCAAGGGAGCGAGAGACGCTCCTTCGGAGAGCGGCTTGTTCACGTGGACGTCCGCTCCGCATTCCAGACCTGAGTTAATTACACCGCACGCGGTCTGAGCCGAAGTGAGCAAGACGATAGGCCCGACGAATTCGCGTCGGGCGAGATATCGCAGTGTTTCATATCGTCTGCGGTCCGGTTCACTCCAATCAAGCAGGAAGAGGTCAATTGAAACGTCTTCAAGCAAGCGTCGCAGCCCTTCATCACTCCTCGTCCCGAAACATAGGTGCCCCACGGAAGAAAGTATTTGAAGGGTATGGTCAAGTTCGCCAATGTCTGGCTCGAGGATTGCAATTATCTTGGCAGACGTTGATAGCCGGTGCGACTTTGTGGATAGTCGAAAGAGGGCATCTGGGTGGGGCCCGCTGTACCGGCATAGTGCAGGATTGATCAGTCGCACCGGACCCATGGCGCCCAGGCAGCTTTCACCCGCAAGCACACGGAAACGCTCCGTCAGGCGCCCCCAATGGGACTCACAAAACGAGGGTCCCGATTTCAACCACAACGCATAAGATAAGCGAAAATCCTCGAAACCGGTACGTCAATCTCTACCTGATTTCCGCCACTCTCCTGGCATTCGCGAGTGTCTTCATTTCCGCAAACGACGGGGGAATCTCCCGTTTCGCGTTGCACGGCACAGACCGGCGCCGAACCGGCATTTATGTTGGCGGGCCCCATCTGCCGCAGGATTCCGGCAAAAGGGATGCTACCCAACCGTATGACCGCGTCTGGTCCGATACTCCGTCGGTGTCGTGGAGAGATGTTTGCGGAACAGTTTCGCGAGCCGTCCGCCAGTGCCAAGCCCGCATCGTCGCGCAATCTTGTCGACGGGTAGGTCGGTATCGACCAGCAAGCGACAACTCATATTGATCCGCATGTGGAGCAGGTAGTCCGAGGGAGTGATGCCCATTTCGATCTTGAAGCGACGCAAAAAGTTGCGTTCGCTCATTGCGGCGACCTGTGCCGCGTCTTCTATCGTCACCTGGCGATCACCATTGGCTTCCAACCAATGTACGGATGCCTGGATGCGCAGGCTCACCCGGCCTGAGACATTCGTGCGGATCGCCGCGGTAGGACCGGTCCGCGGGTGACGCGGCATGACCTGGCGTGCCACCTCACGTGCAAGATCGCTTCCGAGGTCCAGTTCGATCAGCAAGAGTGCCTCTCGCAGGGGGGCAGTGTTCGTGTCCGCGAACTCGTTTTCGATAAGGCGGTCCCGAGCGTTTGTTCGCATCGCGCAATCTAACGCGCTGCCGGCCCACTCGATTCCTGCCGCTTCTAGCAGCGCTTTGCCTTCCCCGATCGGAACGACAGCCTCGCAGCGCGAGCATTCGAGGCGCAGCCAGCGTAACACGCGCTCATCGCGCAGCACGTGTCGCAGTGCAACTCCGCCAGCAATGAACAGCGTGTGAAATTTTCCGGCATGATGCCGATCCTCAACCCTGTCCGTCCAGACAGACACGGAGGATGAACTTTCGACACGCCCGCCGGTAATGGATAGCAGGGAAACATCGTATTCGGCATGTCCATTGCCGGCATAGTTCGCGTGTGCCAGCGCATTGGCTGACTGAAACAACTCAAGCACGGACGCCAGTCCGGAAAGCGAAAAGCCGCTACAGAGGAATGCTCCAATCTTCCTGGCTGTGCCCGGTTCGGGCGAGGCACAAAACTCCACGACGCGACTTCGTTGACCGCCACCTCCGCACTCCATCAGTACCCCGCTTTTCAATGGTCGTATTGGCTTACGTTGAGTCGAATACCCAAGCCAATGGAAAAAGAAGAAGAATCACCACACGTTCGTGAAGTGTCTGGCGGCATTCGCCGCATGCTGAACGCACTGCGCAGATTCAGAAATTATTTATGTATCTATTTTGAACTGAGATCGGATCATAAGCAATAAATATGCTATTCGCCACTATTGCTCGATATCTTTCGGGAAATGTGGCCCACCCAACAGTCAAGGTGTTGAAATACCTTATTGCGAGTGAAGCGCGAAAAGTATCCAGAATCGCAAATATCGCGGCAACTCATTCCGGCCGCATGCGAGTGCGCTCGCTGTGGTCATCTGTTACCGGCACGACCACTTACACTTGCCGATGCGGTGGCAAGGCAGTTACAGGCTCTCTGGCATAGCGCTGAAAGCCACCTGTATGAGCTCATCAAGGGAAGTGTCCACCCGGGGGCGAAGCCACGCACACGCTCGGCACGTCCGTGAGCGCATGACGGGCTTCGGGCAAACTACGGAAGATCAGCAACGCTGGCTGGGCAAACGGGAACGGCCTTACATCATCGTTGAGGGGGCGGGTGTCTCTGCGGGAGCGCGTTCCTACCATCGGCGCTCACATGACGTGAGTGCCTGCGGCGAAAACCGATGGGAAGCTGTCGTTGCTCAAGGTGTGCAGGCACGTGAGTGAGTCCACGCCGCGTACCGGTTTTTCGAGCACTAGGCTTGCACCACACTGCATGCCGGAGTTGATCACGGAATCAGGAGTATGCGGTGCAACGCACAACACGACGGGTACACCGGGCGCGCACTGCGAGAGGTGGGTAAGCGTCTCGTAGCGCACACCGTCGGGATCCGTCCAGTCGATAAGAAACAGATCGACCGACACATCGTCAAGCACCCGCCGCACGCCGTCATCGCTCCCCACTCCGAAACACAAATGCCCGGAGGCAGAAAGCATTTCGAGGGTTCTGTCTAACTCTTCGACATCGGATTCAAGGATTGCGATTTTCATAGGTCATTGGCACCCACAGGTGAAACGTAAGGCGGTGTTTCATCAACCGCCACACGGACCCACTTGATGATGCCCTTCCGGAAGGACCGCGCGCAATTGAATACCAGGGAGTCTACGCGATCTCGACCGTAAAAAGTGTCAGAATTAATAATTCCTGGGAATTGTCCTGGGGCACTCCCGAAAACCCTAAATTTTTATCTCCGGATGCCGATAGCACACCGATGCCCGTTTGTCGTAACAAGCAGGGTTCGCTATTTCTCATAATCTGGGAATGTCCGGCACCGAGCATCGCGGACAATCTCGCACGCGGGAACCTATTGCCCCTGCACCGATATTCCATGGCGCGCTCCTCTCCGTATTGAAGAAGACTCATCTCAGGTTTGCCGCGTTGTTGGAGAGGGGCGGTTTATCTGATGTCGCATCGGCATCCTTACGAATGTGGGCTGCCGGCTGCTGCTTCGCCGATTGTTCAATCTCGCGCGGCGTCAGCCGCTCGCCTCGAGTTGGGCGCGTTGACAGAGGCCGTCATTCGGTGGCATTGCAAGGCAAAGTGCGGCCGGATTGGATCGGGTAGCACAGAAAGGACCGCATGCGCTGCGGCTTGCTCCGCAACCGCCGTTCGCGCCCGAGCATGGGTTGTGGACTGATTTCGTTCCGATTACACGCGCTCGAAGCATTAACGAGCACTTGCTCCACGCCGGAACACTCCGGACTTTTCGCCTTCGCTGCCCGGATAACTGCGAAAACCTTCCGTGGCGCTCCTGCGCAGCGTTGGATTCGAATGCTGACGTCCGCTGCAGGAAGCTTTGACACAGCCTTCTCGCGGCGCTCTTGCCGCAGCATGTCCAGCCTCACTGCCATTTCGTCCGCGGCGCCACCACACGTGCTGCTCGCCGTGCAGCGCCACGAACGCCTCTTCCAGGCGCTGCATGCTGCCTTGGCTCGCGCCGGGCAACCCCGGCGCACTGCGCGATGCCGGCACTGAGTTTCGTGTGCCAGCGGCGGGCCGTATCGCAGGCCATGGCTACCTCGCGCTCAAGCCGCAGTTGCTTGATGTCGCGCAAACCGACTTGAGCCAACGATACAAGTGCACCGCGTAGTCGATGATTCGTCTCTGGGGACACGTGGCCGTGATAGCGCGCCCTGTCTTTCTTATTCTCGCCAGCCCCGGACAATGTGATAAAGCCACGATCGCTGGCCGCACATTAATTTGGGGATATGCTAATAGCATATCGCGGACTGCCCGGCTAAAAGGATAGCAGCATTGCATAAAATGCAGAAAGCATGTGTGTGACGATCGAAATTAAATGGAAGGGCATCAGTTAGCATTCGACAGGTAAAAAATACTGAAAATCTCCTCAAGGCCTACGCGAAGTAATCGCTAACACACTGTATTTAAATGCTTTTACGTGATCTCGAAAACTTTGGCTTTCTTGTCGATTAGTTCTAGTCCGACAAGACGTGTAACTATTTCGCCACCGATGGCGGGAAATGACTGTAAGTTAGGTACGATAGTGCCTTCGAGGAATTCGGCTCAATGAAAGCCGAAAATAGGTCTAATATCGGGGTGTGCGATGGTGAATTTCGTTAGTCACAGTATTGCTCGCGGTGGCCACTCAGGCGAAGTTCCAGTTCCGGGGTTGAGAAAGAGGATAATTTTTCTTCTCTTCTCAGGATTCCGCCTCTCCGAGGTTGCGACGGTCCTTGAGGTATTCCATGCAGCCAATCGCAACTCCTTACCCCATGATGCGAGGAGCGTCCATCCGCTCTACGACGTTCAACTAACGTCCCTCCAGGGCGGACGACTCGAGAGTTCATCGGCGGTGTCTGTCTGGACCGAACCTCTCGAACAAATGGATGAGGTTGGGCCAATTGATGCCCTGTTCATTGCCGGACCCGGAAGCAGTGCGCTGTCCGGCAACGAGACGACGTTGGAACGCATCCGGTTTGTCAGCAGCCAGGCAGCCAACGTGATCCCCATGGCAGACTCGAAGGTGCTGCTGACAATCGCGGGGGTTTCGGATCAGTTGGGCCAGTGGGCCGCCGGCAGAAAGGCCGACGACGGTATCGCGCGCAGGCCCGCTCACGCCTATATCGAACCATTCAACGGGCCAGTCCAGCGTGCGCTACAACTCATCAGGCAAGACCTTGGCGCAACTATTCCAAGGGCGATTACCGATATCACGGTGCCCGGTCGTCAAGAGATCGGATTGATGTCAGCAGCGCGTGAGCGCGCGTCAAACAGTGCGAGCGAACGCATACTCGAGTCTGCCCGATGGATCGAAGAAAACGGCGAAAGATCAGTCTCGATTGCAGAGGTCGCGCAAATCGCAGCGATGAGCGAGCGCAACTTTCTGCGCCGGTTCAAGATCGAAATCGGCATAACCCCTTCCGAGTACCTCATGTACTCCAGATTGGAGCTCTGCTGCCAGCTGCTGGTCGAAACCGACTTGCCGGTTGAAAAGATTGCCCGCCGCTGCGGATTGAGTGGTGGTGGCTCTCTCTCAAAGCTTTTCCGAAAGCACTTTTCACTGACGCCAACTGAATACCGAGAGAAAAAGAAACTGGCGTGACGCAGCGACTCGCTTTGCGGGCGGTGTTGGTATGCGTCGCTTTTTTTGACGGTTCGCTGCAGCTTGTTGAATTTCCGGCTCGTCTCCGAGACCGATGCGCGCCGGGAGTCCGGTGAGGATTTTCGCACAGGAAAAGGTGCGGTCGATCGTCGTTCAACCTCCTGATCGCTTCCGGTCATGCTCCATATCCGAATGCTCCACACGGTACTCGGTTGGCGTGAGTTGAAGATGTTCGCGAAAGAGTTTCGATAGTCTGCCCCCGCCGTTTATCCCGCTGCGTCGCGCAATCTTTTCGACCGGAAGACGGGTCTGCGCAAGAAGCCGACATGCCATGTCGAGGCGGACTTTCAGTAGATACTCCGAAGGCTTCATTCCCACCTCCTGCTTAAACCGCCGCAGGAAATTACGACTGCTCATAGCGGCGATTTGCGCTACCTCGTCCAGCGAGATATCCCGATTGCCATTCGCACAGATCCAATGTGCTGCATCCTGAATCGGTTGACTGAGTGTCGCTGCGATACCGCGTCGGATGTCATCCGTCAAACCCGGGCTGAACTGTGGATCTATGGACTTCGCAATTTGCGTGGCAATAACATCGCCGTGTTCGCCTTTGATGACCGCGACCGCAGCCGAAATCGCACCGTCGGCGGAAATCACCTGAGTCTGGCGATTCTTGCAGGGATGACTGTTCAGGCTTGCAAGCGCGATATCGTGTGTCAATCTTCCCATCTGTGCGAGGGCAACGCTGCTCTCGCCAATCGCGACGAGCAGATCGCAGTTCTCCTGCACGCGATGCAACCACCTCGAAAATTGATTGTCTCGCAGTAAGTCGCGGATTCCACTACCACCGGAAAGCATAATCGCGCGGAACGAGTCCGCGGCAACGAGGCTCTCAACGCTATCCGTCCAGACACATACCGAAGACGAACTGGTTATCCTGCCGCCCGCCGAAGAGAGGAGTCGTACGTCGTACCGGACAGCGTGTGTCTCATGCCTCATCATGGCCGCGTTCAAGGCACGGAAAGCTTCGACAATGATAGCCATATCGGCCAGTGCAAATCGATCGCATAAGACAAGACCGATTTGCCTTTGCTCCCCACCTTGGTATTTGCCCGGCTGCAACGTCCCGGAATTCCCGATCAAAGGCCCCATCTTCATCCCATTTTATTGAAAATCTTTATGACCGATCCGACCTTCGGCCTCACGACCGGATCATCCTACTTAGCGAAAATTATCGAAACGCGACTGTGGCGAGATCAGTCGCAGTTTTATCTGTTTTCGACAATTCAATCGCTATCGTCCCGTGGTCTAACATACCGACCGATAGCTTCGACTATAACTGCGCAAGTCGAACGTGCAAGTGGCTGTAGCGATGCGGTCGCTGAGCGATATCCGACGTTTCAATCAGGAGAATGGCGGAATTGAAGAACGTTTTGGCGATGTGGGGGAAGTATTCCCGATGATATAGTCGCGCAGCATACAGAGACAATAAACTGGCCGGCTGTCCGGCCTTTTCCTCTTCATAGACTGGATCGAGCCGGGAACGTATCGGAAGAGACCTTCTGCCAAACCCAAAGTCAGTCCAGGTGGACGGATTTTTATAGAGTCGTACATTCATAGGGTTGCAAGATGAAATACAAGATCGCTGCCGCAGCAGTTCTATCTGCTACTTTGACGACGGCAGCCCAGGCGCAAAGTAGCGTCACCCTGTATGGCCTAATCGACGCCGGCTTCACATATGTACGGGGGGCGCCAATACGTGGCAGGTGAAGAGTGGAACGGTCAATGGCAGTCGCTGGGGGTTGCGTGGTTCGGAGGACCTTGGCGGTGGCCTGAAGGCAATCTTCACTCTGGAGAACGGCTTTAGTATCGCGAATGGTACTGCCGGGCAATCCGGGCGCATGTTCGGAAGACAAGCGTTTGTCGGTCTCGCGAGTGATCAGTATGGGGCAGTGACGATTGGCCGGCAGTACGATAGCGTGGTTGACTACCTCGCGCCTCTCTCAATCACAGGTAGCCAATACGGCGGCACGATCGCCGCGCATCCATTCGATAACGACAATCTGAACAACTCAGTCAGATTCAATAATACGGTCAAATACACCAGCCTCAACTACGCAGGATTCAAATTTGGCGCTACCTATTCATTCTCGAACAGCTCGCAGTTCGCGAACAATCGGGCCTATAGCTTTGGCGCGTCCTACGCGTGGAGTGGCCTTACCGTAGCCGCCGGCTACCTCCAGTTGAACAACGACATTACCTCGACCGTGTTCGGGAATAGCGGGCCGAGTTCCAGCGCAAGCGGCGCACAGACCGGTGAGTGGACCTTCCTTGCTGGTCGGCAACGTACCTTCGGTGGTGGGTTGAGCTACGCATTTGGTCCAGTTGTCGCCGGCTTGGTCTATACGCAAACCAACCTGTCAGATGCGCTCGGCGGCGGAATCTCCTCGCGCCAATCCGGTGCGTCCGGCGGCATAGCTTTCCGCGCTAATAGTGCGCGCTTCCAGAATTTTGAAGGTAACGTGCGTTACGCGTTGTCGCCGGCTATTAGCTTCGCCGGGGCGTACACCTATACGCGTACTGACCTTGGCGGTGGCGTGAATCCGATCTACAACACCGTATCAGCACAGGCAGACTATGCGCTGTCCAAACGCACCGATGTTTATCTGCAAGGAAACCTCCAGCACGTCAGCCGGAATTCCGGCCACGTGTCGGCATATCTGAACGGGCTGAGCGCGGACTCGAACACACAGAAGCAAGGCACGGTCACGATCGGCATGCGCCATCGGTTCTAGACCTCGCAGTTTCTTCGAAAGATCAAGGCGCCTCCCGGCGCCTTTTTTTGTGTCACTCTGCTTCTCACCTGTCCGTCCTCTTTCGTTCGCCCTGAGTGATTTGCTACCGGAAATGGGAAGTCGCGTCTTTGGATGAAAAGATAACGTAGTATCGCGAACCAAATTTCGATGAATAGAATATATGCTGATATCGCAGATCAAGATTTACAGATGCGCATCAGACGGCCAATTCATTGGCGGGTTCAGACAGGGTTATTGCGCCATTCGAGAAAGAAGTTATGATGCGACGCAACGACGATGATTCACCCACGGATAATTTTGATCCGAAAGATGAGCTGTCGGATCGATTAAGATTGACGATCGCAAAGTGCGCACTTGCCGGTCTCAGTGTTCAAGGAATTTCTCACCTCGTCTCGAAGGTGTGCGGATTTATTGTGATCGGACCAGCACCTTCGAGCCGCGTGGTGGCGCGTGTTGTCGATAGCTCGCTTCAAATTGCATTTGGCGGTGCGAATAAGTGCAAGGCACCCAGGAAAGGCTTAACCCGTCTGGGAAGCGCTCCGATGCGTCAGTGATCGACAGGGGATCCATATGAGTACTCGGGTGAGCAGCGTGGCGGCTATCAAAGACTCCGCACTGATGTCTGTATCAGGCGGCGATGGAAGCAATGCGATGCGAGCGACCACAACCGACATCTTTTTGAATTATCGAAATCGTCCAGCGAGAAAGGCACAGCGGGAGGCACGAATTGAAGGACTGATGCGGGTATCCGCTAGAAATCTCGAATTGGCCTGTGGAAATCGAGTGTCAACAGCGGAAGCGGCACAGCGCGCGGCCATGAGTGAGCGGACCTTCCTGAGGCGTTTCAAGCAACCATTAGGGGTGTCTCCACGGGAATTCTTGCGACGTGCTCGTCTTGAGAGGGCGCGCTCGCTGCTCGCACAAACGGACCTGTCAATAGAGAAAATTGCGCGTCAGGCGGGATTTGTCGGGCGAAATTGCATGGCGAACCTGTTTCGCCGTCACCTTGCGACCACTCCGACTGAATATCGCGCTGGGGTGCGCAGCACAACAGGCGGCTTGTTCAACTGCCCAACGCAAGCAGGTGCGGTAGAAACGACCCACGTACAACTTAAGTCTGAAGTGTGACCAGGTGGGGTGCCACACCTGACGCAGCAATCATGTGATGTACCTCCTTCCATGTCGTGTATGAATTGATCTGGTGATCTACGGATCGCTAGCGCTCGCTTGCGTTAGATTAGGATACCGAAATTATGAACTCGATATTCAGAAGAGCCGTAGATGTCGGATTGATCGTTCTCGGATCAGTTGTCCCGCTTTTCAACGGTACGCTGGAAGGACCTGAACACCACGTATTTGATGGCTCGCTTGTTGCGTTCGCCGCGGCGCTGGCGTTATCCGTATTTCCAGCTTGCGGCATCTACGACTCTGGCTCGAGATATTCGCCGCTCAACCTGTTCAGCCGAACGGTTCTCGCGTGGATCGTTGTTCAGGGAGCGACAACGTTGTTGCTGTATGTCTTGCACAAGGCGCAAATCCTGTCGAGTCTGTGGTTTGCATACTGGACGGTTACGAGCGGCATCGGGCTTCTCATTTTCCGCGCGCTTACGCTCGCGATCTATGGAAAGATCGAGCGCGTCGCACGCCGCCGCCCCGCTGTGGCAGATGGTAGGGATCCTGCTCATAAGAGACAGGGCACGGTTGGGGCGGTCGTAAACCGGGTGATAAAGCGTGGTGTGGACATCCTTGGTGCCGCGGCACTGCTGATTCTGCTTTCCCCCGCGCTGCTCGGACTCGCGTGGTTGGTCAGGCGTGACGGGGGAAGTGCAATATTCGGTCATGTGCGGGTTGGCAGAAACGGACGACGCTTTAAGTGCCTGAAGTTCCGCTCGATGATTCCGAACGCGGACCTGGTCCTTAAAGAACTTCTCGCGCGGGACGCCGATGCCCGTGCCGAATGGGACAGAGAATTCAAGCTCAAAAATGACATTCGAATCACGTCAATCGGCCACTTTCTCCGCAAGACCAGTCTCGACGAGTTGCCACAGCTGGTGAATGTCCTGAAGGGCGAGATGAGCCTGGTGGGTCCGCGACCAATCGTCGAAGCCGAACTCACCCGCTATGGGGCCGATGTTGGCTACTACCTGATGTCCAGCCCCGGAATGACCGGACTTTGGCAGGTCAGCGGGCGCAATGACACCGATTATGCGACGCGCGTGGCACTAGACGTTGCCTACGTCAAGAACTGGTCGATATGGCGCGATGTATCGATTCTCGCCAGAACATTCAGCGTCGTACTGCGTGGTTCGGGGGCGTACTGATGTCAACAGCTGACCACCGTTGGTCCGATCCTGGTTCCGTGCCAACCGGCGGAAGCTAGCGGGAGTGGTGCGTTTCTTCGCTCAGAGGCGTCGCGCTTTCGTCGGGGGGCGGGGCAGGTGCATTACAAGTCTGATCTCTGGTCCGCTCGCCGTATTCGCATTATCGGATCGCGAGCATGCCAGAACTTCAACACAACAGATACGAGTGGACGAGTGTACGAAAGACGAATGCGAAGTGTGTCGCAAGGGGCGTGCTATTCCCCTGATAAGCTCCGCCGGGGGCGGAGCGGTTTGACACTAATGGTTTTGTCGGTGGCGGCCGCGCTGTCCGCGTGCTCACTTTCGCCGGGTATGCGCATGGAGCAGCCGGCGACCCTGGGTGTACCCGTTACGAATATCGACATTGCGTTGATCCAGAAGTTGAGGGACGCGCAGGCGACTTCCCCGGACGGCACCTCGGCCGTCTCGGTGGTCCCGCGCCCGTACACAATCGGTCGAGGCGATGTACTACAGATAACGGTTTGGGATCACCCTGAACTCGCGGTCGCGGCCGGCGCGCAACCGCAGGCGACAACGCGCGCGGCCGACGCGCCGCCGGGCTTCGTCGTTGACCAGGACGGGACGTTGCAGTTCCCTTATGCGGGCAGAGTACGCGTTGCCGGTTTGCAGCCGGAGCAGATACAGGTGCTGTTGACGCAGCGGCTCAGCAAGAGCTTCCAGGACCCACAGGTCAGTGTGCGGGTCGCGTCCTACCGTGCGAAGCAAATCTATATCGAAGGCGAAGTACATACGCCCGGCTCACAGCCGCTGAACGATATTCCCATGACGTTCTACGATGCTGTCAGCCGCGCAGGTGGGTTCGAGTCAACCGCTGATCAGAGTCGCGTCGTCCTGGTGCGCAACGGCGTATCGGAGCGCATAAACCTGACGGAAATGGCGGTTCGGGGGCAGAACCCCTCGCGCATCCTTCTTCAGGATGGGGACCTGCTCCGTGTGCTACCGCGCGAAGACAGCGGCGTATATGTCATGGGGGAGGTGAACAAGCCTGTTACGGCTTTGCCTATGCGCGACGGGCGGTTGACGCTCAGCGAGGCAATCCTTCAGGCCGGCAGTATCAATTCAAACACTGCGGATGCGGCACAGGTTTATGTGATTCGTGGTGGAGTAAAAAAGCAACCGGAAATTTTCCATCTGGACGCCGCGTCTCCGGTCGCCATGATTCTCGCCAATCAGTTTGAGCTGCATCCGAAGGACGTTGTGTATGTCGATGGCAATGGCCTGGTGCGCTTTAGCCGCGTGTTGAGCCTCCTGTTGCCAGCCATCAACGCTGGTCTGACCGCCGCGATCGTCACGAAATAATGAACTCAATCCTGGTTGTTTGTGAAGGGAATCTCTGTCGTAGCCCGATGGCTGCCGCAATGCTTGGTTCGCTTCTCAAGGGGCAACAGGTAGCCTCAGCAGGGCTGAACGCACTCGTCGGGATGCCCGCTGCGCAATACGCGTGTGATGTGATGCGCGAACGTGGCCACGATATCACTGGTCATCGTGCGACGCAGATTGCGCGCTCCCTGTGTTCCTCGGCCGACGTAATTCTTGCAATGGATGGAGCGCAAAAACGTCAGATCGAAAGCCAGTTCTCCTTTACACGGGGCAGGGTGTTTCGCCTCGGTGAGTTTTTGGACATTGATGTCGAAGATCCATACCGCCGACCGAAATCGGAATTCGAGCGTTGCGCCGAACTGATTTCAGTCTGCCTGACTGAGTGGACGGCTCGCTTTAGTGCGCTGTGATCCGAGATATCCGGGGGCAACCCCGTCGTACGTTAAAAAGACATGACTAATACTCCTGTGCCAACGCCACAGACCGCAGACGATGGTGATCGAGACCTTGTTGTGGTGCTCGATACCCTGCTTGAGAACCGATGGCTCATCGCGACAATAACCGCGTGCTTCCTGCTGGCCGGTGTCGCGTATGCGCTTCTCGCAAAGCCAGTGTTTGAAGCGAGCATCATGGTCCAGGTCGAGGACAGTCCCGATACTTCCGCGGCGAAGAGTTTGCTCGGTGACATCTCATCGCTCTTCGACGTGAAATCCTCAGCTGCGGCAGAAACCCAGATCGTCGCTTCGCGCCTTGTAGTTTCGCGAACGGTCGATGCCTTGAAGCTCTATATCGATGCCCAACCGAAGCGCTTCCCTGTGATCGGAAGCTTTATCTCACGACACTATGACGGTCTTTCGCAGCCTGGCATCGCTGGCATTGGAGGCTTTGCCTGGGGAGGAGAGCGCATCGCAGTATCGCAGTTCGACGTCCCCCGGAAATACGAGCAGGACAGGTTCAAGTTGATCGTCCTCGACGCAAACCGGTACTCCCTGAGCGGAAGTGACCTCGACCAGGACTTCATCGGCCAGATCGGCCGCAAGGAAGTCATCACGACGCCGCGCGGCCCCATCGTGCTTCACGTCAATTTCATTGATGCGAACGCCGGCGCGGTATTCGTGCTGGTCCGAAATTCGAGGGAACGGACCATTGACGATATCCAGGACCGGCTGGATGTGCAGGAGAAGGTCAAGCAGTCGGATGTCGTCGTCGCGACGATCCAGGATACCGATCCGTTGTGGGTGAGTTCCACGATGAACGAGATCGGCCACCAGTACATCCGCCAGAATATCGAGCGGAAGTCTGCCGAGGCCGCGCAGTCACTTGACTTCCTGACGGGTCAACTTCCTGCCTTGAAGCAGCAGCTTGCTGATTCTGAGGCGAGGCTGACCAAATTCCGGAATGAGCGCGGTACGGTTGACCTTACCGAGGAAGCCAAAGTCGCGCTCGCGCAGTCTTCGGATGCGAAGACTCGTTTGCTGGAGCTCGAGCAAAAGCGCGCTGAACTTTTGACGCACTATACCGCGACCCATCCGAGCGTGATTGCCATCAACAGGGAGATCGCAGCGCTCGACGGATATGCGAGCTCGACTGAGCAGGAGATGCGTCGACTTCCCGATCTTCAGCAGGATTTTGTCCGGCTCATGCTCGACGTAAAGGTCAATACGGACCTTTACACGGCATTGCTGAACAATGTCCAGCAACTGCAACTTGTGCAGGCAGGCAAGGTCGGCAATGTCCGCCTCGTTGACGTCGCTGCAATTCCGGAGCTCCCTGTCAAGCCGAAGACGCCCCTCGTCGTAATCGCATCGCTCCTGTTGGGACTGCTCGTGGGGTGCGGAACGGCGATCGCACGTTCGATGTTGTTTCACGGAATCACCGACCATAACGAGATAGAGCGCCGTCTCGGCCTCAGTGTGTACGCGACGTTGCCGTATAGCGAGCACCAGAACGATCCTGGCGACGGAAAGAGAATGCAGAGGCGGGGCAAGGCGACACTGTTGTCAGTTGACTTTCCTGGTGAACCCGCTGTCGAGTGCGTGCGCAGCCTGAGAACCGCAGTGCAGTTTGCAATGCTCGAGGCGAAGAACAATATCGTGCTGATTGCAGGCCCAACGCCAGGTGTAGGGAAGACCTTTATTTCGACAAATCTCGCGGCGGTCATTGCGAGCGGTGGCAAGCGCGTCCTGCTTATTGACGGCGACATTCGACGCGGTCGCGTGCACGATTACTTCGGCGTTGCGCGTGCCGGTGGGTTGACCGATCTGATCGCCGGTCAAGCGGGGCTCGACGATGTTGTCCACCGTAATGTCGTAGACGGGCTTGATTTCATTACAACCGGGACGATTCCGAAGAACCCGGCGGAACTGCTACTTAAGCGCCGGTTGTCGACTGTGCTCGACGATCTGTCGAAGCAGTATGACATCGTGATCATGGATACTGCACCGATTCTGGCGGCGCCTGAAGCGGGTATTCTCGGCGGTTTCGCTGGTATCACCTTTGTTGTGGCACGCGCGGGGCTGACGCGTCTCGGGGAGATCGCGGAGTCGACCAAGCGCTTCTCGCAGAACGGCGTCAAGGTCAGTGGCGTGATATTCAACGGCGTCAACCCCCGTCTCGGCCAGTATGGCTACAAGTATGGCGGCTATCGTTATGTGGCGTACCAGTACGGTACGGCTGCGGAAGAGTGACGCGTGCACGCCTCAACGCGCATCGAGTCCGGCCTGTCGGGTCGACTTTGCCGGTTCTCACCCCGGAGGTAATTTAATGGTCAACCCGAGGGACTCGCTCATATCGCTCCTAGGTGTCGTGTCCGGGCAAGCGGCATTGTTCGCATGCATCTTCCTGATTGGCCGCTGGGACGGCCCTGGCGCTCTGGGGGAGTTCAACTACCAGCTTGCACTTGCGACGTTCGGCGGGGCGCTGCTAGGGCTAAGGTACGAGCTCGCGTGCGTCAGCGACAGTCCGCGCGAGTCCTTTGGCGCACTTGTCAACGTAATGGGTCTTGCGCTTGTATTGGCAACGCTGCTCGCAGGGGTCGTCGCTGTCGCTGGGCGCGCAGAATACTATGCGCTCGTGGGCTACGCATTCGCCGCGTTCGCGCAGATCGCCGCTGGCGCATTCCTGAACAGCATGCGGTGGTACGGCTGGATCACAGTCTCGAGGGTGGTCACAAATTGCGGCTTTCTCGCGTACCTGCTACTCGGTCAAGTCTGTACGGCTTGTGCAAAGGTTGGTCTCTTTGACGCGTACATGGTTTCGACGGCCAGCGTCGCGATTGTGATGGTAGCGGGGATCGCAGTGATCGGCAGCCGAAGCGGATACGCTTTCAAGCTGTCGCCCGGATTCTTTGCGGACAACAGGCGATTTGCTGCGTACATCCTGCCGTCGACGATCTGTGCGTCCGTGTTGACTTACGCGTTGGCAATTGTGATACCGCATTGGTATGGCGCGCACGTTGCTGGGTATTTCGCCCTCGCGTACCGGCTGGGATTCTTCCCCGTCTCGCTGATTGGCCAGAGTATCGGAGGGGTCTTTAGGCGTGATGCTATCGGTGCGATCGCTCGCGAAGATGCACGAAGTGCGTTGCTTAACGTCTACCGCATCTACGCGCGCTCGCTGGTTGGAATAGCAGCCCTCTACGCAATTGGCGGCCTTGTGCTATTCGACCCGGTCGTGACATGGGTCTTTGGATCGAAGTGGTACGGTGCCGTTCGATTTTTCAATAGCCTCGTACCGCTATTCGCGCTGCAACTCGTCTACGTCCCGCTTTCCCAGATCTTCCTCGCGACCCGTGCGCAGCGGACCGACTTCATGTTTCAGCTCCTGTCTGGCATCTCCCTGTTGACTGCTCTATGTATTGCGAGATGGTTCGACCTGTCAGCAGAAGCAAGCGTATTCACATTTTCGCTTGCAGGTGCAGCACTAATGGCAGGCGGAATAGGAATTACGTATCGCGTGCTCAACGCGAATCTGGTGCGGTTGAGCCCCGCTGCCTAATCGAGAAAGGGAAACGGAGATTTACCGATGATTCTGATAGTCGTTGACTCTCTCGAGAGATACTACTTCGCCGCGAGGCTCGTGCATGCCGTTAGAGGTGAGTATGACTTCCTGTTCCTGACGAGTGAGCCAGTTGCGCATCTTCGCCTGAAGTGTGCGGGGTACCGTTCATACTACCTACGCAAGGTCAGAAACCCCACACTGGAAGTGGACGAATCCTGCACAGAATATCCTTACGATCGCTCGATTGAGGTGCTAAACGGGCAGGTGAGCCGGGAACGCGCACGCGTAGAATCCTGCGCGGTGGTGCGTCGTGTGTCGTCGCTCCTGACACGGTTTAGCGTGACCCAGTGTTTTATGTGGAACGGTCAGCAACTGGTCTGCAGGGCTGTTTCTCACGCGTGCCTGGTACATGGGGTTCCACAGAGGTTCCTTGAGATATCCAATCTCCCCGGCAAGCTCTTCGTGGATTCGTCGGGTGTCAATGCACTTTCCATCATCTGTCGGGATCCGGCTGTGATTGATCGGCTCTCGTTGCCGGACGAGGAGACGCACCGGCGTTGGCTGATGCATTACGAAAGCGCCAAGTCTAGGCCGTTGCCCCAGGCTCGAACTTCGCTGAAGCGAAAGGTCGTCTCGGGAGTGAATTACGTTCTGAAGTTCGCGAGCTCGGGTGTTGGGCGTAAGCGTCTTGCAACCGTACGTGCACGAAATGGCGGTCGGAGACCAGTTGACATCAAGAACTACGTCGCCTCCGAGCTGTCGACGCAGCGCTACGTGTTTCTGCCTCTTCAGGTATCGGGCGATACACAGATCAAGCTGCACTCAGAGATCGATAACCTGGGGGCGATCCGGCATGCGTTGGAGTTCGCCGTTACGCAGGATGCTGCATTGCTGGTAAAACTTCATCCGGCCGAAAATGACGAGTCTGCGATCAGTGCAATAGAGGCTATGCGGGATAGGTGTCAGTTTACTCTGGTGTCGTCGCCGACGACTGATCTTATCAAGCATGCGCAGGCAGTCGTCACGATCAACTCGACGGTAGGACTCGAGGGATTGCTGTACGGAAAGCGCGTGATTTCACTGGGGCAATGCTTCTACAAGAACTTCGACCGGACGCGGCTGCTGAAATACATACATTCGTTCCTGATCGACGGAGTTGACTACTTCTCTTCGGGCGGGATTTCTCCGGAGGCCGCCCGCAAGGTATTTTCTATTGAGCATTGAAATGACAGTTACGCTCAGAAAAACACTTGATGCAGTCGTATTGGACTACAAAAGGAATCCGTATTTCAAGACGCGATTTGTGATGATCTTCTTCCGGATTGTCAATTATCTCGCCTGCAGAAGTATCGTGACGCTCATATGCGGGGCTCCCCTCATCGTTCTGTACATCTTCATTTGCGATTGGCTAATGGGAATCGAGATACCAGTTAAAACGAGGATTGGAAAAGGGCTCGCCTTGTTTCACGGAACTGGAATGGTGATCAACGGATACGTCGTCATCGGTGAATACTGCACGCTGCGCCACGGCGTCACACTCGGAAACACTATCCAGCGCGATGGCTCGATTAGCGGCGTGCCGAAGATTGGCGACCACGTGGAGTTCGGCGCCCACTGTGTCGTGGTTGGAGATGTGTTGGTTGGGGATCATGCGCGCATAGGTGCAGGGGCAGTGGTGCTTACTGACGTGCCGGCGCGCGCTGTCGCCGTTGGCGTGCCGGCGCGGATACTCAATACGGGGGATTGCATCCAGTGAGCGTATTTATCCTTCATCCAGGTAAAGCGAACTATCCCGAGATCGAGGCATATAGCGATTGCCTGACGCAACGAGGCATCCCAGTCGAGCACGGGGATCTGGGCGCGCTCAATCGCGTAGCGGAGGATCGTCGAGCAGTCCTTTGGTGCATCATGGGGCTCTATCGTGCGCTGCCGCCCGCTAAATTTGTGGTTCACGACTATCGGTCTCTTTCTGTCGGCCGGATGGCGTTCGTCAAAGACTGGATCAAACGCGCACTGAACGCCAGGCCGAATCTCCGCATTTTTCAGAATGTGCGGATGCGGGATGCTATGGGCTTCAGCGACGGTGTTCCATCCTTGCTGCTCCCTATGGGTGTTCCGGACTGGATCTTTGATGTCACCGACGACGATGCGACATCAATGCCGGCTGGAAAGTTTTGCTACATAGGCGAAATGAGCCGCGAACGCGGATTTCATAAGGTGCTGGGGGCATTCCGCGACGCTCGTCGCGATCCATCTGAAGCATTGATTCTGGTCGGGCGACCGGAGCCATCGATTCTTGATGAGTTTCGGGCCGTCCCGGGGATCGTGTTCACGGGTCGCGTGCCGCAGCAGGATGCACTGCGTATCGTCCGACGCTCCGACCACGCGATCTGCTATTTCCCCTATCACCGGCCGCATTGTTTCCAGACGCCGACGAAGCTTCTCGAGTACGCCGCGCTCGGAAAATCAATCATCTGCAACGACGCTCCGTCGAATGTGCTCGCTGCGCGCGAACTCGATATTCGGTGCCATGTAACCGGACCGCGGATATTCGATGAACTGTTTTCACGCGCTCCGATAGCTCTGCAGCGGAACGACCCGAGAAAAATCGTATCGCTCGAATGGAGTCGGGTTATTGAGCGCTCTGGGGTGCTTGAACGCATCGGCGCGGCTACAGGACAAGCGCCCCTGATGACGCATCAACGGGAGAGGGTCAACGAGGGAGGGCAAACGCGATGAGGATCGTACATATTCTGGAGTCGACTGCAACCGGCACATTGTCGATGGTTTGTTTGATCGCGAACGGGCTTGCGCGCGAGGGCCACAAGGTCGATGTGATTTATTCAATCCGTCCCGATACCCCCGCAGCGTTACCTGGCTTGTTCGCCAGGAATGTCAGATTGCACCATGTGCAGATGAAGGATGTCTCGCTTATGCGCTCTGTCCCGGCGCTGCGCTCGAAGTTGATCGGCCTGAATCCGGACATCGTGCATCTGCATTCGTCCTTTGCCGGATTTCTTGGGCGTATCTCCACACTCCTCGCACTGCGTCGGACGGCGTTCTTCTATAGTCCTCACTGCATCTCGTTCATGCGGCGCGACATCTCAACTCCGAAGCGGTTGCTATTTGTGGGTCTCGAGCGCGTCGCCGCACTGCGACGTTGCGTATACGTCGCTTGTTCGGAGAGCGAGCAGCAAGTTGTGCGTCGTTGGTTGCGGCAGCCCGTGAGGCTTGTCGAGAATGCGGTAAAGGCGCATGCGGCGAAACCAGGTGAGAACGAAGAGCAGAAAGATAGCGTTGGTTTTTGTGTCGTGACGGTCGGCGGCGTGCGGCCCCAGAAGAATCCGGGCCTGTTCGCGGAGATTGCCCGGCGGCTTGACCGTCCTCACGCCCGCTTCGTGTGGATTGGAGACGGGGACGACGCCCTGAAGCAGGAGCTACGTGCTGCCGGGGTGATCATAACGGGGTGGCTCTCCCGCCGTGACGTACGGTCGTGGCTTGAACGTGCCGATGCGTATCTGTCGACCTCGTCATGGGAAGGCATGCCGGTTTCAGTCGTCGAGGCAATGATGGCGGGAAGCGCCGCGATTGTGTCTGATTGCGCAGGGAATGTCGATGTCGTTAGGCATCTCGAAACGGGCGCCATTTTCTCGAGCGCCGCGGAAGGAGCGGAATTGCTTGGACGGGTTATTGATGATCCGGAGTTCCGTGCGGGCCTCGCGTCGCGCGCGCGCATCGAGGCAAAAGACCGGTTCACGGAGAAGCGATTCTTTCAACAGCTCGCGCCCGTATATGAGGACGAGTTGAAGCGCCGGCAGCGATCAAGGCACCACAACGTCGACCGCACAATTTTGCGGCAGCACACATCGTAATTCCTCGGGGGAAATGTAAATGAGCGTATCGATCAGCGCCAACGTTGAAGTCGGAAATCAGTTGCCGTTTGTGTTATTTGGCGGCCTGAATGTTCTGGAGAGTCTTGAGTTCACACTTGAAGCTTGCGAAGTTTTCGTCGATGTCACCAGGAAGCTTGGAGTTCCCCTCGTCTTCAAGGCTTCTTTCGACAAGGCAAACCGTTCGTCAATCCACTCATACCGCGGCGTCGGAATGGAAGAAGGACTTTCCATTCTGGCGATCGTCAAAGACCGCTTCGGGGTGCCCGTCATAACCGACGTACACGAAGTGGCGCAGGCTGAAGCGGTTGCTGACGTCGTTGATGTGCTTCAGGTACCGGCGTTTCTCGCTCGTCAGACCGATCTCGTGGTCTCGATCGCAAAAACTGGGCGCGTCATCAACGTCAAGAAGCCGCAGTTCATGAGCCCCGCTCAGGTCAAGCACGTGGTGGCGAAGTGCCGCGAGGCTGGTAACGACAAAGTCATCCTGTGTGAACGTGGCGTGGCGTTTGGCTACGACAATCTGGTCGTGGACATGCTGGGCTTTCGCCAGATGCGGGAGGCGTCGGGAGACTGCCCGGTAATATTTGACGTTACCCATAGCCTCCAATGCCGCGATCCGCACGGCGAGGCGTCTGGCGGGCGGCGCAGCCAGGTGCTCGACCTGGCGCGCGCCGGCATCGCACTTGGCATTGCCGGCCTGTTCCTCGAAGCCCATCCTGATCCCGATCGTGCGCGCTGTGACGGGCCGAGCGCGTTGCCATTGAACCTGCTCGAGCCGTTTCTTGCACAGGTGAAGGCCATCGATGATCTTGTAAAGCGGTTTGAGCCGCTCGACATCCGATGAGTGCCGTTGTCTACTCCGGTGGAATATCAGTCGTCGTGTTCGACGTCGATGGTGTCCTGACTGACGGTCGTCTCCATGTAAGCGCTGACGGCGAACGCGTAAAGAGCTTTCACGCACACGACGGGGTCGCGATCGCGTTGTTGCGTGCGCATGGGATCCGTTCCGCGATCCTGTCTGGTAAGCACAGCGAGGCGCTCACCTGGCGCGTGACGCAACTGCGTGTGGACGCTGTGGTCACCGGGTGTCACGACAAGCGTACAGGATTCGAATCGATCAAGCAGCAACTCCGCGTCGACGACATGCAGACTGCGTATGTCGGAGACGATGTGAACGATCTCTGCGTGATCGAGCGCGTGGGTGTGTCGTATGCGCCTGCAGACGCGCATGCACTGGTTCGCTCGCGTGTCAGCCACGTGACGTCACGTGCGGGCGGTGAAGGAGTCGCTCGCGAGGTGGCCGATCATATTCTTACGTGTGGAGGGCTGTCGCTGGAGGACGCGTATCGGCCGCTCTTTCAACTCTGGAGTCGTCATGATGTCACCCAGTGAACGCCGAGCCCTGCGGATCGTGATCCCCTCGCGCTTCGGGTCTACGCGTTTGCCGGGAAAACCTCTCATCGATCTGGCCGGTGAGCCGATGATCGTGCGTGTGTACTCGCGGGTTCGCCGTGCTCTTCCGGAAACGGAGGTTGTGGTAGCGATCGATGATGAGCGTATCGCTGACGTGTTGAGGAGACGACAGATAGCGTTTGCGATGACTGACTCCGGACATCAGTCTGGTACCGACCGCGTAGCGGAAGTCGCCAGGGCCTCCGGATGGCGACCGGACGACATCGTCATCAATGTGCAGGGTGATGAGCCGCTGGTGCCAGTCGCTCTGCTGCAGGAGTTTGCTGTGTTCTGTGAAAGCGTTCCCCGCTTTGAGATGGCGACGGTCGCTTGCCCTGTCAAGGACGCTATCCAGATTGATGACCCAAATATCGTGAAGCTGGTCGTCGACAGGGAGGGGCGCGCTCTGTACTTTTCCCGGGCACCGATTCCGCTTTGCCGGGACGGTCGGCCCGCGGCGGTGGAGGGCGTCTTCCGCCGTCACGTCGGAATATACGGATATCAGAACGCTGCGCTGCAACGGCTGGCGACTAATGAGCCGTGTGAACTCGAATCGCTCGAAAAGCTTGAGCAGCTACGTGCATTGTGGCTTGGACTGCAGATTCACGTCATGCATTGGCCTGAGACGCCGCCTCACGGCGTAGATACGCCCGAAGACGTTGAGCGCATTCTTACTATGTTGAAACGGCAAGGTCATGAATCAATTGAACTATATTGAGTCCGCCCGTGAAGTGCTGGGCATCGAGGCGCGTGCGCTTTCAGCACTGGCAGGTCGACTTGACGAAGGCTTCTCGCGCGCGGTCGAGACCATCCTGGCATCCAGTGGGCGCGTCGTGGTTTGTGGGATGGGCAAATCGGGGATCATTGGTCGGAAGATAGCGGCGACATTCGCCAGCACCGGCACGCCGAGCTTCTACATGCACCCAGGAGAGGCCTATCACGGCGATCTGGGAATGGTCGTGCCGGCAGATACGTTTTTTGCGATCTCGAACTCGGGCGAAACTGACGAGGTGATCAAGCTGATTCCATTCTTGCGAAACAATGGAAACCGGCTGATTGCACTGACCGGTAATCGAGCGTCAACGCTTGCGAGCGCGGCACACATTCACCTTGACATCGGCGTAGATGCAGAGGCCTGTCCCTTCCAGCTCGCCCCCACGGCATCGACAACTGCAACGCTCGCCATGGGCGACGCGTTGGCGATCACGCTGATGAGAGTCCGGGGGTTTCAACCGGAAAACTTTGCGCGCTTTCATCCGGGTGGATCGCTCGGTCGGCGGTTGCTCCGCACAGTAAGTGACGAGATGGCCCATAGGGATCTGCCTTTCGTCAGCCACGACACGCCTGCGATCGACGTACTGCAAGCTATGACACGTGGACGTCTTGGGCTCGCGATTGTGCGGCTCGATATCGGCTGGGGCGTCGTGACCGACGGAGACGTGCGTCGTGCCATCGAGCGGCACGGCAACGAGGTTTTACGAACCACTGCGGCGAACATGATGTCTGTTGAGCCAGCAATGGTCTCTCCAGAGACGCGGATTGAGGATGCGCTGCTGGTGATGGAGCAGAAGAAGATCAACGCGCTGCTTGTGTTCGATGGAGCCGATGTCGTCGGGGTGTTCAAGAAGTGAGAGAGAGGCGCGAGCGCGCGGCGTTGCCCTTTTCAGACGGGAACGCCACGCGAGACATGATTCGTTTGTCGGAGGATGTATGAGCGGTTTGTCATTGAGTGGCTTCTCCCGGCTATCGGAAGAGAATTCCGGATTTATCCACTCGTGCCGTGGTCTGGCAGCACTCATGGTGGTGGCAACGCATATCGAGCAGGTGTTTGTCGCACCGTACTGGTCCGGGATTCACGCGTATTCGCTCATCCTCGGCCAGGGCTCTGTCATGTTGTTCTTTGTATTGAGCGGATTCCTGATCTGCAAATCAATAACATCCAGGATATCTGAGGGCGATTATCGCGTTCTCGACTATGCCGCTGCCCGTGCCTGGCGCATCGTTCCGCCTCTGGTGCTTTCGCTTCTCCTGATACTGGCCCTTAGCCTTCTGAGTCCGGCGGTATTCAGTTCCGGGTCAAGCCATTTCTCGCCGGAAAGATACCTCGTTGCCGATGGCTTTCAGCTCGTCCCAGAAGAACTATTGGGAGCAGCCTTGTTTCTGAACGGTTTTGTCACCCATACGCCACGTGTGAACGGGCCGCTATGGAGCTTGTCGTTTGAGGTGTGGCTGTATGCGATCGCAGGTGCAGCGGTGGCCTTCAGACAGGCGCCCAGATATTGGCCGGTATTGCTTGCGTTCATTGCCCTGCTTGGCTTTCGGGACATGAAGTTCGTTGCGTATGGTGCGGTTTGGGCTGCCGGATTCCTGCTTTGCGTGCACCACAATTCCGGCACCAGATCGCGAAAACTACGATGGCTCGTTTGTGCCGGCGTAGTCCTGTTCGGTGGGGCATCGATCGAGTTCGCAGGCTGCTTTGTTCACAGCTTTAACGCAGCTGGAGGGCAGGCGGGAGCAAACTGGCACTACATCGTAGCTTTCAACTTCTTCATAGGCTTACTATTTACTTGCGTGATAGCGTTGGTCCTGGATCGGCGATCGCCATCCAACGCGCTCCTTTCGAAGAGTGCAGAATATTCTTACACGCTTTATATCATTCATTTTCCAATCCTGCTTTTTGTGTTTGGCGTGACCCAAGCGGTGCTTAGAGGGTCACCGACAAGCCGGATTCTGATTGGGATCGGGACGTTCGCGTTGGGGGTCTGCATCGCACGCGTTGCGTCGACTCTGGTTGAGAACAAGGCGAGATTGAAGCAGCTTCTGTCTCGTGGATTCGCGCTGAGGTGAAGGCTGCAGGACGGCAGCCAGTTTGCACTGCACTGGATGAGAGATCTGACGAGGCAATCTGCGATCAGGCAAATCGGTCGGATCATCAGCAGGGAAGTAAGCAACCGATTGTCAGGAGGCGACTGAGGTGGGCGCGAACCTCAGCCCCCTGTCCCGTAGCGGTTTCCGAAGTTCGGGTCATCGTTTTCGACGGTCAGCGACCTCGAGGCAGATCCATCGATTGGCAGCGACCCACTAAGGGTGCCTCAGCAGGCGACTGGCGGCTTTCCGTTCCGATGGGGCGGGTGCGGTGCGTCATATCGACGATGTTCCAGAGACGCAGCAGTTCACATTCTTCGTGAGCGGGGCACGTGGTGGCGGTCCCTAAGTAATGGGGCAGGCGACCAGGCTTGAGGGAAGGCGTTCTTTGATGTGAATTCCGGAGCGCCCTTCGGTAGGGATACCGTGCAGGTTAGATGGCATGCGCGGCAGCGGCGGTACGGCGTTAGCCAGGCTCGCGCCGAAATGTGAGTCATCGGCACGCACGAGGTCTATGTGGTTCATGTCGCACATGCCTCTGCGACGCAGTCAGTGGTATCACCTGATGAAGACTGGTGCTTTCCCCCCCGCATGGAAGAAGACGGTGCGCCCTGCGATCGCCGGCAGGACGTCCGCAGCAGGCCGCCTTCTGTGAGACTCCGGAGCGAACCGCGGCGCAAGACCATCTGATATCGAGGTGTGGTCCAGTCAGCGACGACCGGAAGCGCCGGCCGTGGGCTTCAAAATCATAGGTGATAGTGTTGATATGGGACCGCAAGGTGCGGCGATCAAGTGCGACGACTGGCGTCGTCCGCGTTTATAGCGACAAAGATTTGCCGTTAATGTGCGTCCCGGCGAAAATCGGGGAACCTCGCAAACGTGATGTAGTTGGAATTATGTTGACTTTGCGCACCGCCTTCGGGATCGTCGAAGGACGTGCGTATCACCGCAATGATATCGTCACCGCTAAATTCCCAATCCACGTATTGAAAGCCGTGTCGCTTCACGTCAGGATGCCGCATGACGACAGAGGAAACAGACCAGTTGTGCAGGTCGGGGGACGAAATCAATGCAAGGGTATTGCGAACGCGTTCGAGGCTTTCATGTCCGTCGTTCGCAAGTACAGCGTTTGTCAAAGACCAGTACCGTTGTGAGGTTGGGTCAAACCGAACGGTGAACTTCTTGCCTCCACCAGGCATGTCGACGAAGTCGCGCGTCGGATCGAAACTCAGCGTCGTCTCATCGGACCCGCCGTGGACGATCGCTGCTTTCTCAACCCCGTTCCGGGTATTGACGCGAAGCAGGATTCCTGGCGGTCCGTTCTTGAAAAGAACTACGCTGCCTTCCTCCCAGGAAATGAACTTTCCACGCAGCCATGCAGGGTTCGAGGCTTGATGTTTTGATACGGTCCAGTTCTGCGCATCCAGGAGGTTCGAGTGTTGCGGGGCGGACATGACGAGTGAGCGCAAATCTCCGCCTTCGACCACGTCGTAGGCGCGCCAGACGCGACCCTGGCTCACCACGACAGGAACTGCACCCGTGATGTAACGCCCCGGCAGATTGAATCGTCCCGTAGACGCGTCGGTTGCATCAGTCCACGTAGCGCCGCCGTCAACGGATCTGCGAATGGTGGGTGTGCCCATTGCCCGATCAGTTCCCATCAAATATAACGCGTTGTCCAGGACGAACAGCGATGACCAGTACTGGCCGGAGACCGTGCTCTGTCTAGTCCAGCTCTGACCTTTGTCACGCGACGCCATGACGGTCACGTAGTCTTCCGACGAACCGGGCCCAAACGTGTCGTAGGAAGCGACATAGGTGCCATCGGGTAGCACCGCCAATGCCGGGGATCCAAGGAATACGTGCGTGGATGCAGCACTATGGGCGATTACGCGACCTGGGGGACCGACATTCGTTCGCCCTTTTGCGGAGGCGGCCACCCCGCAGGCGCAAAGGACGCTGACAAGCATGAGCGAAAGCCTGCAACTGAGGCGGGCAAGGTGCCTGCCGGCCTGGCGACTCCGATCTGGCAGGCTCGATTTACGCGTGCACATAGCTCGAGTGGGCGTCATTGGCATGATTGACATTTAGATACGGGAATTCGCCGCGATGGCACGAGTGCCAGGACGCTGGGTCGAGAGGCGGCGGTTGGGGGGCGAAGGTGCGGTGTTTTGCTCGGCGAGGACGACGAAGAGCAGCAGCGTCATCCAAAGCATCCCATAGAGCACGTGATACTTGAAGAGCATGATTGGCAACAGGTAAGCGAGATATCGCCACTTGTTGCGATTGCGGAACATCACCCCAATCGTACCAAAGAACACAGCGGACCCGACAACGCCTACACTGAATAGAACGTAGACGTAGAAGGAACTGTCTCGTGCCTGATATCCACGCATGTGTGTTTTGCCGACGTTATTCCGGTCGTCCCAGAATAGACCGCTTCCGAAGGCACCCGCAGTGAGATCACGATCCTGGAGTTCGGTCAGAATTAGTGTCCGGCTGCCCACGGCGTCATAGTCGACCGACTGGTTTACACGTTGGTCGTAGACGTTGTACATCGCGGGCGCGCACAATAACGCGGCCAGAATGACGAACAGCTTGAGACGCAGGTTCCCGCGTTCGAACATCACATGGACGAATCCAAGCACTGCACAAACTACCATCGACGCTACCGAGAAACTGATCAGCGCGGTGCCGAATGCAATGACCGAGGCGAGCGTAATCCGACGTTTCACCAGAAGTAAGAGAACGCCGCACGGAATCACCGTCATTGCGTAGAAGGACGGTTCAGAGTAGAGGCCAAGCGCGCGGATGGAGATCAGGCTGTCACTCAGTGCTTTCGTTGCATAGAGGGCGTCGGCGTCGGACTCGCGAATATAGCTATCAAAGTCAACGAATACACCAGTGGCCAGATAGTACAGGAGCTGGAAAAGAAAAAATGCACCATGAATATAGATCAACGCCGTGCATGCTGACTCGATCGACTTGAGCGAAAGGACGCCGCTGCTGAACATCCAGTAGAGCAGCACGATGTAAGTCTGGATCAGTACAAATTTGATGAAAAAGTTGAGATAAAAATCACCGAATGCAGAAAAAATAAACGAGATGGTGATACACCCAAGCCAGTATGTCAGCATCCCGTGGGCATTGGCTCCTTTCTCAAGAAGGGAGGGGGTCCGCAGGAATAACAGGGCGCACGCGAAGAAATACGCTGCAAAGGTTGCTCGAACGCTGAATGCGTTCAGGGAGAAAAAGAATACACTTGCGGTGAACAGAAAGGTCGACATAAGGGAATTTCGGATCGGAAGCTGTACCTTGCATAGCAGTTGACGTTCAGGCACGCCACGCAGGTCGCCAATCCGTCCGGCGCCGACGTTTTAATCGCAGTCCATGGATCGGTGTCCTGGTGGTTTCAGGAGATTTATTCCGTGGGCGCCCGCAGAGGATAAATGGACGCTGGCGCGTCGCGCTGCCCTCGTCCGATCCAGTCAAGCTTATGTCGGCTAACGACTGGCAGTCGGCAAGCTGCCGAGGGGATTTGTAGCTTTTTTGAAGTGATGGGAGACGCCACGCATCCGGTCCAGTATTCACCCTTCCCCATCGAAGGAAGGTTCATCGCGCGGGTACGAGTTACACTCGACCGACTAGGCCCAGTGTTCGCAAAGCCACGGTGAATACATATCGATCGCCCCCTGAATTGGTGCATGATGTCCGTACGCGACTGCCGAGACGGCAAACAGCGAGGCAGCAGCAATCGGACGCAGGCGTCGCGGAACGACAGGAGCGCCGCTCCATCGAATCAGAAGTATCGTCACGAGCATGCCAAGCGTCCATCCGGAGACCACTTCTGAAACTGTATGAGCCTCGTCGAAAACGCGCGAGATACCGATAGCCGTCGCGAACCCGATGCCTGGCCAGATGGCAGCGCCAGGTTTGATGCGCGAGCCGTCGTTCAGGACGATCAGCCATGACATCGGCCAAATTGCAGAAGCGAGCATTGTGTGTCCGCTGATCATGCGAAAATCCAGCGAGCGAATCTGTATTCCGCATCCTGCGTACAAGATCTTTGTCACGCCAACGAGCAGCATTGCTGCCGAAAGAAGCGCGGCCCATGATATGGCAACGCGCGCGCCGGTCGGCGAACGCGTTAGCCACACGAAGCAGACAATGGCAAGCGGGATCGTCAACGCTGCGTCGCCCAGATTACTGATAGCGGACCACATGCTGTATTCCGAAAGAAGAAAGGTGCCCACTATATCAGGCGATGTTGGCTTGCTCCCAGTTCGCAACGTATCGAGCCATCGAATCGATGGGAGAGGCGATTGGCCGTCGACTCTCACATAAAAGAGTTCGGAAGCCGGGTCGGTCGGAGCTGAGGTGGAACGTGTGATCCCTTTCGATGTCGCACGGCGTTTGGGTGTTTGCGAAAGAGAGCCGAAGTGTTGGAAGCGCGCGGAATTCCCACCTATTTTGTGTCTCCGACGTTCGTTTTGAGCGAGTTGTGGCGAATTAAACACTCAGGCCTCCAGATTATGTCATCCCTATCCGTCAAAATCGGAACGTATTCGGCCACTTGCACCACCTGGCTGAAGGACGACGTTATGCTTTCGCCCGATATCAGCGCATTCATCATGGAGTTCGTATGCTTAAGGTCACGAAGGCCGTTTTTCCGGTAGCTGGTCTCGGTACACGCTTCCTCCCCGCCACGAAGGCAAGTCCGAAGGAAATGCTGCCTGTTGTGGACAAGCCGTTGATCCAGTACGCAGTGGAAGAAGCTATTGCAGCGGGCATCACTGAAATGATTTTCGTGACCGGGCGTAGCAAACGGGCGATTGAAGACCATTTCGACAAATCGTACGAGATTGAGGCGGAACTGGAAGCGCGTGGAAAGAAGCAACTGCTGGAACTGGTCCGTGGTATCAAGCCCAGCCATGTCGATTGCTTTTACGTTCGCCAACCGGAAGCGCTCGGGCTCGGCCATGCTGTATTGTGCGCTGAGAAACTCGTGGGCGATAACCCGTTTGCGGTTATTCTCGCAGATGACCTGCTTCATGGTGAGCCGCCCGTGACATCGCAGATGGTGGATCTGTTCAACCACTACCACAGTTCAGTACTCGGAGTGGAGGAGATCCCGCGAGCAGACACGCGTTCATACGGAGTTGTCGACGGAAAGACGTGGGAGGAGAACATCGTCAAGCTCTCAGCGATTGTCGAAAAACCCGCCCCCGACGTGGCGCCATCGAACCTCGGGGTTGTCGGTCGCTACATACTCAAGCCGCGGATCTTCAAGCATTTGCGCGCACTGAAGCCAGGTGCGGGCGGCGAACTGCAACTCACAGATGCAATTGAGTCCTTGCTCAGCGACGAACAGGTCCTCGCCTACAAGTACCGGGGGACGCGGTACGATTGTGGTAGCAAGCTCGGCTATCTGAAGGCCACGGTTGAGTTTGCGCTCCAGCACAGCGAGGTAGGCGCTGAGTTTGCTGAGTACCTGAACCTGCAATTGCGACGCGTTGATCAGCGCGAAAATGAAGCGGAGGATGCGCGCGAGAGCGTGGACGCTGTCTGAGGACGTCAGCGGCCGATGCTATCGGCTAACTGCTTGTTCGAGTGCATTCAGCTTTGCGCCAATCGGTACCCTGGGATAGTCCCCCGCTGTCCTGGTTTCGCCTGCCATGTTCTGGACATGGCAGGCTTTTTTCCCAACCTGGATCAGTCTTCGATATATGTCCACCTATAAAGAATTGCGTGAACAGCTCGCAATGCTTGATCTCAAGATCGCCGAGGTATTCAAGCATGAGCGAGAGATTGTGATTCAGGAAATTCGGAGAAAGTTGGAGTTACATCAGCTTACGGTCGATGATGTCCGAGGTAGATCCCGCCAGTTGATTGCGAAAATTCGTGACCCAAAGACGGGTCGCGTGTGGTCCGGACGCGGTCGAAAGCCTTCATGGGTTGACGCTGCGCGCATTGAGGAAAACTTACCCCCTACGCGGCAAGAGTCCACGTTCTGACATTCGGGCCGCTCCTGGGCAGACAGAGCTCTCGTGAGACGACGTGAGTAGGGGGCTCACATCTGGCGCGGATACGCGAGAGGTTCTTGTGGCAACGGGCAGGGTGGTAACTTTCGACTGTTCGAAGGCTCAATTGGCTGTGCTTGAAGGGAGCAGCCAGCGGAAGCGTGGCGCGCTGAATCTCAAGTCGTTCTCGCGGACATCGGCGCAAAGGTCAATGAATGTGGGTATTCCTGGCGCGACATCTTTGGATCTCATAGTGTGTCCACGAGCAGGATGTCGAAAGGTAAGCCACCAGCGAAGTCCCTTTATCCAAAGACAGGAGCGACATGGTCGGGGAGAGACGGGGATCCGGCCTGGATCACGGAGGCGAAGAATCGCGCGCGCTTCCTGGCAAAGCGATGGTATTCACGATAGCTCGGGATGAGGTGAGCGCTCCGACTGGACTTGAACGTTAACGCAATTCATGGAGGTCAATATCCGGAGACGCCAATTTGGCGATCCGAACCGGTAGCATTGACGGGATTGCTCTGCAATTGAGGTGCGTCTCGATCATGCTATCAGTATCGAGCGGTAGAAATACTCAGTGTAGCAGCGTCGGTTTATCGATGACGGAGTGTTCGTTCAGGAGGTTTTTTGCCCATTTGATCGAAGATGCAGACAGATTGGGTGCGTGTCTAACAACCGTTTCCAATGCAGCAATATGTGCGGTCCAAAAGTCGTTGAGCTCTCCAGGCTCTGGATGTTGCGCGAAGAGGCATTTGAAGGCTGCAATTATTGTACACAGCAGAATTCCACGGGATTCTTCGTCGATCGAGTGTGTGCCATGCTTTGAAGATAGATTTTCATCTTCTCCGAGTGCTTCTGTGCAGTTGATCTGATCGAATTCAGACACAAGTGCTTCCATCTCGGACTGGGCGGCTATCCAGTACGCCCCGGACGAATCGCTACCCTTTGAGGACGCGAATATCGCCTCCGTGGAGCGCCGAAACGTTTTGGCAGAGGCGCTCCGATTTGTGCGGTTGGTAACTATCTGCACGATCTCGTAAAGTGCGAGTATGTGTATGTGGAGTCTAAGCTCAAGCGCCGCATTCTGATCTAACAGCTGATGGACTTCTTTCTCCAGATTACGGATGCTATCGACAAGTGAATCATGTTGATCGTTATTCATATAGCGTGATAGTGTTAGAATTTTGCTGTTTTATAAATGACTGATCTGGCTGTTGATCGATTGCGACATTTCGCCCGGATCTCGGTCACGTTGCCGACGGGCTGGCTGATCGATACCATCAACGTATTGCTGTGAAGATTGGTGTGCCTCAAAGTCGAGCGAACATTTCGGTGTTTTGTTCGTGAGCTGTTAGTTGGAACGCGACTGCAACTTCGCGGTTCTGGTCTCTAATACCGGCGGTTGACCAAGTGCGTAAGTGGATTCGACGGCGCCTGTTAAAGTGGATTCCGTGCGGTTCGATTGAAGGAGATCGCGAGTATTTATTGAACGTCCGGATGACAGAATAGGACACTGACTGAGCAAGCGGGAGGATCTTAACGTGCGCCCAATTCTGGCCAGTTTGCTTGTTGGCACGGTTGTGCTGTTCATCGCTACATTCAGGGTTGCAGCCCGCCGGCGCCGCCAACGGCGACGCGACGAACTGATGCGCAACCTTGATCATCACGAGTGGTATCACGGTTCGCGGCCCCGGCCCGGGCCCCGGCCCCGGCCCCGGCGCCGGCGCCGGGGCGGGGCAACGCGCTAGCGCTGGGTCGTCCATGTGGGGCGAGTTTCCCGGTCAGTTTCGCGTACCTGGCATAGGGGAGGTCGGCGCGAAGGCGAGAGAGGGCGGCGCACGGAGCACACATGCAACTCTCGCCGGCATTGCCTTTCGCAAGCCGATTGATTCGTGTGGTGCCAGTGACGCAACAGTGAACGCATGCATTGAAATGCTATACATACCCGTACGGATTTTTTTCCTGCCAGCGCCAGTGATCGATGCACATGCGCTCGATGCCGTATTCTGCCTTCCAACCGATGAGTGATTGTGCCCTCGCGGGATTGGCATAACATTCGGCGATGTCGCCGGGACGGCGGTCTACGATTTCATATGGCACAGTACGTTCGCACGCCTGCTCGAAGGCCTTCACGACTTCGAGGACGGTGTAGCCGCGTCCGGTGCCCAGGTTCACGATGAAACCCTGGTCACGCGCAGCCAGCGCATCGAGCGCTTTTAGATGTCCGTTTGCCAGATCCACAACGTGAATGTAGTCCCGCACGCCTGTACCGTCTGGCGTCGGATAGTCGCCGCCGAACACGCGCAGTTTTGGCAGCTTGCCGACAGCCACCTGCGCGACAAACGGCATAAGGTTGTTCGGGATACCGGCGGGGTCTTCGCCAATCAGGCCGCTCTCGTGCGCGCCCACCGGATTGAAATAGCGCAACACCGCGATACGCCATGACGGATCTGAGATCGCGACGTCACGCAGGATCTGCTCGGCGATGAGCTTTGATTGTCCGTATGGGTTGGTTGCGGTGAGCAGGTAGGTTTCGTCGATGGGCGAGCGCTCCGGCGCGCCATACACCGTCGCCGAAGAACTGAACACAAACTGCTTGCAGCCGTATCTGCGCATCACGTCCAGGACCGTGAGCAGACATTCCAGGTTGTTGCGATAGTATTCGATCGGTTTGGCCGCAGATTCGCCGACGGCTTTGAGTGCCGCAAAGTGGATCACGCCAGTGATTTTATGTGTCTCGAAGATGCGCGTAAGCGCCCGTGCGTCGCGCACATCTTCTTCGTAGAAGGTGAGTTGTTTTCCTGTGATCTTCTGGACGCGCGCGAGCGATGCCCGGTGGCTATTGACGAGATTATCTACGACGACAACGTCGATGCCTGCCTCCAGTAGCGTCACGCAGGTGTGTGAGCCGATGTAGCCGGCGCCGCCTGTGATGAGGATTGTGCTTTTGGTGTTCGTCGTCGAGAAGGAGTTTGCTGGAGTCATCAGATATTTTCAGAGCTTCATACCGGGGGATCGCGGATCTGTTCTGGCAGATTCACGGATCTGTGTCGCAGCGCCTGTACGGTGGCAAGGAGCCGCTGAAAAGCAACCAACTGGCCGCTCACTTGCAGATTGACAGGCTTCTAACCTACCACGTGCTGCAAGGTAAGTCGGGGTGATTGCCGCAAAGTGGAATGTTTTGGCGAGTTTGGTCTACGTGACCATATTGGAAGAGGTTTGTTCGGTTAAGCGTGAAGGTAAGCCGCCGGATTGGCGTTTTCGTCGGCCTGAGAAGCGGGGGCACGAGTGAGTTCTCAAATACACGATAAACGGCAAGAGATTCCCTCTGCTACCGACGTACAAACGTCGATCCTCGATTGGTCTCGGCTAGCTGGTTACCGTCCATCAAACGTTCAAGCGGAAAGTTCTTCGGACCGAGCACGCGGTGTCGAGTTTCGGCGCAAAGAGAGCTACATCTCGGCATTGAAGCAACGCCGTCAGAACGATTGGTGAGCGAAAAAAACCGCCAGGCATTTCCAGCCTGGCGGTGCGAATCCGGGTTCGATCTAGTTCGGGGGGAACCGGACCCGGTGGACCACATTAGGCTCTGGGCAGCACGAGCCAAACGTGACGGGAATTTAACAGACAGGTTTGTCGTATCGATTTCAATGGCGTTCACATACCAGATTTTGGCCGACTGGTCCGGGTCCTGAGAATTTGACGGCATCTTTACTTTGCGATCGATGAATATCCGTGATCTGTGAATGGCTGGAGAATCGTGTTTTATTTGGTGTCCTTCGTCGGAAGATTTGTAGGTGAGGCTAATGAGCCGGAAAACGGAAGATATCCAGCTCTGCACGATGAGCCCGCGGTCAGTTGTGTCGCACGAGACAGCAAACTTCGCTCCATTGATTATGTCTCGCCGAGGAAGTCGCCTTCACGCTGATCGTTGTTCCGAGGGCGTGTGACACAGAATCTGAAGTGTGTTCGCAGTGCCAATCCCGCCCCCCGAAACCGCCGGCGAAATAGGAACAATAGTTAGCGAATATCACGCACAGGTAGCATCGCAGCAAGCGGGTTTCGACTCGCTCACGAAGTGGTTTCGGCAACAATCGGTGACGCGCTTCTACTAGTACTGATCGGACAATACCGTCGACCTTTTCGCAAGAGATCGAATAGCGACTGAGCATAGTCTTCCGCTGTCCCGACAACTAATAGCAGCACGGTGTCCTTGGTGTTCTTCACTGGATCCGGAAGCCGCCCAGTTCTGCATGGAACCAAGCCTGCCTCGTTAACCACTCAGAATCAGCAATATCCGCGTCGCGCTCGCCCAAGGCAAATCTATGTTGATCGCTATGGCGAGTCGGGATTTGTAGTCCCGGTAGTGTCAAAAGGTAGTGAGGCTATTGCGCCGATCTGTCAAGATTGGCGGCGCACGATCGGAGCGCTTGTGGCGAAAATGCACAGCACAATTTCTCTCCTGAATACGCTGGCTTGCGATTGCTTATACTCTGTGCACCTCTTTTTCCGAGGCGCTTCGTATGCTGCAGGAATGGCTTTTTTTCCCGCGACTTGGCTGGAATACTCCTATTACTTTGGCGCTAACGTCGGCGACGGTCGGCAGTGTCGTAACGCTAGTTTGGATCGCGGCGCGAGATGGCCGAGAACGCAGGCGCCACCGACGTGACACTTCTTTGGAGCTGGCGTTAGCGCTGGAAAGCTACGCTCGGACCTGTCGTACGGTGATGCATAAGGCAGCCTGGGCGGCGTCGGAGCCAGTCGGTCCCGCGATCCGTGAGCCCAGCAAGGGCGTGTCCGTTCCCGCCTTTGCCTATCCGGACAAGTTGCGATGGGACGTTCTGAGCCGTGGACTCGTCTCGGAGTTGCGCGAGTACCCGGCAACGGCGCACGCCGCTCGGGAGTATGTCGAGGCATTCCGCGAATTCGGTGAGCCGCTCGACTTTTGCGGTCAGGTTGAAATCGAATGTGCAAAAGCTGCGAGAGGAGCGTTAGCGTTGGCTCGTACCACGCGCCGGCGGCACGGAGCCGCGACGTGGAAGCCGGGCGCCAGAGATTCGGCCATGGAGCGTGAACTGTCCGACTTCATCGCAATCGCCGAAGAAAAGCGCAAGCAATTGCTCGAATGTCGGACGGGGCCAACAGTCGGAGTTGGCTGGGAAGCTGACGTACAACCACTCAAACGCCAGTTAAGCGTGTGAGGGCTCGACGACGCAAAGCGGCATCAGTCCGCGAGCCGCTTTGCGCCCTGACTGGTTATTCAGCGTAAAGCAGTCGTTCGGCTCTGTAGCCTACGTAGAGCTGAGATCTTGTAAGGTGGCGTGTTCCCTCCTAATCTGTAGCAGGAGCGCCCGGTTGCCGGTCGTCGTAACCTGCGCGCTTTTCCTGGTAGCCTATCGCTGCTGATTGCCTGGCGCAAAGCAGCAGACCCAACATGGGAAGCGCGATATAGCTCACGCCCAGCAGCGTAATCACGTCGCTCGACACGGACGACACGAGGCTATTCACACCGAACGCCAGTCCCATCTGCGAGCAGCAATAAATGGCGCCTGCGCCGCCGCGATGGGCCGTAAAGCGGCTCATGCAAATGGCCGACGCGCAAAGCACGATAAACGAGTAGCTGAACGACACGCCCGCGACGCTCAGCAGAAAGCCGCGCGCGGACAAGCCACCCAGCGTCGAAAGCGTCAGCAACGCAACGCCGCAGAAGATGGCGATGAAAAGCCCGGCGATCATTGTCGGGAGCATCCCGAATCGGCCGATCAACCTGGGCAACAGCAAACGGCTGACGACCAGGCCGCTACCGACCAGCGCGCTGACCCATCCGTACTGCGTGGCGGAATAGCTGAACTGCTGCTGCAGCACGAATGGGCTCGAGCTCGTGTACATGACAAAGCAGGTCATGCCGACACCGGCCACAATGGTCGACGAAACGAACGTCGCATCCGACAACACCACGCGGTAGGCCGCGAAGACATCGCGTGCCGTGATCGAGCGATTCTTGTGCGCGTTCGTTTCACGGCAGCGCAGATAAACCGCGAACATCGCGCAGAGCAGCAACGCCATGACGACAAAGTTGGCGCGCCACCCGAACCACGTTTGCACGAAGCTGCCCACCAGCGGGCCGAGCACGAACGAAAGCCCCGTGAACAAGGTGATGTACGAACTGGCAATCGCGTAACGATCGCCTTGCACGATATCGGCCAGCACGATGCGCGACAGGGCGAGGCACACGCCGCTGCCCAGCCCCTGAACGAAGCGCGCGAGCAAAAAGCCCGTGATCTTCGCAGCGAACACGGTCCAGAGATTACCCATGATCGCAACCGCGAGGCCGATCAGAATGACGGGCTTGCGGCCATGCTTGTCGCTCATCGGTCCATACACGAGCGCTCCCACGCCCGTCCCGAAGAGAAAGACGGAGATCGACGCCTGCACATATTGCTGCGAGGCGTGCATGACGTTCATGATTTCCGGCAGCGACGAAAGATGAATGTCCGTGCCGAGCAGACCAATGAGCAGCAACGCCGTGACCACCACGACGACCTTCATTTCATCGCGGCTAAAGCGCACTTTTTTCGATGGGGACACAGACCGTCCTTGCAATGTTTCGGGCTCGAGCGAGGTGGGCTGGGGCATCAGGCGAGGCACTCCTGCTCGTGCCTTTGCAGATGACGCGCGATGATCTGCGCGCTTTCGCGACTCATGATGCTGTGGTGATCGCCCGGCACGTGCACGACGTCCAGCGCTTCGGCGAGCGCGCCCCAGCCGAGGTCGGGTTCGCCGAACTGCCGCGCGAAACCTTCCTCGCCACAGCACAGCAGCACGCGTCCGCTAAAGGGCGCCGGACGATACGTGCGAAGCGCTTCGTCATTCGCGGCGATCACCGACAGCACCTGCCTGATCTGCCGCTCGCCTGTGCCGGCCGGCAGCAAGCCTTGTTGCGTTGCGGCTTCGAGCACATGGCGCCAGTGCACGTCAGCGGGCACATCGCGCAAGTTCTCCCAATCGAATGACAGCTTCGGCATGAGAATACCGAGCATCACGGCGTCGTCGCTGAGCCATTGCCGGGCCGCCATCTTGCCGTAGGTACCGTTGCGGTACAGCGGTTGCACGCTGGTGTTTTGCGCGCGCGAGTCCAGCAGGGCCAGCAGCGCCACGCTTTCGCCGCGTCGCTCAAGCTGCTGCGCCATCTCGTACGCAATGCATCCGCCCATCGAATGCCCGATCAGCCGGTATGGGCCCTCGGGCTGCACCGATTTCATCAGGTCGATGTAATCCGAAGCCATCGCTTCGATGCTGCGCAGCGGGGTCGATTCGCCTAGCAGGCCGCCCGCCTGGATGCCGTACACGGGCTGGTCGCCGCCCAGGCTGCGCGTGAGTTCGACGTAGTTGGTCGTATGGCCGCCATACGGGTGAATGCAGATGAGTGGCGGCAACGCGCCCGTGGTGCGCATGCCTACCAGTTGCTGGCGGCGCGGGTCGCGCATCGTTTGCAACGAAGCGGCGAGCGCTTGCACCGTGGGGCTTTCGAGCAACGCCGCCGCCGGCAGTTGATGGCCGATCAACTGCTCAATCTGCAGAATGACGCTTAGCGCCGAAAGCGAGGTGCCGCCGAGTTCGAAGAAGTTGTCGGTCACGGCAACCGACGGCATGCCGAGCACCTCCGCGAAGATGCGGGTCAGCTGCGACTCCACGGTGTCGTGCGAAGAAGCCGCGGTCGACGCATCGTGGGATGCGGCTGCGTCCGGTTCGGTCGCGGATTGGCGAGGCTGCAAAGCCACAGCACGCGCCGGGCTCGTGCTTCGTGCCTGCGGCCAGAAACGTTGACGCTCGAACGGATAGCCCGGCAACGCGGCACGCCGCCGCTTGGCGCCTTCGTGCAGCTTATCCCAGCACGGCGCGACGCCAGCCACCCACAAGCGCCCCACGCTCAGCGCCAGCGCGCCGCAATCGGACCATCCCGGCGCGCCGGAGAGCGTGGCCGTTGCGACTCGCGCATTCGCACTGTCCGCATGCCGCCGGACGATCGAGGTGAACGCGTGCCCCGGGCCCACTTCGACAAAGAGCCCGTCCGGTGACTGAAGCAACGTGTCGAGCCCCTCGGCGAACCGCACCGTCTGGCGCATATGGCGCACCCAATGTGCAGGATCGGTGGCCTGCTCGTTCGTGACCCACGTTCCGGTCACGTTGGTGATGTACGGAATCTGCGGAGCACGCAACTCGACCTGGCTGACGAGCGCCATGAATGACTCGAGCGCCGGATCGAGCAGCGCGGAATGAAACGCGTGCGACGTTGCCACGCGCTTGCAGCGCAAGCCGGCGTCGTCGAGGCGCACCTGCACGGCGTCGATCTGTTCGGCCGGACCCGCGAGCACGCTAGAGCGCGCCGCGTTGACCACAGCGAGATCCACGCCGTTCGCGACGTAGGGCGCCAGTTCCTGCGCCGACGCTTCGACTGCGAGCATCGAACCGGCGGGCAAGGCCTGGATTAGCTGGCCGCGCAGGACGACGAGCTTCAGCGCACCGGCCAACGACATGACGCCGGCCACGCACGCGGCCACGTATTCGCCGAGGCTGTGCCCCATCATCGCGTGCGGGCGCACGCCCCAATGTTCCAGTTGTCGCACGAGCGCATATTCGACCACGAAGAGCGCGGGCTGCGTGATGGACGTCTGCATGAGCCGCTCGCGTGCGGCATCGGTTGCGCCGGGTACATCGACTGGCGGATACAGGACCGTGCGGATGTCGAGGTCCATGAGCGGCTGAAGCAACTGCGCACAGTGGTCGACACAATCGCGGAACACGACTTCGGACGCGTAGAGATCGCGGCCCATGTTGACCTGCTGCAGACCTTGTCCGGGGAACAGGTAGGTGACGCGCGCGGACGGCGCGGTCACGCCCGTGCCGCTGCGCGTTGCGGGCAGTGCAGTGAGCGCTTCGAGCGCGGCGGACGCACTGTCGCACACGACGACGCGCCGGTGCGGGAAGTGCGTGCGTCCCAGTTGAAGCGTGTAGGCGATATCGCCCAGATCGGCGGCAGGATCGTCCCGCAGGTGGCTGGCCAGGTTGTCGGTCATCGCCTGCAGCGCACGCTCCGATTTCGCCGACAACGCCAGCACGTGAAACGCCGCATCGCCTTCGCGCTCGCGCGCGGCCTGCGACGGCGCTTCCTGCAGAATCACGTGCGCATTCGTGCCGCCAATGCCGAACGAACTCACGGCGGCGCGCCGCGGCGTGGCGGTGCGCGGCCAGTCGGTCAGCGTGTTGTTCACCCAGAACGGGCTCTTTTCGAGTTCGAGCTTCGGATTGGCCGACTCGAAATGCAGCGTCGCCGGAATCTTGCCGTGATGCACGGATAGCGCAGCCTTGATGAGGCCGGTGACGCCCGCCGCTGCGTCGAGGTGGCCGACATTCGACTTCAGCGAGCCGAGCGCGCAGAACTGCCGCGCATCCGTATGGCGGCGCCACGCGCGCGTGAGCGCATGAACTTCGATCGGGTCGCCCAGCGGCGTTGCGGTGCCATGTGCCTCGACGAAGCCGATGCTTGCCGGATCGACGTCCGCACGCGCGAGCGCATGCTCGATCACGTCGGCCTGGCCGTCGGTGGCCGGGGCGGTGAAGCCCACCTTCGCGTTGCCGTCGTTGTTGATCGCGGAGCCCTTGATGACCGCCCACACATGGTCGCCGTCTGCGAGCGCTGCGGACAAACGCTTGAGCACGACGATCGCGCCGCCGCTGCCGCGCACCGTGCCTTGCGCGCGGCTGTCGAACGGACGGCAGCGCCCATCGGCCGAAAGAATGTGCCCTTCCTGATGCAGGTAACCGGTGCCGTGCGGCATTTCGAGCGACACGCCGCCTGCCAGCGCGATATCGCATTCGCCGAGCAGCAATTGCTGGCAGGCCACATGAACGGCGACGAGCGAGGTCGAGCACGCCGTTTGCACGGTCAGCGCCGGGCCGCGCAAATTGAGCTTGTACGCGAGCCGCGTGGAGAGAAAGTCCTTCTCGTTGAGGATGGTGGTCTGGAACAGTTCGGCAGCGCTTTCCGGATGCGCGTCGAGATAATGGAGCAGATACCCCGAGCGGCCCGTGCCGCCGACCACGCCGATCCTGCCGGTGTAGCCCGCGTTCGCATAGCCCGCGTGTTCCAGTGCCTGCCAGCCCGTTTCGAGGAAGAGGCGCTGCTGCGGGTCCATCAAGAGCGCTTCGCGCGGCGGGTAGCCGAAAAACGCGGCGTCGAATCGATCCACGTCGTCCAGCACGCCCTTGCGCTTCACGTAGCGAGGGTCGGCAAGCAGGGCGGGATCGACGCCGGCCGCGAGCAGCTCGCTATCGCTCAGTGGCCTGACCGATTCGACACCGGCCACGAGATTGCGCCACAACTCCGCAACGCTCTGCGCACCGGGGAAGCGACCCGCCATGCCGATGATGGCGATGTCGGTGTCTGCATGATCGACGCCATGCGGCACGCGCGCCGCTTTTCGCGCGATGTATTGCGCAGGGTTGGACGGCGCGGCAACGGCTGCCGGTCCGGACGCGCCGCGCAGGTGATCTGCCAGCGACCGGATGTTCGGAAAGCGGAACAGGTCCATCGTCGGCACGTGTTGCCTGAGTGTCTGTTCGAGTTCGATCTCCACGCGAACGAGATCGAGCGAATGACCGCCGACTTCGAAGAAATTGTCGTCAATCCCCACGGCGTCCAGCTTCAACACCGCTTTCCACACGTCGGCAATCTGCTGCTCGAGCGCGTCGCGCGGGGCGAGCACGCTGTGCGGGGTCACGCGCTCGGCGTCGGGCAATGCCGCGCGATCGATTTTGCCGTTTGGGGTGAGCGGCCATGCGTCGAGCAGCATGATCGCCGAGGGCAGCATGAAGTCGGGCAGCTTGCCTTGCGCATGGGCGCGAATGTCAGCAGCGGTGATGGCGCCCGCTTCGTGAGCAATGGCGTAAGCCAGCAGCGATGGCGCGCCGCCGTTCGTCGCCCGCGCGATCACCAGCGCTTCGCGCACGCCGGCGCATCCGGCGATCACCGACTCCACTTCGCCCAGCTCGATGCGAAAGCCGCGAATCTTCACCTGATGGTCGAGGCGCCCGAGGTATTCGAGGCTCCCGTCGGGCAGAAAGCGGGCGAGGTCGCCCGTTTTATACATGCGCGCGTGCGGGCCTCCGAACGGATTGGCGATGAATCGCTCGGCCGTGAGGTCGGGGCGGTTCAGGTAACCGCGTGCAAGACCGGAGCCAGTAATATGGATCTCGCCCGCAATTCCCACCGGCACCTGCTGCAATTGCGCGTCGAGCACGTACACGCGCGTGTTCGCGATCGGCCGCCCGAGCGACACGCGTTCGGCGTCCGGCTGCAGGGGCGCAATGGTCGCGCACACCGTCGCTTCGGTCGGCCCATACGCGTTGAGAAAGCGGCGTCCAGGCGCCCAGCGCTTGACGATGTCGAGGCTGCATGCCTCGCCGGCAGCGGCAACAGTGCGCAGTGTCGGCAGATCTTCGGGCTGCAGCAAAGCAAGAACGGAAGGCGGCAGCGTGATCACCGTCACGGCGTGGCGCGCGATGGTGTCAATCAGCGCCGAGCCCGGCATCATGTCCGCTTTCGACGCGAGGCACAGCGCGGCGCCGGCGCACAAGGTGCTGAAAATTTCCGCGACCGACGAGTCGAAACTCGCCGACGCGAACTGCAGGAGGCGGCTGTCTGGGCCGATTTCGAACAACGCGGCCATGGTATGGACCATGTTGGACAGGCCGTAGTGCTCCAGCATCACACCCTTCGGGCGTCCGGTGGAACCGGAGGTGTAGATGACGTACGCGAGATCGTTCGGCTTCGAGGCGATCTCGAGGTTGTGCACGGATTCGCCGGCAATGGCAGCGGCTTGCGTATCGACGCACACGCGCCGTACCTTTGCGGACGACACCTCCGCGCCGGCGCCCTGGCCCGTGAGCAGCAAGCTCAGCCCCGAATCGTCCTGCATGTAGGCAAGACGCTCCTGCGGGTAGCTCGGGTCCAGCGGCAAATACGCGCCGCCTGCCTTCAGCACCGCGAGAATCGCGACCACCAGCGCGGGGCCGCGCTCCATGCTTACGCCGACCAGCTCGCCCGGTTTCAAGCCGCCGCGGCGCAGATGATGTGCAAGCTGATTGGCGCGTGCGTTGAGTTCGGCATACGACACCGTCTGCGTTTCGTGAAGCAGCGCCGCGGCCTGCGGCCGGCGTTGCGCCCAGTCTTCGACGAGCCGGTGCGCGGGCGTCTGCGGGAAACGGCTTTCGGTTGCATTCCAGACGGCGTAAGCGGCGCGCTCGCGCGCGCTCAGCATCGACAAATGCCTAAGCTCCGTGTGCGGCGCTTCGACGGCGCTCGCGATCAACGTCTGGAATTGATCGACCAGATAGCGAATGCTCGGCGCGTCCCATAGGGCCGTGTTGTACCAGCACACCGCGCGCAGGCAGCCGTCCACCTCTTCGACCACGAAGTCGAGATCGAACTTGACGCCATGCTGCTCGAGCGGATAAGACGCGAGCGGCAGGCCGGCCAGATCGAGTTCCGAGCCACCCAACCCCATTCGTGCAGCCGCCACTCCGCGCATATGGTCGAGATGGGCTTTCTGGTACGTAAAGGACACCTGAAAAATGGGGCTGCGGCTCGCATCGCGCACCACGCCCAGTTGCTCCACGAGCAACGGGAACGGATAGTCTTGGTGTTCCTTCGCGCCGACCAGCACCTCCCGCACGTGCTGCAGAAACGCATTGAACGTGTTTTCGCCGTCCACACGCGCGCGCAGCGCGCAGGGGCTCGCGAAGTAGCCGACCGTGCGCGCGTAGCCTTGCGGCGGCCGCCCGAAGCGCGGCGAGCCGACCACGATATCGTCTTGCCCCGTATAGCGGTAGAGCAGCACGTAAAAGGTGGCGAGCAGCACCGTGTAAAACGTGACGTCCTGCGCGCGCGCGAGGGCGCGGATCTGCTGCGTGAGCGTTTTACCCAGCTCGAATGAATGACCCGCGCCAACGTGAGTCTGAACGCGCGGACGCGGCCGGTCGGTGGGCAGGTCGAGCACGGGAAGCTGGCTCAGCTGCTTTTTCCAGTAGGCGGCATGCGATTCACCCGCGGGGGACGCGAGCAGGTTTTGCTGCCACTCGACGTAGTCGACGTAAGACAGCCCGGTGGACGGCAATTCCGCCGTCTTTCCGTCAACGCGCGCCCGGTACAGCAGCCCCAGTTCTTCCATCATCACGATGAGCGACCACGTGTCGGCGGCAATGTGGTGGCAGTTCAGAAACAGCACGTGCGTGTCGGCAGCGCGTGAAAAAAGGCGTGCGCGGAAAACCGGGCCGTTTTTCAGGTCGAATCCTGTGTCAGCCTCTTGGGTCAGGCGCGCATGCAAGGCGGCAGCGTCCCATTGCGACGCATCGTCGTGCTGGAAATCCGGTTGACCGGGCGCATGGATCAACTGGACAGGTTCGCCTTCGGGTGCCGCGTACGTCGTACGCAAGACCGGATGCCGCTCAACCAGATCCTGCAATGCACCGCGAAATGCCTCCACGTTGAGCGCAGCGTGAATGGACCACGCCATGGGCAGGCCGTACTCCGCACCATTCGGATTCAGGCACCACAGAAACCACATGGCGCGTTGTCCGCGCGAGAGTTTCGCCATTGCGGGGGAGGGCGAAGACGGGGCAGCGTGGTCGGAGGAAGTGACGGCTTGGATTGTGTAGCGGTTCTGCGGTTGCATGCGGTAGTTATTACTTGTCTGGTCTTATTGAGTCGTTTCACGTCCACGACGAGGATCGGAGCGGCTGGCCGAAGAAATGTTGCCGGACGTGGCTGCGGAATCCGCGTCAGCGATCGACAGGACAAAACCGGCGGACGATTTATACCGAACGGAAACGCATATTTGATGACGGCCGACGTTGCACGATCGAACCATCGGTTCACGCAAAAGGGTCGACGCGATGAATGTCGTGCCCATCCCAACGGGTCGTCGTTCGGCCCGAATGAAAAACTTCTGATGGCGAACTCTAACGATGGCTTTCGCCCGGCTTTCTACGTGATTCGCTCAATCGGACGAAATGATGCTCGGTGTGCAGAAGGGAAAATGGCTCGGTTCGATTGCGCCTGCCGCTGGCTAACGACAGCTATCGCCAAACCTGAATGTCTATTGCGGGCGGTTGCTGCCAGCGGTCCGCGGATTCGATCAAGCGATCTCGGTTAAGGCATTTATGAAGGTATTTGGGAAGCTAAAGGGTGAGGTAATCAGCGAACGCTTAAATTCGCCAAGCAAATCGAAGCATCGCGCTCGAATGCTAGGCGCTCCATTTTCAAGCATCACTGGTCGACCACCGGACACGCGTCAGGTACTGCAACGTCCGCATCGGCGCGATCAATTAACCTGTCAGTTGACCAGGTTCGCGACGGACATGCGATAGATCTGACCGGCGCCGCGGCAATCGCGCATTCGAATCGTGTGCTGGAGGGGTAGCACTTGCCGGACTTCCTGAGAGTTCGCGCGAGGGCGGAGCATTGCCAGCCAGAACGCCATTCCTTCGCCGAGGATCAGGCCGCTGGCTTTTTGCAGGCGATGACCATCGATCGCTCGTTCGTCTTCGTGCCGAATAGGCCACTTCGGCTCGCTTCCACCGCATCCGCGTCTTCGTCGCTTCGGTCGATCACGTCGAAACCAGCCGTCTTGCAGATCTCCCCAGCTGCCTCGAAGCACTTGTCCCAGCCGCGGACGAAGCCGCTGCAGTTCAGCGTGTAGGCAGGTCGCCGATTTGGGGCAAAACTTTCGTGAACCGTGGCGCATGCACCAAGCGTTAGCATCGCGACGACACCCGTCAGTCCACGTTTCATTGTCCGCTCCCGGCTTTTCGTTATTCCCACTCGGCGACACCGTGATGACGCGAACACGTGCCCGAGTGGTGCTGGCTGAAACTGTATGTCCCGTCGCCACATCTTGCCGTGGCACCGACCGGCACGGCGCCGTTTCGGGAGTGCGCAGGCGAATGCACGATATGCCCTTCGTGGTTCACGTAGTGGCCGTGCTCCTGTAGTTGGGACTCGTCAGGCGACGATGGCTGGTAGGCATGGGCGATGCCTGCGAGCGCCAGCAGTGCAACGAGACTGCCGCATCGAGCTGTGATCAGCACGCGCACGGCGGCACGATTGCGACTCATGCGGATCCCTGTCGTCCTCGTTCTAATTTTGGGTGCCCGTCGCAAGCGGACCCTCGTCGGCATACGAGGCACGGGGGGCAGTGGCCATTTCAATGTCCATCATTGGAGTTGCGGGGTGGTATTAAAAACCCGTCATGCAGACGGGTGTAAGTGGGCAAAGCGTTGGTTGCCGCTACTTCTTCTTGGGCGGGGGTGCCGGTTGCTTCCTTGCCTGGCTCAAATCCGAACCCGCGACCGACTTCTGGTTGGGTGTGCTCTTCTTGTTCGAAAGCTGCTTGCTAGCGAGCTTGGCGTCTTTCTTTCCCGTAGCCATAAACACCTCTCAACTGGTTGTGATTGTACTGCTGAGCTAATGTAGGAATAATTTAACCGAATGTGCGAATAGCGTTTACCCGTGCCTGCCGGGTAAGTTGCACCAGGAACGTCGGGCGGTTGCAGTTTGAAGCGCTCAATCGCGCCTCCGTAGGCTCAATCGATGGGCGAAACAATACTGAGATCGCCCACAAGATCAAGAACATATTCGAACTGCTTCCGTGGGCAGAGGGCGGAATCGTTGCGGCCGGACGGCGGCAGACATCCACGGCAGCTAACGGGGCCATCCGCTCACCCACTTCGATTTCTCGTGGATCGCAGTTCGGCCTTTGCGGACGTTGGAGCGACACGAGCTGTTAGGCAGTTGAGAGGCGCTTTGCCGCCGTTCGCGCCGTCGTAGCCTCGCATGCCAGGTGCTGGGAATGAGTACTCGCGATCTACAGCCCGTCATCTGGGCCACTGCAGCGGCTAAGACGGCGATTGAGTTCCGGGAGACATCCGGCGCTACAGTCGTTGGCTGCTTGTCAACTTGAGCGGCCGGTCGCAGACGGTGCCCTGAATTGCTCCGGCGGCAACATCACAGGACGGTGACCATTTGTCGACTGTTGCGAATTCGAAAAATCAATCGAGCCGATTCGATGCATTTCGCATAAACCGCGGGAAAAAGCTGAATTTTACTTTGCGCGCTGGCAGATCGCTGTCATTCTTACCGCCAACATAGTCGGCCACGTCGAGAATATCCGGAAAGCCGTCCTTTATGTCGGATTAGAAAGTGTGGGCGGGCAGTAGTGGCACATCGACTATGCTGCGCCGAAACGCACGGTTCACGAATTATTTGGAGCATGCTTTAAATTCATGTTCGGGGAGGGCGTATGCCGCGAAGCGCGCCAGTTGAGAAAACCGAGGAAAGTTCGACAAGTGGCGCTAGCGCGACGATGACAACGTTTAGCGAATACCAAGCGATGGTCGAGCGCACCAATGAACGTCCCTCCCGCGCAGTCTCACTAATGGGTCTCGTCGGTGAAGTTGGTGATCTTCACAGCATGATGAAGAAGCTCCTCCTGCAAAAGGACAATCCCCTGTTTCGAACAGAGCTGCGAGAAGAGTTCGGCGATTTGCTCTGGTATCTGACCAGTCTGGCTTCTCTGTATGAAATCCCGTTGGCGGAGATCGCCAAAGCAAATGCCGAGAAGGCTGAATCGCTGTATTCGGAAGGAAGTGTCAACGTTTTCGATAGCGGCTTTGCGCCAGATGAGAGGCTGCCTCGGCGCTTCGTTGTCAACTTCTACGAGAAACCACTGGAGCGAAGCCTATACGTCAAGGTCTCCGTCAATGATGTCGTCATCGGTGATGCACTAACCGACAATTCACACGAGGACGATGGCTATCGCTATCACGATGTATTTCATCTCGCGTATGCGGCCGTACTCGGGTGGTCTCCCGTCTGCCGATCGTTGCTCAAGTGCAAACGCAAGTCGAACGCCAAGATTGACGAAGTGGAAGATGGTGCGCGCGCCGCTGTAATTGAGGAAGCTGTCTCAATTCTTGTTTTCAATCAGGCAGAAGAGCGAGGATGGTATGTAGACCGCAGTTCTATCGACATCGGACTGCTCAAGACCATTCGCAGGATGGTAACTGGCTTGGAAGTGCGCACTTGTACAGCAAAGCAGTGGCAGCTAGCGATTTGCCAAGGCTACGCCGTGTTCCGTGAACTAAAGAGAAATGGCGGTGGCGATGTGACTGTTGATTTGGACAAGCAACGCATTACATATCGTGTGTCACCCCCTACAAAATGGGTATCTTCGATCGCAAAGGGACGACGAGTATGACGATTCCCGTCGTTGAAGGTCCTACGGCACTGGAAGCTTGGCGCGCGGGCTGTTCTCTCCTACTTGACGCACGGGGCGAAGTCAGCAATCTGATTACTATGGTGGATCAACCGTGCGAAGCAGAGGGCGATTGGTTGAAGCAACATTCGCCGGCTCGCATAAAGGCCGGGGCAGATGACGCCTGCGACGTCGCCAATACGTTGTTTCCGCAGCGGACCTGCGACCGAGCAGCAACGCGATCGGAGTTCTATACCCGCTACCTGCAAGTTCATGACCGCGCTCGTAGATGGCAACGTGGGCGCCACGCATGGGGCACGTACTTTGAGCGGCTCGTTCGGTTTCCGCCGGATGGCGTCAATCAGCTAGAGCGTGCAATCGACAAGCTGAGCACATGGCCACAGCGGAACACCACCGGTCTAGTATTTCATCTCTCATCTCCAGCGGTAGATGCACCCCGTACAAGAGGGGGGCCTTGCTGGCAGTTTGGAGAAATTCTTTGGAACGCCGACGATTCCCTGGACCTTGTCGTGGTATACCGGAACCATGACTTCTTCAACAAAGTGCTGGGAAATTTCATCGGATTAGGCCGGCTGCTTCGGTTCATATGCGTGGCCTCGAACAAGCGGCCCGGAAAGCTTGTCTGCCATGCGGTTCATGCTTACTTTGACTGCTCTCAGCAGCAGCTTCGTTCACTGATTCAATGACGTCCGCCGATGAAAAGGAGACCAAGTTCCTCGACTTGGTTAAACGTGTAACCGCGTGCGAGAAATGCCCGCGGATGACGGGGAGCGCGCGCGTTCTCGGACCCGGTTGCGGTTCTCTTGACGCGCCGCTTATGTTTGTTGGAGAGGCGCCCGGGCGGCTCGGGGCCGATGGGTCGCACTTGCCCTTTCACGGGGATAAATCCGGTCACAACTTTGAGAGCCTCATCGAACTGGTAGGAATCAGTCGATATGAAACGTTTGTGACTAATGCAGTGTTGTGCAACCCTAAAGATGAACGTGGCAACAATGCGACGCCTACGCCTGTCGAGATCGCAAACTGCGCGCCTTTCCTGAGGGAAACGATCGAAATAGTCGATCCTTCACTTGTAGTTACACTTGGCGCTGTGGCGCTCAAGGCGTGCGGCCTGCTTCAAGCGCACGCACTTTCGCTCCGCGAGCACGTTAGAACGAACAACGCGTGGTTGCGCCGGACGCTGATACCTGTGTATCACCCGGGGCAAAGAGCCATGGTTCACCGCAGTTTCGCAAATCAGCTAAGTGACTACCAGTTCGTCGCTGAGACTCTGAAGAGGCGAAAGCGGCAGCGTAAGAGATCGGTCAGTGGCAAGCCTAGGGCTGATGCAGCAAAGCTCGGTCACGTTGCTCGCAGGATATTGCAGGGTAAGCCGGAAGGGCTTAGTTACTTCGCGCTTCATAAGTTGTGTTTCCTAGCTGAGCTCGCATCACTTGAAGCAACCGGGGAACGTCTTACGAATGCGTATGTCGTCCGGCAAAAGGACGGTCCATATTTTGTAGACTTGCACTTGGCAAAGCTGCCGCAGTTGGTCCCCGGAGTCATGATTCGGCCCGTCGGCAGCAAGGTCATGCTTGGGCTTGCCAGGCAGGTTGATTTTCTTACGAACGAGCCCATTCAGGCTCTGTCTGCCCATGATGAAGCAGCGGTAAAGGCCGTCGTAGTGAAGTATGGTGAGATGCGTGACGAAGAACTTAAGAGGGTCGTCTACCTGAGCAAATACATGCGCGCGCTACTCCGAAAGGAGAAATCGAATGGCGCAAATCTTTATAACGCCGCCGTGCTGCCATTCGTGACGAAAGACTCACGTTAGTCCACAACAGCTGCCTCGGTTCGGAATTGTGTAACTCTTTGAATTTTGTCAAAGGTGCCAATTTCGAGGGTCTATAGTTCGCGCCCTCGAATGACCACCTTTGAGCAGTATTATCGACTATGCGCGCCCGAGAAGCGGGCAAGTGGCCGAAAAGGGTGGTCGTTAAGACCCATTCGACGGTGATGAGAGTTGCCATTCGTCGACGCCGGTTTGCGAGCGTCCGCAAAGGTATGTGCAGCAGTCGCACGAACCGGTTCCCAGACCATCCGCAAAGGCCGATATGCGCGCATTTAATGGTGAGCGGCTTTCCGAGTGATCCGGCCGTTCGAGCGACCGCCGGACGACACAGGTGATCGCCAGCAATTGGGCCGGTTCGCGCCTTACCGGACGAAACGGCGACGCACGCGATCTTATCCGCGTTTATTCTCCCGATCGAGTGCAGAAAATGCTTCACACAACAGCGCTTCCTGGTCGGTAAGGCGCTGTTTGTCGCGTGTGTGGAGTTTGCGCATGTTTTCCATCTTCCGCGAATCGCGGGCGTGTCCTGCAAATGGTCTTGGGCATCAGCGCCCAGTCCGGATCAAGGCACACAAGGGAGAGCAGAAATTCGCGGTGAGCCTGGCTCAGTGCGCGTGGCAGAACATGATGAATTTGCGCCTGGACTGCCTCGAGCTGGGCGAGACCGACCTCGTCCACCGTCATCCCCACAAAACCCGCCTCGTATTACACGTGCAAGCCAGGCGCTGATGGCGTCGAGATCGTCATCGGCGCCGATCTGGCGGCGTCCGGTGGCGCGGTTCGCGCCGTTGGCGGCCGTCCAGGTCGTCGGGTATCGCGAGCGTGTCGAGAGGGCGAGGCGTGATGAGGGCGATTTCCATGGGAAGTTGGTTGGCTTACGGCTACCCCTCAGACCCAGCAATTTCCGCACCCCGCTCTTTCTGACCCGCACCCGGCACCGCGAAACGGCCAACGATTCTGGTTGCGCAAAGGCGCAGCCGTGCGCGACCGGGCGTCTGTGTCCAGGTGGACGCGAGGACGAGGGATCGTAGATTTCGCAACTAACCGCCTCCGCCATCCTCACGCTCATTGCGGACCTGCCCGGGCATTACCTCAACTGGTTTGCCCGCGAAGGGTTTCCCAAAGGGGAAATCGGCCGCCTGCTCGCACTGATGCAGGAGATGGACCACAACGACCTGAAGGGTTTGCTCGATCCGCTGCGCAAACGCGGTTAGCGTCAGACAGAGCGAGGAATCGAACCTCTCGCCGCGCATGACCTATGCTGGCAGCACGACACACGCCGCACTCTGCGCGGAGACCCTTGCCATGCACCGTCCGCCTCTTGTTCTCGAGGTTAGCGGCTACACCGACGCTGATCACTGGAGCTGGCATCTCAAGGATGCCGGGGGCGCCACGCTGGCTGCGCACGCCGTGACCCTCGCGCACAGCGACTGGCGCCGCGAGGGGCTGTTCAACCTGCCCGCGTGGCTTCGCTACCATTGCGCGCCGGACACTGCTGACGAAGACGAGCAGCGTCATCTCCAGGCGTTCGGCGCATGGCTGGGCGAGATCGTTCTCGGGCCGGCAATCGCAGGCCATATCGTTGCGCATGGCAATCCGGACGCGCTGGTCCGGGTCGTCTTGCCGCTCGTAGCCGCGCCCTTGCTTGCGTTGCCGCTGGAGTTGGCGCATGCGAGCGGGCGGCCCCTCGGCCAGCGTGGCGTGAGCTTCGTTTTCGAGGTCGCGCGAGAGGGGCTCGCGCGCACGCCGGCGCCTGGCGGGTCGCTGCGCATTCTCGCGCTGTTCAGCGTGCCGCCCGCGGGCAGCCCGCTCAACCTGCGCGGTGAGCGGCAACACCTGCAGTCGCTCGTGAGCCGGCTTGCTGCACAAGGCCGGCGCGTCGAACTGCGGGCGCTACAGTACGGCGTCACGCGCAAACGGCTGGAGCAACTGCTGGGCGAGGATGGCGGCTGGGACATCGTCCATTTCGCTGGCCACGGAACGAGCGGCGCGCTGCTCCTCGAGCGGTCCGATGGGGCGCCGGACCCCGTGACGCCCGACGCGATCGTGCGCATGCTCAGCGTGACCACCGGGCGTTTGAAGCTGGTCGTGCTCGTTGCGTGCCATTCCGCTTCGGCGAGCGTGGGCGCGACGCTGAGCTGGCTTGGCGCGCCCGACACACCTGGCGAATCCGACGCCGATGCAGAGGCCGCCGGCCGCGTCGAGCAGGGTCTCGCGCAAATGCCCGCGTGGGTGCTGGAGCGCGGCCTCGACTGCGCCGTGCTCGCCACGCGTTACGCGGTCGACGATCAATACGCCGCGTTGTTGACCAACGCGCTCTATCAGCGCCTCCTCGAACGCGGCGAGGCGCTGCCGCGCGCCGCGAGTATCGCTTCGGAACACGCGCTGCGTGCGCTCGGCCGGAGCGGCTCTGCGCCGGACCCTCCGTTATCCATGACCATGCCGATGTTGCTCGGCAGGCACGCTGCCGACTTGAGGTTTGCCGTGCACCCGCACGCGAGTCTGGAGGCTCGCGATGCGGTGCCTGCGGTGCCGCCGTTTGCGGCGGAGCCCCGGCACTTCGTTGGCCGCGTGCGGGCGATGACGCAAGCGAGCGAAGCGCTCGCGGAGCATGCCACCAGCCGGGGCGTGCTGTTTCACGGCATGGCGGGAGCGGGAAAGACCGCCTGCGTGGTGGAACTTGCCTGGCATCATCTCCGGGCGGCTCGCTTCGAACGGGTCGTCTGGTACAGGGCGCCCGAATTGAACGCCGACGCTTCGATGACCTTGAGCGCGCTCGCGCTCGCGATGGAAACGCAGTTGCCCGGCATCGCCATGCTTCATGCCGTGGCGAGCGAGGCCGCGCTGGCCCAATGGCTGCCGGTGTTTCGGCAAACGCTGGAGACGAGCACCGTTCTGATCGTGATCGACAACGTGGAAACGCTTTTGACGGCCAGTGGTCACTGGTGTGACCAGCGTTGGTCGATGCTGATGCGCGCCTTCCACGATCACGGAGGTGCGTCGCGCGTGGCGATGTCGAGCCGCATCGTCCCCACCGGCATGCCCGCTTCCTTCGTTCTACTGACCGTGCATGCCTTGCCGCTCGACGAAACCTTGCTGCTGATCCGCGAGCTACCCAATCTGGGGGCGCTGCTCGAAGGCCGTTCGCCCACTGTCCGTGCCGCGCGCGGCCGCGAATTGTTGCGCGACACCTTGCGGGCGGTGCAGGGCCACCCGAAGCTGATCGCGTTCGCGGAGCGGCTCGCCGCCGAGCCGGAACGCCTCGCACGGCGGTTGCGAGACATCGGAGGTCCCGGGCAGGCCGATGCGGACGCAGCCGACGCTTACCTGGTTCGCGGCGAAACCCACCGCGACGTTCAGGCGTTCCTCGATCAGCTCGATAGCTGGACGCGCGCGCTGTCTCGCGCGCTCTCGAAGTCCGTGAGAACGGTGTTCCATCTGCTTTGCGCAATGGAGCCGGACGACCGGCGCAGGGCGGTCGTCGAAGCCAATTGGCCGACGCTATGGCGCGAAACATCTCACGGCGCACAGCATGTGGACATGCGCGCGGCGATCGCACGGCTCGAAAGCTGCGGGCTCGTCGAGCTGCGCGCCGCCGCGGGGCAACGTGCCCACGCCGCCTTCGCGATTCACCCGGAGGTGGCGCGCGCCGGGCGGGCCGAGGCGGGCGTGCAATTCCAGACGCGCGTTGACGAGGTGATGGTGAATTACTGGTATCACCTCATGCGCGTGACCATGGACAATGCGGCGCGGGTGGCGAGTGCCGGCGCCACGGTCGCGCTGGCAGGCTGGTCCGCGTTTCCCTATCTGCTGCGCAACGGCGAATGGGATCTTGCCTCGCAGATGATCGAGCGGGTGATGCGCGTGGACGACTCGCCGCGCGCGACCGCGATGTTGCTTCCCGTCGTCACGCGCATGGCGGCCGCCACCGCGAAAACACCGAAGGCGTTGATCACCCAGACTCTACTGGCAAGCGTGCTGGATCGGGCCGGCTTTTGGCGCGAAGCCGTGGAGCGCTGGGAGGCCGTGCTCGATGCGGCCGAGCGCGCGGACAACTTCGCGGTGGCGGCGCCGGTGTGCAAAGATCTTGCGAATGCCTGGCAGTCCGTAGACATCGAGAAAGCGCAGGCTTATGCGAAGCTGCATCACCGCTATGCGAGCCTGGCCGGGGCCGGCACGTGGAGCGAGTTGTCCGCGCTCGGGCAGCAGCTTCAGTTGCTCGCGCAAAAGGCACAGTACGGCGAGGTGTTGACGCACCTGCCCGAATTGCGCCGGCGAATGATCGCGGCGGGCAAGCCGGGGCCGCTGGAAGCCATGCTGGACTGGAACGTGCGCAACGTGATTTTCGATACGGCGAGCGACGCCGCGTCTCAATACGGCAGAGCTTGCCTCGCTGCGGCAATGAGCCACGAGGGCACGGAAGCGCTCGACTGGGAGACCCGCGCGCGCGCCGCGTGGCGCGCTTCCCTGAAGTACAACGGCAAGGCGCGCGCCGCCCATCGCCGGCGTGGCGCCCTGCCGCTCGAACTGGCGCGCAACCGATTCAACGATAATGGCCCGCTGATCGATCTGGGGCGCTACGCCGAGGCGTACGCGATGCTTCTCGAATGCAAGAACGTGTTCGAGTCGGAAAATGCAGTTGCCGAACTCGGCAATCTTTATTCGGCGCTCGGCACCCTCGAACAGAAGCGTAAGCACATGAAGCAGGCGCGCGAATTCGAGGCCAGGGCGCTGCGCTACAAATACCAGGGCGGCGACGCGCGGCTTGTCGCCATCAGCCATTTCAATCTCGCCAACCGCTATCTCCCCGCGGACGCGGAGTCCGAGATCGGCGTGGCGCATCGCCTGGCCGCGGCACTCATCCGGGCCGCCAACGATCCCGATCGTGCCGGGTACTACGCGGCGACGCTGAAAGCGCACCTCGCCCAAGGCGGTGGACAGGCGAGCGCCGTACTGGCCAGCGATTTCGACGCACTGTGCGCGATCGTCGAGACAATAGACGGCGTGACTTTTCGTGCGTTGATGGCGCGCCTCGCGCCGGGGCGCGAGGGCGCACTCATGAAAGCCATCATCGCGACCGCGCTCGACGCGTGATCGCACGCGCCTATGCCGTCTCGGCCACCGTGCACCGCAGATCTTTGCCGGTGACGCTGCCTTGCGCAATCACGTTATCGCTCGACGCCTGGAGTGCGAGCGGAGGCGAAGCGGCTTCGATTTCCCAGCCAAAAAAGGCGCCGATGGGCACGGCGCGCCGGCTTCGGGTGCTCCAGAGGCGCCGTTCATCGCGCCATGCTTTGGCGTCGGTTTCCCGTGTGGCGTTCATTGCCATCGACGAGAGCATCTGAAGCGCCAGCGTGTTGCTAGCAGCAAGGCAGGGTGGTCCGAGTCTGCGCGCATGCGCGAGCAGCGAGAGGCAGTGCGCCGCGATGCCGGCATCGTCGCTGCCGCTATCGGCGTCGTTGTCGGCGACCGCTGCGAAGGCCCAGGCCGCGGCAACGGAGGCATCCGCGACCCAGTCGTACGCCGCACCGAGCGTTTGCGCGATCTGCGCCGCGTCGGCGATCTGGCCGGTGCGCGCCATGAGCAATGCTGCCGCGACGCTTGCCCACGGTGCGGCGCCGTGCGTCATCAACGCTTCGAGAGCGGCTGCCGTGTCTTTATCGCCGCTGTGCCAATCGTTATCGGCAATCGCCTTCGCGGACGCGACGAGCAGCGAATCGACCTCGCTCGGCAGGGCGCGCTGCACCGCGCCGATCAGCGTGGCCGTCAGTTCGTTCACGGGGCGCATCGTCACGACGAGATCGGGGCGCGACGCAGCGACAGCGGGCCGCAACGTCAGCCAGACGCCTTCGTCCATCACCGGCACGCCAACACGCCAGGGAGCGCGGCCTTCCACGGCAATCGTCAGCCGCAGCGCCGCGCGGCACGGCCATTGGCCGTGCACCAGCTTGAACATGACTTCGCTGTCGCAGGACTGCGCGACTTCGATCTGCGCTTGCGCCGCATGCCATTCGACCACGTCGGGCTGCTCCGTATCGGCGAGATCCGCGCTCGACAGACTGACTGTGAAGGTGCGCTGTTCCAGGTTCGCTTGGGTCAGGAACGGGAAGTTGAGCGGGAACGGCGCGGGCTCCTGAAAACGCGTGGCGTGTTCCGGCAACGAGAGCGGCAAGTTGCCGGCCGGCAAGCCCCGGCTGGGCGCATTCTCGGGCGAGGGGCTGGAGAGGCCGGACCAATCCTGCGGCGACACCACCCGTTGCGATGCGCTTTCGCTCAGGTCGCTCAGGACGCTCAGCAGCCCGCTCCGGCGCGGTCTTGGCAGCGAGGTCAACGCGCTGCTCGGCGCAAAATCCGGGTCTGAGCCAAGCTGGACCGAGGCGGACGCATCGCCTTCGCCGGCCGGTGCCACTGTGAATGCCTGAGAGGTGATGCCGCCGCTGCTCGCGCTTTCGATGGTCGCGTTGTAACTGTCCGGTCCGAGCGCGATCTCGACGGGCTCGCCCGCCGCGGAAAAAACGCGGTTTACCGTCTGCGACTGCGTGCCGACGACGGTGATGCGATAGGCCCCCTGGCCCGGCGGCTGGATCACGACGGTGCGCGCCGTTTCATCGTTCATGGCAGTAACCTGACTATCTGTGCACAGGGATTGGCGTGAAACTTCGCCGGACGATAGGCTTGCGCACCGCTGAAGGTGGGTCTTGCCTCGAACTCGGTGCCGGTTGGCGCGACTTCGAGAAAGCAGTTCGTTTGCAGTGGCGCGGACTGGATGAACGTGAGGCCATCCGAGGCTTCGATCAGCGTGAGGTACGCCATGTCGGCGAGATTGTCGGTACGCACGACCACAGGAATGCGGGCATGCGGCACGGTGACCAGCGTCGCCTGGTTCGCGAATTTAGTGAGCGCCTCCACGTCCAGCGTCGAATAGCCGAAGGCCGCGTCCGCGACTTTCGGCACGTTGCAGAGCAACCGTTCGCCGGTGACGACCCATGCGCCGTTGCTGTCACGGTCAACGCACGCTTCGAAGCTGCGCAGCAAGGCCTGCGTGAAGTATGGCGGGTCGTGGCTGTCCGGGCCCCACGCGAGCTGGCCGAAACGCGAACCCGCAAGCGCGAGCGACCTAACCCGGGTTGACGCTATCTTCCCGAATTTCGCCTTGACCAGTACGACGCCGTCAAGGCCGTCGTACTCGGACAGCACGCTATCGACCAGTTCCTGGCACGCGTCGAGAAAGACCCAGCACGCGCTCGCGCCGATCACCGGCAGATTGGTCGCGAGGTTGCCAATGTTGAGCGAGGCGCCCCACTGGTTGAACGGATTGGTGAGCACGTCTTCCAGCAGCCCGGACACGCTGAGATCCGCCTCGGCAACGCCGTGCGACGACATGTAGAAAAACATGCTGTCATTGGGGCGGCAACGGGCGAGCCATGCGTTGCCAGCGGTTTCGACGTTGACGCGCGTCGCGGCACTCACGCCGTCATCGGCGCGTGGATCGTTGGCGAACTTGCCGATGTCCAGTTGATCGGCACCGGCGTCGGCGTCCGGATCGGACAGCAAACATTCGATCGATGCGAGCGGCGCCGTCAATTCGTCCTGGTGATCGAGCAGATAGCGGACAATCGCACGCGCGCCGGCCACGGTCGATTGCCGCGTAGCGGCCTCGCCAAGCTCGGGGAACCGGCCGCAGCCGATCACGAAGGCATGCGTCGCGGGCGCGGCCCCGGGCGCGCGCTGAAAGATCTGAGTCATGGCAAAAACCCCGCTTGTTTCATGCGTGCGTTGAGCCGCCTATAGAAAACGAGGTTCGTGAAGTAGGCGCTATGGGCGTCGGTGATGCCGGCGGTGGTGCTCGCTTCGAGATCCTCGACGTCTTCGAAAACCGGCTTTGCGAGGAACGACAACACGTCGAGCCGGTTATAGACATTCCACCAACGTTCCGCGCAGCCGGGCTTCGGCACCTTGTTGCCTTGGTTTGCACCACAGCCGGCGCTCGACGCCGTGAAGACCTTCAGTTCTTCGAACAATGCCACCTGGGAACCGACGGTGAGGAAGAGATCGGCCTTGAAGGGTGCGCCCAGCTCGTCGGTGAGCCCTTGCACGAAGGGCACGTCTGTTAAAAGGTCGTACAAAATGACGCCCCCCATGCTGTGCCCGCACACGATGAGCCGGCTGTGCGCGGCGTTCGCCGCGCTTGCGGCCGGAATCAAATACTTGCGGATCTCCGCGCGGATGGCATCGCGCGCGGCGCCCGCCTTGAGATACGTAAAAACGTCGCCAATGAAGATGGCCAACTGCGGAGTGAGCTTGCCGCGTACCGCGAGCACGGCCGGACTGTTCACGAGGTCGGTGGTCGCGCCCTTTAGCTGCGTCGCGGCGCTGCGCACGCTGTCGAAGAGCGAGAGCGACTGGTCCTGCAGGAAGGGGCGCGCGGCAACCTGCAAGCGGTCGAGAAAATCCTTGTCGTCGGTCGCGCCGGTCAGGCTTTTGCGCGCTTCCGGATTTTCGAGCGCCCTTGCCGCCGCGCTCCAGAAACGCACGGCGTTTTCCACGGCGGCGGGGTCGGAGCTTTGCGCTTGCTCGATTGCGATAGAAGAGAGCGAGCCGACGACGGCGTCCAGATCGCTCTTCGCTGCCCTGGCGAGCGTATCGCCGGGGGGCTGAAGCGGCGACGCGCCCGTCGTCCCGCCCAGGATGCCGCCGATGGCGAGCGGTGCGCTGCCTGCTTCGGCTTTCAGCACGTGTCCCGGAACGCACGCGAGATTCCACGCGGGGTGGGCGGCATGGACACTCCAGAGCGGATTTCGGATCGTCACCGATTTTTCGAACGTCTCGTTCTGGAACATCTGGTTGCGGGCTGCGAGCGCCGTTTGATACTCGACGTATTGCGCGTCGCCCGCGGCGTCCGAGCGCGGACCATCGACGCCATGCACATAGACCAGTTGATTCATCTTCGCTATTCCCCTGCTGATCGGTTGAACAGTGGAAGCAGTGCACGTTTTCGAGCGGTTGGAGCGGGACTGAACTCCTGAGCCCAGTCTAGTCAATCATGGCTCGAAATAGAAAGGCTCCCGAACGCAGCGGGTGCCGGTGTCGTGAACGACGATGGCGATGCTCATCGATACGAGTGCGCGGATGTGGCCTCGAGAACGCGGTGGCATGGGATATGCCGGTACGTGGTGAGCGGATTCTTGTGATCTTTGCTGGTGATTTAACCGATAAGGACTGTGTTCGTCTGTGGCCTTCCGCACGAACCGTGCTCATATTCCATCGCGCTTGCCCGGCAAAGAGGACGGGCGCGTTTTGATCTTACAGAGTTTCAATCGCAAACAGGCGCCTTATGATAAGAAAACTTATCTTCACATACGCTTTGCGCGACGACTTGGGGCGCCACTATGATTCTGGCGGAAATTCTGACCAGCATCCCACACGGTATGAATCACCACTTCGAATTCGTTGCCTTCGCGCTGCCGGTCAGAATCGCTTGCGCCGCCCGTCGCGGCGCTCGTGGCTGCGTATGACCCATGAGCCGTGCCCAGCCCAGTTGCTCGACCGGGCGCGACGTCGGTCCCTGCACGTCTCGCCGCGGGCAGGATTGTCTGATGCGGTTTTTCGGGGGCCGCCACGCTGCTTCGGGGCCAGCTGTCAATCGCGCAAAACCGAAGCAGGCTAAGATCGCGCTGACCATATTCGACGGCTTGGGGGAATCATGGCTACGCTCAGGGAACTGAAAGCGCAAATGGCCGCCTTGGAGGAGCAGGCGGCGTCGGCCCGACTCGCAGAAATTGAAGAAGTGCTCGCAGACATCAGGGCCAAGGTAGCCGACTATGGGTTTACCGAGCGGGACGTCTTCGGACGCCGGAGGGGCACGCGTGCGACGCCCGGCGGGGGAGTCGTGCCTCCCAAATAGGGGTATTCGTCCTTTCCGTGCATTTTCTGGCGGTTTGCACGAGAAAACGATTTCAGATCAACCAGTTGAAAAACCGTCAAGTTGCAAAAGCGTGTGAGGCCGCTCAGCCTAGCTACCAGCGGCTTCTAACGCCGTTACCGCCAGAAAATTCACGAAAAGGACGAATACCCCGACGAAGCGCTCTCGTCGGTCGACGCGGAAAACGAAGCCATCGTCCAGAAGGCGCTCGACCGGCTGACGCGTGGACGCACGACGCTGATCAGCGAGCAACAGATTCGCGACGCGCTGGAAGCGCTCATGGCGCAGCGCACGTCGATCATCATCGCGCACCGGCTCTCGACCATCCGCAATGCAGACACGATCCTCGTCGTCGAACAGGGCAGGCCTCGTCGAGGCCGGGCCGCATGGCGAATTGCTGATGCGGCAGGGGGCCTATGCGCGGCTCGTCGCGCATCAGGCGGGAGCGTTTGCGGCATGATGCAAGCGTGGTGCCGCCGTCATGTTGCACGGCACACGAGCACAGGATCGCTGCGCGCCCCGTGACCGACGAGGCGGCACAGGATTGCAAGGAACCTATATGACGCTCGCACTGTTTACCGATTTCGGGGCCGACGACATCTATGTCGGGCAGGTCCGGGTCGCGTTGCTGCAACACGCAGCAACCGGCACCTCAATTATCGACGTGCTGCATGATGCCCCGAACTATGACGCGCAGGCAGGCGCGCATCTACTCGCGGCGCTGGCGCCGTGGTATCCACCGGATTGTGTCTTCCTGGCCGTGGTCGATCCGGGCGTGGGTAGCGAGCGGGATGCAGTCGTGCTGCAAGCTGACGGGCAGTGGTTCGTCGGGCCGGACAACGGGCTGCTCTCGGTCGTTGCGGCGCGTGCGGCTCGCACCCAGACCTGGCGCATCACATGGCGTCCCGCCGCGCTCTCCGCCTCATTTCATGGTCGCGATCTGTTCGCCCCGATGGCGGCATGGCTCAGCCGCGGCGAGTTACCTGCCGACAAGCTTGTTGAGACGACAGGGTTGCGCGTGCAACTGGCTGCGGGCAATGTAGCCGAAGTGATTTACGTCGATCACTACGGCAATGCGCTGACTGGGTTGCGGGCTGGCACTGTGCCGGGGTCCGCACGGCTGGACATAGCGGATGCCGTTGTCGACTATGCCCGCGTCTTTTCCGAAGCAATGGCCGGTCAGGCCTTCTGGTACGAGAACTCGATCGGGCTCGTCGAGATCGCCGTGAATCGCGGCAGCGCTGCGGCACAGCTTGGCGTACGCGTTAGAGATCCCGTCCGGGTGACCGCGGGCGATGAAACGGCAACATAGCGCCGGGAATCATGCGGGTGTCTTGTACGCTGAAATGCTGTTTGACCGTGAGTTACCCTTTCGCCGTGCAAACGCATCCGGTTGTCCACGCGTTGTCCGGATCGGTTGCAAGTGCTTTCTCCGTTTCTCCAGAAACGCTCCGCGTGCAATTTGCTGCTGGCGACGCAGCCGTCACAACCGCCGAGTCTTGTCTTCGGGTCGGAACCGCTTTCGGCTTCACCGCTCATGTCTGGAAATGCGAATAAAAACAAGCGCGTAGGGTAAATGAGAAAAATGGCATAAGCATTTGAAAACTTGATGGTAGGGAGGGTTGGAGGCGGCTTCGTAAACTGTGTATCAGACAACAACCTCTGTAGCAGAGGTTGCCGATACAACGTTTATTCAAGCAACTTGCCTCGCGCAGTGTCGACGCTGCGGGCCGATGGGTGTTGGTCTCATCGTGTTCCGCCGACCCTGCGCCGCAGCGCCTCAACGAGGGCCTCCCATGTCTCAATCCATCAATCTGGTTGTCGTCAGCGGCAGTCCTTATCGTCCTTCGCGCACCGGGACTTTGCTCGCCGCGCTGGGTGATTCTTTGGCCGGTGCACTTTCCGTGCGTACGCGTGTCATCGAAGTCGCCGACCTGGTGTCCGACATCGGCACGGCGCTGTCGCGCGACCAGCTATCCCCGCAGGCTGACAACGCATTGCGCGCAATCGAGCAAGCCGACGTGCTGCTGGTCGGCGCGCCGGTCTTTCGCGGCTCCGTCCCGGGACTCTTCAAGCATCTATTCGATCTTGTCGCGGTCGACGCGCTCATCGGCAAGCCGGTGCTGCTGGCGGCAACGGGCGGAAGCGCGAGGCATGCACTCGTGATCGATCATCAATTGCGCCCCCTGTTCAGTTTCTTCCAGTCGCTCGTGTTGCCCACTGGCGTCTACGCATGCACGGATGACTTCACCGACTACCAGATCACGGACCCGGCGCTGAAAGCGCGCATTGCGCTGGTGGTCGGGCAGGCGTTGCCCATCATCGCGGGGCTCTTTCCGCAGGCGAGTCTCGGGGCGCCCGAGAGTCTCGCTGCCTGACGCGTTCGGTCGATCCCATCATGTTAGCGAATACTGAATCCTTTTCCACGACCGCTTCGCAGTCAGTGCAGGAGTTGACGCAGCTTCTTGCGGCAAGCGCAATCGAGCGCGACGAACAGGGTGGAACGCCCAAAGCCGAGCGCGAAGCGATTCGCCGCAGCGGCCTGCTCGCACTCTCGATTCCCACGCAGTACGGTGGTCAGGGCGCAGACTGGGCGGCGACACTGGACGTCGTGAGGACGTTCGCGCGCGTCGATAGCTCGATTGCCCACGTGTTCGGGTTTCATCACTTGTTGCTCGCGACCGTGCGCCTCTTTGGCCGGCCGGAGCAGTGGGAGCGCTGGTTCGAGCAGACCGCCCGGAAGAACTGGTTCTGGGGCAACGCGCTCAATCCGCTCGATACACGCACCGTCGTCCAGCGGTTCGATGACTGGTACGAATTCTCGGGGAAGAAGAGCTTTTGCTCCGGCGCCATCGATTCGGAAATGCTCGTGGCCTCGGGCCTCGACGCACAGAGCCACAAGCTGCTGATCGGCGCGATTCCGACGTCGCGTTCGGGCATTACGCTTCACCACGACTGGAACAGTTTTGGACAGCGCCAGACGGACAGTGGCAGCGCGTTGTTCGAAAGGGTGCGAGTGGAGGAAAGCGAGCTTCTGCTCGAACCCGGGCCGTTGAGCACGCCTTTTGCCTGTCTGCGTCCGTTGCTCGCGCAACTGATTTTCGCGCACCTGTTCCTCGGTACCGGCGAGGGGGTGTTTGCCGAGATGAAACACTACACGCGGCACGAATCTCGCCCGTGGTTCCGGTCGCCCGCGCACGAGGCGGGCAAGGACCCGCATACGCTGCGGCACTACGGTGAAGCGTGGGTCGGGCTGGAGAGCGTCCGGTTGCTGGTGGAACAGGCCGTACGGTTGTTTGACGAGGCATGGTCGCGCGGTGACGCCCTCGATGCGAACGCGCGCGGCCGGGTAGCGGTCGCGGTTGCGACGGCGAAGGTCGCCGCGACCCGCGTCGGGCTCGATCTGAGCAGCGGGCTGTTCGAGGTTGCAGGGGCGCGCGCCACGCATGGCGCGCTACGGCTCGACCGGTTCTGGCGCAATCTGCGCACGCAGACGTTGCACGACCCGGTCGACTACAAGCTGCAAGAACTGGGCGACTGGGCCGTCAACGACGAGATCCCTGCACCTTCCTTCTATTCCTGAGTGGGCGCAATGCAAATCCTGTCGCATTGGCCGGGGGAGCCGGAAAGCAAGTCCGCACTGGTGGACTGGATCTTCGAGGACCCGCGCTCGAAAGCATTGCTGGCCGAAATCGAGCAGGTCGCGCCAAGCGAGGCGAGCGTATTGATCAGCGGCGAACCGGGTACAGGAAAAGAGCTGGTCGCGCGTTACATTCATAGCCGCAGTCTGCGTCCGCACGGCCCCTTCCTGACCGTGAGCTGCGGAGCATTTTCCGAAGCGCTGGTGGACGCCGAGTTGTTCGGCCATGAAAGCGGCGCCTTCGCGGGCGCGTTCGGCACGCAGAGCGGGCGCTTCGAACAGGCGGACGGCGGCACGCTGTTTCTGGACGAGATCGACGACTTGCCGATGCTTGTGCAGACGAAGCTGCTGCGGGCGCTAAAAGACCGCGAGGTGATTCGTCACGGCGGTAGCAAGGGCATTCCCGTCGACGTTCGCGTGCTGGCTTCCACCACGGCCAGGTTCGAGGAGCGTATCGCCGCGGGCCAGTTCCGGGCGGATCTCTACTATCGGCTCAATGTCGTCAACATGGAGGTCTTGCCCTTGAGCGAGCGGCGCGGCGATATCGTGCCGCTCGCGCGTTACTTCATCAAGGAATACAGCCGGCAGCTCAATTACTCGGGCGCGTCGCTTACACAAGACGCCGAACGCGTGTTGACCGATTTTGCGTGGCGCGGCAACGTTCGCGAACTCGAGAACGTCGTGCATCGCACATTGCTGATGTCGAACGGTGGCGAAATCGGCGCCGATGACCTGCGCTTCCCGGCGCGCCACAGCGGCACGCGTGCCGGGCACGCGCCGGGCGCCGCGCCCGAAGTCAGCTCACCCGCGCCCGCAACGCCGGCCTCGGGGCTCGACGCGCTGCGCGCGGCAGTGCGCCGGCTCTGCGACGAGGGCACCGGAAACCTTCATCAGGTGATCGAAGAGGCCGTGTTCAGCGAGGTGTTCCGTTATGGCCACCATAGCCAGAGCGAAGCCGCGCGTTTGCTGGGAATCAGCCGCAACGTGGTCCGGGCCCGTCTCGTACGATCCGGCGACATTGGCGAACCGCGGCGCGTCGCGCCTCAGTCAGAACCGGCATTGAAGAAGAGCGATGCATGAACCTCGAGATGTTCTGGTTCCTGCCAGCGCCCGGCGCGACACGCTATCCGGGGACGGCGCGTAGCCGCACAACACCTATCCAGGGAAACAGATTATGAGCCAACCTGCCAAAGCAGGACCGACGTTGTCGCACACCGGCCATCGCGTCATCGACATGCGTTGCCGGCCGGCGTATCTCCATGATTTTTTCGGCGCCACACCGGGCAGCGTGGAGAACGAGACTGCCCGATGGCTCAATTCCCGCGTGGGAACGCGCGGTGATCAGGAGCATTACGCGGCGTCGCGTACGCCCGAAGGCTTTCTGCAGCAGGTACGGGCCGCGGGCCTGGCGCACGCGGTGGTGGTTGGCCGCCACACGCCGGCTCAGCATCTGCCGAATGACCGGATTCACGAAATCGTGCATGGGCATGAGGAGCTGATCGGTATCGGATCGGTCGATCCTGTGTTGCAAGGCGAAACGCAGGCGCTCGAGGAGGTCGAACGCGCGGTCCGGATACTCGGGCTCGCGGGCATCGACATCGAGCCGGGCTTTGGCGAACCGGCGCGCTTTGCCGACGATCAAGCATATTTCCCGATCTACGAACGGTGCAGCGAACTCGGCGTGCCGGTCTTTCTGATGACCGGGCCCACCACGCCCGACCCGCGCTTCAACGATCCAGGCCCCGTCGCGGCGGTGGCTCGCGCATTTCCACAACTTCGCATCGTGTGCTACCACGGATTCTGGCCCAACGTGCAGCAGGCGCTCGGATTGGCATTTCGCTATCCGAATGTTTTCCTCGTGCCGGACATGTACCTTTTCGTGGCGGGCAGCACGGCGTACGTGGAAGCGGCCAATGGCTTCCTGGGCGATCAGTTGCTGTTTGGATCGTCCTACCCATTCCGGCCGATTGACCAAAGCATTGAGGATTTTCTCGCAATCGGCTTTCGCGAAGATCGGCTCGAACGACTGCTCTATACGAATGCGTCGCAGCTACTGAAGGCTGGCTGAATCGATGTCGTTTGAGTGCTGAATAGCATACAAGAATTTGTTGCTTTGCTATCTCGTACTCCTGATTTATTTTGAAAGAATCATCCAGGCCGGATTGTCGATCCGGCCGCTTTATCTAGGCTTGAAGAAAAATGACTACGGACACTCTCGAACCCACTCTGAAGGCGCAGGAACACAAGGCGGTTCCGGTCATTGGTTCCGACGCTGAGGCGCTCGCCGTAGCGCGTGAGGTCGCCATCAAGCTCAAGGAGAATGCGGCATTGCGCGATCGCGATCGCAAGCTTCCGCACGACGAAATCGAACTCTTTTCCTCGACAGGACTCTGGGCGATTACGGTGCCAAAGGAATACGGCGGCGCCGAAGTATCGAACGTCACGCTCGCGCAGGTGATTGCGATCATTTCCGAAGCCGATCCTTCGATCGGACAGATTCCGCAAAATCACTTCTGCCTGATCGAAGACATCCGTCTCGAAGGCAGCGAAGCCCAAAAACGCTTCTTCTTCGACCTGGTGCTCAAGGGGACACGCTACGGCAACGCGTTTTCCGAGGCTGGCGGCAAGAACGTGCTCGATATCCAGACGAGAGTTCGCCGCGACGGAGACGACTACGTACTGAACGGCCGCAAGTTTTATTCGACCGGCACGATCTTCGCGCACTGGATTCCGGTGCTCGCGCTCGACGAGCAGGACCAGGCGGTGCTGGTTTTCGTGAAGCAGGGAGCCCAGGGCCTCACCGTCGTGGACGACTGGAGCGGTTTTGGTCAGCGCACGACGGCAAGCGGCACCGTGATCGCGGAGAACGTGCGTGTCAGCCCGTTCGAGATCTTCCATACGCAGCGCTCCTACGATCGTCCGACGCTGGCCGGACCGTTCGCCCAGATCACGACGGCCGCGATCGATCTCGGCATTGCACGCGCCGCGCTCCAGGACACGATCGAGTTCGTCCAGCAACATGCGCGCCCGTGGATCGACAGCGGTGTCGAGCGCGCGTCGCAGGATCCGCTGACGGTCGCGCAGATCGGCGACATCGTCTGGCGGGTGCATGCCGCCGAAGCGTTGCTCGAACGCTCGGGGCGCTTCGTCGATATCGCGAAGCGCGATCCCAACGAGGAAACGGTCGCGCAGGCGGCCATAGCAGTAGGTGAAGCGAAGATCGCGACAACCGAGGTGTCGCTGCTCGCCGCGAGCAAGTTGTTCGAACTCGGTGGCAGCAAATCCACGCTGGCCAAATACAACTTCGACCGCCACTGGCGCAACGCGCGCGTGCATACGCTCCACGACCCGGTGCGCTGGAAGTATCACGCGATCGGCAACTACTACCTCAATGACATCAAGCCTGCACGTCACTCCTGGAATTGAAGCGGATGAGCAAGGAAATCAGGCTCAACGCCTTTACGATCAATAGTCCGGGCCATCTTTCCGCAGGCCTGTGGCGACACCCTGAAGACCAGTCGCACCGTTACACGGACTTGCGTTACTGGGTCGAACTGGCGAGCACGCTCGAACGCGGCCTGTTCGACGGGGTGTTCATCGCCGACGTGCTCGGTGTGTACGACGTGTATGGCCGAAGCCCCGACGCGGCCCTGCTCAACGCGGCCCAGGTGCCGATCAACGATCCGCTGCAACTGGTTTCGGCCATGGCGGCGGCCACGCGCCATCTGGGTTTCGGTGTGACTGCGTCGGTATCGTTCGAGCATCCCTATCCGTTCGCACGCCGTATGTCAACCGCCGACCACCTGAGCGGAGGGCGCATCGGCTGGAACATCGTGACCTCCTATCTGGAAAGCGGCGCGCGCAATCTGGGGCAGGCGGCGCAGTTGACACATAACAACCGCTACGAGCTGGCGGACGAATACCTGGAGGTTTGCTACAAGCTCTGGGAAGGGAGCTGGGAACGCGGTGCCGTGAAGCGGGATGCTGAGCGCAGCATGTATGTGGATCCCCGGCAGGTTCACGAGATCGGACACGAGGGCAAGTTCTTCACGGTGCCCGGTTTCCATCTGAGCGAGCCTTCCCCGCAGCGCACGCCGGTGCTCTTTCAAGCGGGCGCGTCCGCGCGCGGCAAGCAATTTGCCGCGCGTCACGGCGAATGTATCTTCGTCGCAGCGCCAACGCGCGCCATCCTGCGCAGTCAGGTGGCGTCGCTGCGGGCGGAAACCGTGCGACAGGGCCGTCGCGCAGACGACATTCTGGTTTTCAACCAGATCACGGTGGTGCTCGCGCCGACCGATGGCGAGGCGCGCGCGAAGTTCGACGACTATCGGCGCCATATCAGCCGGGACGGCTCACTGACTCTGATGTCGGGGTGGACGGGCATCGACCTGAGCGGCTTCGATCCTGAACAGACGCTGGAGCACGTAGAGAGCAATGCGATCCAGTCTGCCGTGGAGGCGTTCACCACCGCAGACCCCGGGCGGACATGGACCGTCAACGAGATCGCCGACTACTGCGGGATTGGCGGCGACGGGCCCGTTATCGTCGGCTCGCCCGCCACGGTGGCGGACGCATTGCAGGCGTGGATCGAGGAGACCGATGCCGATGGCTTCAACATCGCGGCCGTCGTCAATCCTGGCAGCTTCACCGACATCACCGACCTGCTGGTTCCCGAACTGCAGAGACGAGGCGTGTACAAGCGCGCCTACCGCGAAGGGACGTTGCGCGAGAAGCTGTTTGGCCGCGAGGCTGGGCTAGCGGAAAGCCACTACGGCTCACGATTCCGTATCTGAAACCACACTCATTATCGTTCGTACAGGGAGCCTACCCATGACTTTTGAAGCGATCAACGCGCCGGCAACGCAACTGCCGGCCGACGGGCCACACACTGCCGGACTGCGGCGCAACTACCTGAATCTGCCCGAACTGATCGCGCAGTCTATCGGCCTCGTGGGGGTATCGGGCGGCATTGGCGTGCTGATTCCCGCTGTCTACACCACCGCCGGGAACGGCACCTGGCTTGCCTACCTGTTCGCCATCGTGGCTTTGCTGTTCTCCTCGTGGAGCATCTCGATCTTTGCGCGCGATTCCGCCTCGCCGGGTTCGTTGTATTCCTATGTGTCAGTTGGCATCGGTCCAATCTGGGGGGCGATTTGCGGATGGTCGCTGCTGATCGCGTATGCGGTTGCGGCAGCGGGCATCCTGCAAGGCACCATCAGCGCGTTCCTCGTGCTGGGTCGTGAGGTGGGCCTGCTTGGCAGCACGACCGCGCTCGCCACGACACTCGGTCTCACCGTCGTTACCGCATTCGCCGCGTGGTACATCACGTTTCGTGACATCCGACTGTCGACACGCTTTACGCTGCTGGTCGAGCTCGCAACGCTCGTGTTGATCGCGGGCGTCGTGATCGGCACGATCGCCATCAGCCACCATCCCGTGGATCAGGCTCAGGTCACGCTGCAAGGTGTGAAACCGGCTCAATTGCAGCTCGGCATGGTGCTGGCGTTTTTCAGCTTCACCGGATTCGAGAGCGCGACCGTGCTTGGCGCAGAGGCGAAGAACCCGTTCAAGGCGATTCCGCGCGCGGTGCTCATCAGTGTGGTCGGGCCGGCGATTTTCTTCGTGGTGGGCGCATACGGACTCGTCAGCGCGTTCCAGGGGCAGACACCGGCGCTCGATCACGTCGACGGTCCGCTGGCGGTGCTCGCGCACAGGCTCGGCGCAGGCTGGATCGGCGTGCTGATCGATGCCGGCGTGGCGCTGAGCTTTTTCGCCGCGTTCTTCTCGTCGATCAATGCGGCGGCACGCATCATCTATACGTTTGGCCGTCAGGGCGTGTTGCACAAGGTAACGGGGCGCGCGCATCAGACCAACGCCACGCCGCATATCGCGGTCGCGCTCGTTGCGCTGCTGTCGCTGGCGACGGCGCTGGTGTTTACGGCTCACGGCACCGCGCTGCTGGATTCGTATGGCTATCTGAGCTCGATTGCGACCTACGGGTGGTTGCTCGCCTATGTGCTGGTCGCCATCGGCGCTCCCTTGTATCTGCGTCGTCGGGGCAAGCTGAAGGCCGTGCACGTGCTCATCAGCATCGTCGCGGTGGTGCTGCTGGCGATTCCGCTCGCAGGCAGCGTGTACCCGGTGCCGGATGGCGTCTATGCGTCGCTTCCCTACGTGTTTCTCGCTCTGCTGGCCCTTGGGCTTGCCTGGTTCCTCGTGTTGCGCGCCCGTTATCCCGGGCGTTTGAGTGAGCTGGAAGACGACCTGCTGACGAAGTAAGGTTGCCGATCGACTTGGCCGGCGGCGTTGGCGTGCTTGCCAACGCCGGCCACGCCGCTCGGTTTCGCTATTACTGCATGCCGAACCACCGATAGAGACGCCGCGCGGCAGCGTCAAGCAAGAAGCCCAGCGCGCCGATCACGAGCACCACGGCCATCAGCTCCGAATAGGCGAGCCGATCGCGTGTATCGAGAATCAGATACCCGAGGCCCGAACTCACGCCCAGCATTTCGGCGGGGACGAGCACGATCCACAGCACGCCGATGGCGACGCGCACGCCGGTCAGTACATTGGCCGCGATGCCCGGCACGTAGATGTGCCAGAGCATTTCGGCGCGCGTTGCCGCGAGACTTTCACCGAGCTGCACCCAGCGCGCATCGATTTGCTGGACACCGGAAGCGGTGGCCATGACGATCGGCCATACCGCAGCGAAGGCGAGCAGAAAGTACACCGGAGGATCGCCCACACCGAGCGACATGACCGCGATCGGCATCCATGAGAGCGGCGAGATCATGCGCAGGAACTGCAGCGCGGGCGAAAGCGCCGTTTCGAGCGTCCTGACCCGGCCAATCAGAAAGCCGAGAGGCGCGCCGATCGCCAGCGCGAAGGCAAGGCCCACGCCAATGCGGCGCAGGCTCGCACCGATGTGCGTGAGCAGGCGGTCTTCGGTGACGAGTGCGGGCAGCGTCTGCACGGCGGCAATCGGCCCGAACTGGGCGGCGAGCGGATTGTGGCGCGCGAGCGCCGCGACGCCGAGCCACCAAAGCACGAGAATGGCCGCCAGGCCCGCAACGCCAAGCAATACGCTCGCAAGACGGCGCCGACCGCGCACGCCCTCCATGGGCTCGTTCGGCTCGCGGGTGCGGCCCGCTGAGCGGGTTGAGGCGGGCAGGCTAGACAACGATGGTCTCCGAGCGTGCATAGGTTTCCGGCAATCCGAAGACCTTCATGCCGCCGACGCTCTGGATGCTCTTCTTCACGAAGCGGTCGTCCACGAGATCGCGCGCCACGAACGCCGGGTCAAGCGCGTTGAGGAATTTGCCGTCGCCTTCGACCTGCGTCGCCTTTAAACGGCGCACGAGCTCCTCCGAATAGGCGGGATACGGATACGGCTGAAAGTCGATGCGCCTTTCGTGCCAGTCCGCGTGAATGACCGCGCGGTCGGCGAGGTAACGCGCTTCGTCGGCTGGCGAGGGCGCCAGCACACTTTGCAGGAGGCCGGGGGCATGCGGCGTGTAGTGATTCGCGCCGCTCTTCGAGAGCAGTTGCGCCGCTTCCTCCGGATGGGCGCGCGTCCACACCTGGGCCTGCACGATTGCATCGACCACCTTTTGCGACCATGCGGGTCGTTCGTTCAGGTCGCGCTCATGCATGAACACAACACAGCACGCGTGATCGCGCCACACGTCACCGGTAAAGCGCAGGATCCTGCCGACCTTGAGCGCCTCCGCCGCCGCATTGAACGGCTCCGCGACGATGAACCCGGCGATCTGCCGCGCGGCCAGTGCGGGTGGCATGTCCGATGGCGCCATCACGACAAGACGCACCTCGTTTGCCTTGAGTGCACCGTCCCTGGCGAGCACCGGTACAAGTCCCTGCGCGCGCAGCATGTCCTGAAGGACGACGTTATGGATCGAATACCAGAAGGGCACGGCCACCGTTTTGCCGCCAAGGTCGGTAAGTTTGTCGATCTCGGGGGTGACCGTGAGCGCCGAGCCGTTCACGTGGTTCCAGGCCACCACCTTTGCGGGGGCGTGGCTGCCGTAGCGCGCCCAGATCGTCATCGGCGAGAGAAGATGGACGACGTTGACCTGCCCCGAGAGAAAGGCTTCGACGAGTTGCGCCCAACTGCGCAGCAGCGTCGGCTTTTCGACCTGAAGGCCTGCCCGCGCGAAATAGCCGTTGTTGTGGGCGACCAGCAGCGGGGCGGCGTCGGTGATCGGCAGATAGCCGATGCGCAGCGGCGCGTCCGCCTCGGTTGCCGCACGCGCGTTGAGCGCGCCGAGCAGCGGCGCCGCGCCCGCTACGGTAAACAGGGAGGCGAGCTTGAGCCACTCGCGGCGGGTCATGGGAAGCTGGCACATGCGATGGGTGTCCTCGTCGGTAGGGCCGGGGTTCAGGGTGTTGGCGCGAGCGTGCGCGCCATCGATTCGTGCAACGCCGTGACGAGGCGTACGCGCAGCGCGCCGAGCGCTTGCACTTGTCGCTCGCGCGGCCGGGGAACCTCGATCGCGAGATTGAGCGCGATGCCGCCGCGTCCGAGCACGACGACCCGGTCGGAAACGAGCAACGCCTCGTCGATGTCGTGCGTGACGAGCAACGTGGCGGCCTGCGTGTCGCGCACCACCTGCACGAGCAGGCGTTGCATCTCGGCGCGCGTGACCTCGTCGAGCGCACCGAACGGCTCGTCGAGCAATAGCGTGCGCGGTTCGCGAGCCAGCGCGCGAGCCAGCGCCGCGCGCTGTGCCATGCCGCCGGAGAGCGCACGTGGCGCGAAATGGGCGGCGTGCGTGAGGCCCACGGCTCGCAGTGCGGCGTCGACACGCGCCTCTCGCACGCTGCGCGTGAGCTTGGGCTGACGGCGAAAGCCAAGTCCAAACGCGACGTTGCGTTCGACAGAGAGCCAGGGCAGCAGGCACGGGTCCTGGAATGCGAGCGCCACGTCCGGGCGCGTGCCGGTGAGCCGTGCGCCGTCCACATGCACTTCGCCTGCAACAGGCTCGATCAGCCCCGCGGCGATGCGCAGGAGCGTAGACTTGCCCGCGCCGCTCGCGCCGAGAATCGACACCAGTTCGCCTGGCCACACGGCGAGATCGACGCCGTCGAGCACGTTGCGCTGCTGCCAGCCCATGCGGATGCCACGCAGTACGGTGCGCGGCGCGGACGAGCCGTTCTGGCGGGTGAACGCCTCGCCGTTGCGCGCCGTGGCCACGTCGTTCATGCGGCCTCGCTGCGACGGTGCTCGGCGAGCTGGTTCTTCAATTGCACGAGCGTTGGCGTGACGATTGGCACGAACGAGGCTTCGCGGTTGCGTCGCGCGGTGTCGTTGGCGGCAGGCCAGGTGTCGTGCGAGCGCAGATAGCCACGACCACCCGCCGCCTGCAAGTCGAGTTGCGCCGCCGCCGCGACGATTTCCGCGAGGCCGATTCGCACTTCGAACTGTGCAGCGGGCCGCGCAATGAAGGCTCCGCTCGCCACACCTTCATAGAGGCGCGCGGTCAGCGCATCCAGTTCACGACGCAGCGCGGCGGCGGCGTCCGCGAGCGCGGCACGCACGGCGGGACCGCTCGCCTCCACGGCGTGGAGCGAGCGGCGCGCAAGCCCGATCGACATGCCGCATTGCAGGCCGAGAAACGCGGGCCGCGCGCGCACGAGAAATGCGCGCGCATCGGCGGCGATCATCCAGCTGGCGTCGATCTCGGTGCCGGCAAGCGTGAGTGCGGCCGTGTTGCTGCCGCGTAGGGCGATCAGATCAAGGTCCTCGCTGCGCTTCACGCCGGGCGCATCGTGCGGCACGGCGAAGATCGCGGGTGGCGTGTTGTCCGGGCGATCGAACGCGGCGGCCACCACAAAGCCTTGCGGACGCAGATTCGTGATCCACGGCAGGGCGCCGTCGAGCCTGAAACGCGTCGCCCCGGCATCGAGCGGCGCAGCATGCATCTGTAGCGGCTCGAGCGCCGAAAGATACTTCATGGCGTTGGAGAGTCCGCTCGCGCCCGCCTGCTCGCCGGCAAGCAGCGCCGGCAGGCAGCGCTCGCGCAAGCCACCGTTCTCGCTCTGTAGCAGATACTCGATGAACGTGCGCTGGCCCCAGAACACAAACGCGCTGGCAAGTGAATGACGGGCAACCGCTGCGATTGCCTCGATCGCGTTGACGGTCGTGCCGCCCGAGCCGCCGGATTCGCGCTCCACGCCGATGCGGAAGAGTCCCGCTTGCGCGAGCTGCGGCACGACTTCACTTGCGTGCTCCGCACCGGTGTCAAGCGCTTGTGCGTGCGCGTCGAGCCAGGACACGAGGTCCGGCGGCAACGCCTGCGCCTGCAGGGTCGTCATGCCGCGCGCGCGCCCGCTTCCCAGCGGTATGCGGCCAATTGAGGATTCAGCTCGTTTTGCGCGAGATTGTTCGCGAAGTTGCACAGCGTCGCGAGGCTCACGCCCAGCACGACTTCGAGCGCGTTGGCCTGCGCGAAACCGGCGGCGCGAAACGCGGCGAGGGCGGAATCAGAGACGGCGCCGCGCTTGGCGATCACTTCGCGCGCCAATGCAGCGACAGCATCGATACGCACATCGCCGCTGGCGCGCCCTTCGCGCAGCGCATTGACGACTGCCTCGGGCAGTTGTGCTTTCTTGAGCGCCACGGCAGTGTGACCCGCCACGCAGAAACCGCAGCCGTGGATCGCCGCGGCGGTGATCTGCACGGCTTCACGTTCGGCGAGCGTGAGTCCGCTGCGCGCGTTGATTTCGCCAACGCTCAGGTACGCTTCGAGCGCGGTGGGGGCATTCGCAAGCGACGCGACGAGATTGGGCAGGAAGCCGTTCGCCGCCTGCGATCGTTCCAGGAACGGGCGGCTCGCTTCAGGCGCACTTTCGACGGTATGCAGCGGCAGACGGCTCATGACGGTTCCTCACAAAATCAAAAAGATGCATCGATTATGGTGAGGCGCACCGCTAGCCGGCAATGCGAGCCCGTCTGCCATTCATGCGGATTTGTCTCACGCCGCGTTCAATGGAGCGCACCATGCGCGGCCGGCTCGGCATTCTTGCCCGAAATACGGCGCCACGCGCCGGGCTGTACCCCGGTCACGCGCTTGAAGGCCTGCGCGAAGGCCGATTCGGACTGATAGCCGACCTGCTCGGCGGCCTCGGGCGTGCTCACGCCAGTGCTCAACATCGATGCCGCGCGCTTCATGCGCACGAGCGTCACGAATTGTGCGGGCGGTTGCCCCGAGAGTTCGGCAAACAGCTTGCAGAATCGCGCGCGCGACATGTGACTGAATTCCGCCATGCTTGCCGTGGTCCAGCGCTTGCCGGGTTCCGCGACGATGGCGGCGACGAGCGGCGCGAGCGCGGGGCGGCGCATCAGCGCCCAGAAACAGGGCGCCAGTTCTTCATTACCGTCGAGCGAGCGCAACGTGTAGACGAAAAGCAGCCCGGTCAGACGCGCAATGAGCGGCGAGGGCGCTTGCGGATCGTGCAGCGCCTCGGCGCGAATCAGCTCGAAGATCTGGCGCGCGCCATGCTGCGCGGGCTGATCGTGACGCGCAATTACGTGGTCGGGCAGCAGACCGAGCATCAGATCGTCGAGTCCCGATTTGAACTCGAAGAATCCACATGCGAGGCCGAGGCTGCCGGGCGCTTCGCGACCGCTCGTATCGAGCGGCGTCATCGTGCCCTCGCGCGCGCTTTCGCGCCCGCGCTCGGGCGGCAAAGGGTCAGGTGAAAGGCAATGCGGTTGGTCGGCGAGCAGGAAAACGGCGTCGCCGGCACTGAGTGCCACGCTGCGCGCCGCTCGCCCGGGCCGCGCGGGGAGATGAAGCCAGCACTCTCCGTGCAGAACGACATGGAAGCTTGCGCGGCGATGCCCGCTCGTCGAGGCCTGCCAGTTGCCGCAATATTGGCCGACATGAAAGAGCGTGCTCTTTAGCTCGAGGTCATCGAGCAGCCACGCGGAGAATGCATCGACTTGGGATGGCATACGTTACACAATGCTGGGAAGGTGCTCGTACGATGGGCACGGCCCCTCACCATAGTCCGTTCTGGTGACGATGCAACGAAGATATTGTCAGATGCTTATCTCGGCGCGCCATAGTTTCCGCAAGCCTTTGCGACAACGGATTTGAGAAAAGGGCAACACTGCACCAATCTTTCTTTTCGCCTTTCCCGCACGCGTTCGCCGGGTTACTTTCCTCCTTTTAGCGCGGAGTTCACGCAATGCGAACGTTCGACCGGCACGGGCTCGTCGATGTGCCCCGTTATCCGGATCACGGCTATGCGCTGCTGGCCGACCGCATCAAAGGCTTGCTGGGCACATCTGCCGATGTTGTGTTCGTTCAGGCCGAGGCGGTGCTCGCGCTTGAAGCCGTTGCCGCAAGTATCGCGAGGCACGGTGTCGTAGCCGTCAACGTCGTGACGAGTGCCTATGGAAGGTGGTTTGGCCACTGGTTGCGGCGGGGCGGGGCGACCGTCCACGATGTGGCGGTGGCAATGGGACAACCCGTCGATTCATCCGCCGTCGCGAGCTGTCTCGAGATGCTGGAACATGTCGATATCGTAGCGGCCGTTCACGCGGAATCGTCCAACGGCGCATTGAATCCGCTCGCGGAGCTGGCGGCGCTCGCAAAATCGCGCAATGCTCTTTTCGCTGTCGACGCCGTCGCGTCAATCGGTGGGCATGTCATCGACGTGGATAGAATCGGGATCGATATCGCGGTAATTGGTCCGCAAAAGGCGCTTGCCGGTCCCGCTGGTGTGTCGGCGGTTGTACTCGGTCAGCGCGCCTGGGACCACATCGCCGCGCTGCCCGACTTTGCGCCTTCGAGCCTGTCCTTGGCGGCGCTCAAGCGAGACTGGCTGGACTGTGGAAGGCCCGCTTTGCCGGGAACGCCGTCAGCGCTGGAATTCTGGGCTCTCGAAGCGGCGATCGACCGTATCGAAGCCGAGGGAATGGAGCGCGTGATCGAGCGCCATCAGCAGGCTTCGCGCGCGACCCGCTCGGCACTGCGGGCGCTCGGCGTATCGCCGTGGATCGCGCGCGATGACGCCGCTTCGGCGCTTGTCACGTCGGCCTCGGTGCCGCGGGGCGTCGACGGACCGGATCTGATCGCGCAAGCTTCGCGTTATGGCGCCGAACTCGCGCCCGGGATCGGCGATGTCGCCGGGCACATCGTGCGGCTCAATCACACGGGCCTGAACGCGAACGCGGCTTCGGTCCGCTCGAACGTCGTGGCTTTGGGGCGAGCGCTCGAGCAATTGCGTTTCTCTGTGGATCTTGATGCGGCCTTGAGGGCGGTTGCGAATGCATACGAACGCAGCACCGGTTCAAACGCCGGCGAATCAGTTCGATAACCTTGTCAATCGCAAGGCGAGGATCAGGGTTGCAAAATAGGGGGACCAGATTGAGTGTGCTTTACGACGACAGACCGGTCAGTTCGCTGGCGTCGGGCGGCACAGGGGCCGCGGACCGTCTGCTCAGATTTGCCTCTGCTTGAGTTTGTTTTGATGACGCAATTCTTACGATACGAAAATTATCCCAAAAGTTCCGTATCAGCCGCACTGCGAGCAAGACGAAGCCAGCGACGCTCCTTGCGGTGTTCGTGGTCGACACGGGAGACAAGCCACTGACCACCCTTGTTAAATTGTCCATGGCATAGGCGCGACCCCTCAACGAGTGCGTTTGTCTTTCATCTGCTCCGAGAGCCATGCGGCAAGCCGTTGCGCGCCCTCAGGCTGATCGGTGTCGAGGCGGCGGCACAGGTAATAGTGGCGGCCGTCGTCCAGTTCCTGGTCGAATAGCTTCACCAGGTCGCCCGATTCCAGTTCGCGCGCAATCAACGGCGCGCGTAGCAGCGCCGCGCCGAGGCTCGCGCGCGTGGCGCTCAACGTCAACTGACCATCTTCGAACAGCGGCCCGACGAGGCGCGCCACGTGCCGCACGCCCGCGCTTTGCAGCCAGTTGGCCCACGTGCTGCGGTCCTCGTCGTGCACGAGCGGCACCGACGCAAGATCGGCGGGCTTTCTGAACGGCCCGTAACGACGCCGGAACGGCACGCTGCACACCGGAACGACCGCGCCTGACATCAGGCGCTCGCTCGCGTAGCCGGGCCACTCGCCGGTACCGAAGCGGATCGACAGATCGGCTGCGTCGCTCCGATAGTTTCGATGGTTCGCGTACAGCACGGTGACGTCGACGTCGTCGTTCGCGGCGAGGAAGTCGTGCAGCCGCGGAATGAACCAACCCATGCCGAACAGCGGAATCAGGCTGATGGTGATCTGCCGGCGTGACGAGCGGTCACGCACGAACCCAGTTGCACTCCGCAGCACCGAGAATGCGGTGCTGATCGAACGATAGTAGTCGCGGCCCTCGTCCGTCAGGGCAAGCGCACGTCCTGCGCGCGCGGTTAGCGGCGTTTGCAGGAACGACTCCAGCAACTGCAACTGATGGCTCACCGCGGATGGCGTAATGTCGAGTTCGGCGGCTGCCGCTGTCACCGACGCGTGCCTCGCAAAGGCTTCAAAAGCGCGCAGCGCGCGCAGCGGTGGATCGTTGAATCGTTCGATATTTTTCATGTATCAAATTATATCGAAGCTTGCGGCGCCCTTCATTGATTCGCAAAACCCAGTCTGCATAGGGGTTAAAGGCACTATCGCCGCATTGAGGCATAAGCATCTGACGTTTCGCTATTTAGCCGGTTCGGAGCAACTGCTTAGTATTATTCATGTCTCTGATTGTTACGAATTCACGATACCCACCGCTTCCCACCTTCGGCCAACGTCATGAAAAACCGCCATTCCGCGCTGTTCGCCGCGCTCACTCTCGCTTTCACGCTCGGCTCGAACGAGGCCGCCCACGCACAGAACGAGCACGTCGTGCTGATCGGTCTTACCGGCCCGCTCACGGGTCCCTCGGCCCGCACCGGCAAGGACCTGCAGAACGGCGCACAACTCGCGCTCGATGACGCCAACAGCAAGCACCCGACCATCGACGGCAAACCGGTCGTCTACAAACTCGTTACCGCCGATGACCAGGCCGATCCGCGCACGGCAGTCACCGTGGCCCAGGACCTGGTGGACCGTCACGTGATCGGCGTGGTCGGTCACTGGAATACGGGCTGCAGCGTGCCGGCATCGAAGGTCTATCACGATGCCGGCATTCCTGAAATCGCACCGGTATCGACCGGACACCAGTACACCTTGCAGGGCTACAACAACACGTTCCGCATTATTGGGCACGACGACATTGGCGGCGCGTACACGGGGGCATACGCGGTGAACACGCTGAAGGCGAAGCGCATCGCCGTGATCGACGATCGCACAGCATTCGGCTCGGGGCTGGCGACGCAGTTCATCAAGGGTGTGCAGAACAACGGCGGCACGGTCGTCGATCATCAATATGTCGACGATAAGACCACTGATTTCAGCGGCGTGCTTACCGAGATCAAGTCGAAGAATCCGGATCTGATCTTTCTTGGTGGCGTTGACGTGGAAGCGGCGCCGCTCGTGCGCCGCATGCATCAACTACAGATTCACGCGACGCTGCTCGGCGCTGGCGGCTTCGTGAGTCCGACCTTCCTGAAACTGGCGGGCGCGGACGGCGACGGCGTGACCGCACTCGATCCTGGCCGCCCGCTGCGCGGTATGCCTGGCGGCGAGGCGTTCGACAAGCAATATGAGGCGCGTTATCACCAGCCGATCGAACTGTACGCGCCCTTCGCCTACGATGCAGCCGCAACGCTGATCGCCGCGACGCAACAGGCGAATTCTACCGATCCCGCCAAGCTCGTCACCGCGCTGCATTCAATCCATCGCGATGGCGTGACCGGTCTGATCTCGTTCGACGATCAAGGCAACCTGGACAACCCCGCCTATACGATCTATCAGGTGCACAAGGGCGCATGGGCGGTGGTCGACGTCATCGGCAACAGCCAGCAGACCGCGGCAAAGTGATCGGGAGAAGCACAATGGAAGGCAAGTCGCCGCAATCGCCACAAGCGCCGGAAGCGTTCGAAAATCAACTCGGGATTCTCGCTCGGCGCCGAATCGAAGCCGAGATCATCAAGCCGATCTACGAGATCCTGAAGCGCGACCTGGGTATCGAGCGGGCCCAGGCGGTGATCGGCGAGGCGGTGCGCGGCGCGGCCGTCGACGCCGGCCGACAGTTTGCCGCGCGCGAGCCGAATGGCGCCAGCGTCGAGTCTTTCGTTGCGTTGCAGGCGCTGTGGGAGAAGGATGATGCGCTAGTCGTCGACGTGCTGCGCTCCGATCTCGAGCGCTATGACTATGACGTGAAGCGCTGCCGGTACGCAGAGATGTATCACGCGATGGGCCTGGGCGAGATCGGCCATCTGCTCAGTTGCGCGCGCGACAGCCATTTCATCGATGGCTATCTGCCGCGCCTGCATCTGACGCGCACGTCCACGATCATGCAAGGCGGCGGTCACTGCGACTTCCGCTACGCGCTGCAGCACAATCAGACGGAAGAACATCGAGATGAATGAAGCAACCGGCACGCTCGTCGTGCCACGCGTCAACGGCACGCGACTGTGGGACTCGCTCGAGCGGATGGCGCGGATCGGCGCAACGCCCAAAGGCGGCGTGTGCCGCCTCGCGCTGACCGAGATCGACCGTGAATCGCGTGATCTGATTGTCGAATGGGCGCATGCTGCCGGATGCAGCGTGCGGGTTGACCGCATGGGCAATATTTTCGCGCGCCGCGCCGGCCGTCGTGCGGATGCGGCCCCCGTGCTCACTGGCTCGCATGCTGACTCGCAGCCCACCGGCGGACGCTACGACGGCATCTACGGCGTACTCGGCGCGCTCGAAGTGGTGCGCGCACTGAACGACGCGCACGTCGTCACCGAGCATCCGGTCGATATCGTCGTGTGGACCAACGAGGAAGGCTCTCGCTTCGCGCCTGCGATGATCGGCTCGGGTGTGTTCACAGGCGCGTATTCGCTCGACTACGGCCTGTCGCGTGCGGATGCAGCGGGCGTGACGATCGGCGAGGCGCTCGCGCAGACCGGTTATGCGGGCGAGCAAGACGTCGGCGGCCACCCGGTGCATGCCGCGTACGAACTGCATATCGAGCAGGGTGCGATTCTCGAGCGCGGCGGTCACACGATCGGCGTCGTCACCGGGGGCCAGGGCCAGCGTTGGTACGAGGTGACGCTCGAAGGCACCGATGCGCATGCGGGCACCACGCCGATGGATTTGCGGCGCGACGCGCTGGCAGGCGCGGCTCGGTTGATCCTGTTCGTGGAATCGCTGGGACGCAGCCATGCGCCGCACGGGCGTGCGACCGTCGGCATGATCGAGGCGCGGCCGAATTCGCGCAATACGGTGCCAGGCGGATGCTTCTTTACGGTCGAGTTCCGTCATCCGGACATCGCGGCTCTGGAGCGGATGGACTCGGCGCTGCGCGACGAAGTGTCGAGCGTTTCAGAAAAGAGTGGATTGCAGGCGCGCGTCGAACAGATTTTCGACTACGCACCGGTGAATTTCGATGCTGGATGCGTCGGCGCGGTGCGGCGTGCTGCAGAGGCGCTCGGACTACCTCATGCAGACATCGTGTCGGGCGCTGGCCACGACGCATGCCATCTCGCGCGCATATTCCCCACCGGTATGATCTTCATTCCGTGCGTGGATGGCATCAGCCATAACGAAACCGAAGCGATTACGCCCGAATGGGCCGAGGCGGGCGCGAACGTGCTGCTGCACGCGGTGTTGGAGAGCGCCGTCGCGACAGGTATCTGCGGATGAGCACGGCAAACACGATGCGCGCTCACCTGCAAGCCCGCTGCGAGTAGCGGCAAGGTAAGCACTTGTGCCCTGAAGCGTATAAGTGCTTGCCTTGTTCGCCCCCGATTGCGCTCACGCGCATGCGTAGCCAGGCGGCGCCGGTCGCGCCCGGATGGTCGAGATAGCGGGAAACCGCCTCTCGCGCGTTGATGTCGGCATACCGGCCGCGCAATGCTGCAAGGTCGACTCCCCCGGCAAGGTGGCGTAAGCAGCATGAGGCAGGCGTTTTCATGGCGACGACTTTGCTGCGTCCTTTGCGCGGGGGCGAATCGCATACCTGTCAGCCTGGTGCCTTTCTACCCGGAATGAACTTGGAAAACGACCCGGCTGGCTGGGCGGCAGGAAACGGCCACGCACTACCATCGTCGCACTCCTCAACACTCCACGATAACCGCCAGGGGCCAAACCGCCACTGATTGCTCCTGTCACGTTGGGGCCGCTCCCACCTGGCTTGAGCGGGCTGGCATTGTGCATTGCGCTGCGGGGCACGCCCAGGATCCAGACGCGATGGGTTTGGAGACCGAGGGGCGCTCGTTCACTCAAAATTTACTGTAGCGCGCCGCTACACCGCACACCCACCCGTTCGAGGAGTGTGCGGGTTACCCGCATAAGCGAGTGTTCGAACTTTGGCGGATGACAAGGCAATCTAGCGCAACGCCTTCACGGCCTATCTGACTCGCAGGGGAGGTGAGCCGATGTGGGCTACCGACCGTGCATCGAAGCGGTGCGTCGCGCTCGACGCGTCCTTCAATCCGGGGGATTCGCTATTAGGGACAAACGCAGAAGGCGTTTCGCGACAACCCCTATGCGATTCATGCGAGGACTACGGCAGGTCGCAACCCGGGATGTCCATTTGCGCTGCGTCCGGGGCGGCGAGCTGTCGGTCATGTCTGAACGAGCTCGCGAACAAGCTTGACGACTGCGCAGATAACGTCCAATGAGCAACGCGAGAATATTTATTCCGCTTCTTACGTTCTGAGCGATTCTTGGTTCCGTATCGCGGTTGTGTTTCCTATGCTGGCAGGCTCGACGAGTCTGCTGCATATGCTACAACCGCCCCCGCTACTGCGAGGATCCCGCCGGGCTCGCCTGCGCCGCGTGCTGCTCGATCGCCCGGAAAGTTCCGTTAGCTGGCCGCGGGAGTCCGGCGAACGCAGTTGCTTTTGGAGACAGATTTCATCATGCCCGAGGAATATCGCTTCGATGTCTTTGGCCGGGCTATTGCCGTCGCACGCAAAGCTGAGGTATGGACGGTCTTTGATATTGGAGAGGAAGGCAAACGTCGCCGAGCCGACATCCAGATCCCAGCCTTCATCGCTGCGGATGAATTGCTGCAATATCTCGACGACATCTTTCACGAAAGCGCGACCCCAGCGCGACCGTGTGTAAGGGTGCTTCCTGACGGGAGATGGGATCTGCCGCCCTCCACGGAGTGAAGTTGTCGCCGCCATAACGTCCATTCGCCCACGCGCCACGGAGCATTACGCATGGTCAATCCAATTCGCAGCGAAATCGATCTCGAGGCGCAAGGCCTTCATTTTGGCTATCTGCGACTGCCGCATTCTGTTCATCGCTCGGCGTACGGCTGGATTCCGATACCAATCGGTTCCGTGCGCAACGGCGAAGGGCCCGTCGTGCTGCTCATGGCCGGCAATCACGGGGACGAGTACGAGGGACAGGTGCTCGTTTCGCAATTGCTGCGCGAAATCGACCCACAATGGATACATGGACAACTCATTTTCCTGCCTATGGCCAACTTTCCAGCAGCCGAGGCTGGAACACGCACGTCGCCGCTAGACGGCGGCAACCTGAACCGCACGTTCCCGGGCAATCCACTAGGTACGCCGACCGAGATGATCGCCGACTACATCGAGAACACCTTGCTCGCGCGTGCGCAATATCTCGTGGATCTGCATTCAGGCGGTAGTTCGTTGCTCTATCACGGTGCGAATATGCTCGCGATCGAGCCGCGCGACGAAGAAGAAGGCCGGCAGTTGCGGGCACTCCTTGGCGCATTTGGCTTGCCGCGCGCCTTTCTTCACACGCCCAATCCGGTCCATTCGGCGACGGCTGCACGCCGCCAGGGTGCCGTGTCGATCGTCACCGAGCTTGGTGGTGCCGGCGTCGTTCAGCGGGGCCTCCTGCACGAAGCGCGGCAAGGGCTGCTGCACCTGCTTGGCGCGATTGGCGTGCTGGCCGGGCCGCTCGTGCCGCCGCAACCGCCAGGCCAAACGCGGTTTTATCGCGTGGCTGCGCAGCACTATGTCTACGCGTATGAACGCGGCGTGTACGAGCCGCTCGTGGACCTCGGCGATCACGTGTACTCGGGGCAGCCTGCGGCGCGTATTCACTTTCCCGAAACGCCTCTGCGCGAGCCGCTGACGGTGGCGTTTGCGGCCTCGGGCGAGGTGGTGTGTCAACGGGCGGTTGCCTCAGTGCAGCGCGGCGATTGCCTCTTTCATCTGGCCGAGCCCGACGAGCCGTGAAGCGGAGAGGCGAGACGCACGGGTCTGTGCTGGATGCACGAAAATGCCTCACAGGCGCAATTCATCTGGATAACGATATTCGAATTGCTTGGTTATATGGCGCACGCGGTGGGGGTAATCTGGCAGCCGGATCTGCCGTCCCACGGGAACGCCGCAACGATGACCTATCGCATTATCGATACCTCGCCGCTCGAAGCCGTTGCAAAGCCGCTGATCGACGGCCTGCAATGGGAATATGCAACACGCTACCGCGATCACCGCGCCGACAGCGAGGCTTCGGCTGCGCAGGAGTTGGCGCGTTATCCGGCCGCGCTGTTCGCGCCGCCCGAGGGTGCCTTCATCGTGCTCGTGCGCGACGGCGAGACCGTTGGCGGCGGGGCCTTCAAGCGCTACGACGCTCAGACAGCGGAGTTCAAGCGTGTCTGGACACGCGCCGACCAGCGCCGCCAGGGTCTTGCACGCCGCATCGTCGAAGAACTCGAGGCGCGCGCGTTGAGCCAGGGGTATCGCCGTGTTTATCTCACCACCGGCTTCAAGCAGCCGGAAGCCTGGGGCTTATACATAGATTCAGGCTACGTCCCCTTGTTCAATCGCTCGATTGCGCCAGAAGTCCACGTGCGTCTGCCCTTCGCCAAGGACCTGCGGAAGCCGTTTTCCACGGATGCGCTCGACGACCTGCGCCCGCGTGAACCGCTAGGCGAGCATCGTTGATTGCGCGGCGGGCGGCGGCCACGCTTCGTTCGACGCCGCGTGTGCTGACTGCTTCATGCCACTCTGATGACCGGACACGACTATGACCCAGCGTAATCTCACCTTCGGCATCATGCTGCATGGCCCCGGCGGCCACATGAACGCATGGAAGCACCCAAGTAATCCGGTGGATGCCAGTGTCAACCTCGACTTCATTACCGGAATTGCCCAGAAGGCCGAGGCCAACGGCCTGGCGTTCGCCTTCGTGGCAGATGGCCTCTACATCAACGAAAAGTCGATCCCCCATTTTCTGAACCGCTTCGAGCCGATCTCCGTGCTTTCGGCGCTGGCGACTGCGACATCGAAGATCGGGCTCGCAGGCACGATCTCGACTTCATACAGCCATCCGTTCACGGTGGCGCGGCAACTCGCCTCGCTCGACCTCATCAGCGGCGGCCGCGCGGGCTGGAATGTGGTGACGTCCCCGCTGGAGGGCTCGGCGAAGAACTATGGCGGCGAGCACCCCAATCACGCGCTGCGCTACGAGATTGCCGACGAATACCTGGACGTCGTGCAGGGGCTCTGGGATAGTTGGGACGACGACGCATTCGTGCGCGAGCGCGAAACCGGGCGCTTTTTCGATCGCGAGAAACTTCACACGCTCGACCACAAGGGCCGCTTCTTCGAAGTGGCCGGGCCGCTCAACATTCAGCGCTCGCCGCAGGGCCAGCCCGTGATTTTTCAGGCCGGCTCGTCGGACGCCGGCATCGATCTCGCCGGCAAATACGCCGACGCCGTGTTCACACATTCGCCCTCGCTCGAAGAGACACGCGAGTTCGCCGGGCGCGTGCGCCGCAGCGCCGTGGCCCACGGGCGCGCCCCGAGCGATGTGAAGATCTTTCCCGGTATCGGCCCAATCGTCGCCACGACGCACGACGAAGCCGAAGAGAAGTACCGCCTGATCCGCGACTTGCTGAGCGTCGACGAGGCGCTCGCTTACCTTGGCCGCTACTTCGATCATCACGACTTCACGCAATACCCGCTCGATGCGCCGTTTCCGGAGCTTGGCGACCTCGGCAAGAACAGCTTTCGCTCGACCACGGACCGCATCAAGGCCGATGCACGCCGCAACGGCTCGACGCTGCGCGAAGTCGCGCTGGCCGTCGCCACGCCAAAGACGCATTTCCTCGGCACAGGCGAGCAGGTTGCCGACGAACTGATCCGATGGCTGGACGCCGGCGCCGCCGATGGCTTCATCCTCGGTTTTCCGGTGCAGGCGGAGGGCTTCGACGACTTTGTCAGACACGTGATTCCTGTGCTCGAAGCACGTGGCCGATACAGCCGGCGCCTGAGCGGGGAGACGCTGCGAGACCACCTTGGCTTGCCGCGACGGATTAGCCGTTACGCGCTCGCCTCGACGCGCTGACTCAACGGCGCGGCTGGCTCGATTCATGGATGGCAGCCGCGCGCGGACGAACACGACAGCCCTTGGACATTTTCCCTTTCAAATGCGGAGCGTAAGTACACCATGAGTCGAGACTTGCTGCTGTTGCTGCAACCTGGCTTTACCGACCCTGCCCATCCCGGCGAACGTTTCATCTGTCCGCACGGCGCGCCAATAGAAGGATTGCTTGCGAGCGACCCCGAGCGCGTCGCGCGCATCGACGTAAAGCGGCTGCCGTTCGCGCGCCCGCGCGCGGTGGTGATCGAGGTGCTTGACGAGGCGCATCAGGGGCTGCCCGTGCTCGTGCTCGGCGACGAGCATGCGGTTCCCGAAGACGTGCAAACGGTGAACGGCCGTCACTTCGTGACCGACACGAACCGGATTCTCGCGCTGCTTGCCGAACGGCACGGCTTTCCCAAGGTGCATTGAGCGGCGTTCGAACAACACAACATCATGCCACTTCGTCTTTTTGCCGCCATCCCCTCGCGCACGCGGCGCCACGCGCTGGCTCTCGCCATATCGCTTTGCAACGCCGCGGCGCTGCTCCTTTTGCCTCATGCGGCGCAAGCCACGCCCAAAGGGACACTGGTTTTCTGCAGTGAAGGCAGCCCGGCGGGATTCGACCCGGGGCAGCACACCACCAGCACTGATTTCGATGCGAGCACGAATACGGTCTACAACGAGCTGGTGCAGTTCCGCAACGGCACACTCGATCTCGAGCCCGCGCTCGCAATAAGCTGGGAGAGTTCAGCGGATCAACGCACCTACACGTTTCATTTGCGCCACGGTGTGAAATTTCAGACGACCTCGTGGTTTCATCCCACGCGGGACTTCAACGCGGATGATGTGATTTTCACCTTCACGCGCATGCTCGATCCGCAGCTGCCGTTTCGCAAGGCGTATCCGACGAGTTTTCCCTATTTCAGCGATCTCGGGTTCGACAAGAATATCGCGCGCATCGAAAAAGTCGATGATTACACAGTGCGCTTCGACCTCAAGACGCCCGACGTGATCTTCGTGCGCAACCTTGCCATGAGCTTCGCGTCGATCCTCTCGGCCGAGTACGCCGCGCAGCTGAGTACGCAGCACCGCGAGGCCGATATCAACCAGTTGCCCGTGGGGACCGGTCCGTTCGCGTTCCGTTCGTACCAGAAGGACGCACTGATCCGCTACGACGCCAATCCCGACTATTGGCGAACGCAGGACGTCAAGCTCGCACACCTCGTGTTCGCCATCACGCCCGATCCGGCGACCCGCATCCAGAAGCTCGCGAGCGGCGAGTGCCAGGTATCGGTGTTTCCGCGTCCGGCTGATCTGGAGGTCGTCAAGCGCAATCCGGCGCTCAAGGTCGTTTCCGGCGTCGGCTTCAACGTGGGCTTTGTGGCGTACAACACGCAGCATCCGCCACTGGATCGTGTGGAAGTGCGCAGGGCGCTCGACATGGCGATCGACAAGCCCGCCATTATTCAGGCCGTGTTCGCAGGCAATGCGAAGATTGCGACGAACCCGATGCCGCCTGCCCAATGGTCCTACAACAATACGCTCAAGGACGCGCCGTATGATCCTGCGAAGGCACGCGCACTGCTTGCGCAGGCAGGGCTGGCGAATGGCTTCGAGATTACGCTTTGGGCCATGCCGGTGCAGCGCCCCTATAACCCGAACGCCCAACTGATGGCGCAGCTCATCCAGCAGGACTGGGAGAAGATCGGCGTTCATGCGCGGATCGTGAGCTATGAGTGGGGCGAGTACAACCGCCGCGCCAAGCAGGACGGCGAACACGACGCGTTGCTCTACGGCTGGTCGGGTGACAACGGCGACCCGGACAATTGGCTAGGCGCGCTGCTCGGCTGCGATGCGGTGCATGGCAGCAACGTCTCGAAGTGGTGCGACCCGTCGTTCAACTCGCTCATCGAGAAGGCGCGTGCGGATGCGAATGTGAGCGAGCGTGCGGCGCTCTATGAGCGCGCCCAGGTCGTCTTCAAGGAACAGGTGCCATTTACGCCGATCGCGCACTCGATCGTCTCGCTGCCAGCTTCGAAGCGCGTTGACGGGCTCGTGTTCTCGCCGTTGGGCAGCCACCGTTTCGACGGCGTGTCGTTGCAATAGGTACTAGCGAGGGTGGCGAGCCGGCCGCGTGCCTTCGGTGGCCGCAGACGAATGGCGCGACTCGCAGCGCCATTCGTCAATGCGTGTCTGAGCCCGCGGGCCAGAACAGAAGCGCGCGCAATTCGATACTGCGCCGCGCCGCCGCGTCCGCACGACTGGTGGGGTCCTCGAATGCGGTGTGAGCGGTGAGCCGCGCCGTGCCGTCCTCCAGAGAATCGTAGATTTTCAGCAGTAGTACTTCGTCGGGGCGCAGACGGGGAAAGAAGTACCAGCGATGCTGCGGGTTCGCGAGAAACGAATAGGTCTCGCCGGTTTTGTCGCGGTAGAGAAGGTCGGTCGGCACGAGATCTCCGGCCGCGATCGAGCGCGCGTCGCACAGCGCGAGCGGCAGTTGTTCCACCACGCTGAGCGGGCGCCACAGGTTGACGATCGCAAAGCGATGCCCGAGCCGCCGTTGCGCTTCTTCGGCATCGAGATGATCGCGCACCCGGCGCGGTCCGGACACGAAAGTCTGATCGTTATGCACGCGCCGCACAGGCTCGCGAAGTGTGGCGTTGCCGCGTGAGCCGCTCGCGCTGTCACGCAGCGTGTGGTCGAAGATGACGACCTTTTCGGCTCCCGTCATGTCGCGCAGCAACGCCTCGGCCTCGGGGCGATACACGAGGCGAATCAGGCTTTCGTCGCTGTAGTCGCTCACTGCGCTCCGATGCGAAACGAGCTGAAAGCCATTGCGGTCGAGCGAGATTTCGCCGGCCTCCGCAAGCGGACGCGCGTTGCGTATCGTCACACGGCGCGGGTCGAGCGTGCCCGAACTCCATGGCGTTCCCTCCGGCGGCTCGAACGCGTAGTTGACCGGGCGGGCGTTGCCTGGCGCGAGATAGTTGAGCTCCGCCTCGACGGCGGACGTTCGCGAAAGAGGCGAGGGGGCCGATAGCACTGTGCTCATAAGTCATCCTGATCAAAACGGTTCGCGCCACGGGCGCAGATCCAGCTCTTGTGTCCAGGCGCTGCGGGCCTGGCGGTGCAACTGCCAATAGCTTTCGGCGATGGCTTCGGGTTGCAGCAGACCGTCCGGCCCTGCGTCTTGCGCACGCTGGGGCGCGGCGCTGCGCAGCCGTTCGCCGTCGATGCCGCCGTCGATGACGACGTGGGCCACGTGCACGCCTCGCGGTCCGAATTCTCGCGCGAGACTTTGGGCCAGCGAGCGCAAGCCCGCTTTCGCCGCTGCGAACGCGGCGAACGGCGGCCGCCCGCGCAGCGAGGCGGTCGCGCCAGTAAAGATGAGGCTGCCGGCGCCCGAGGTGTTGGTCGCGGCGTCCGGGGCGTCCAGCAGAAGCGGTAAGGCGGCGCGCGCAAACACGAAGCCACCCAGCACGTTCGTGCGCCATGCGGACTCGAACTGCGCGACTTCGAGTTCGAGCGTTGGCGCGCGTACGGCGTTGCCCGCGTTGAAAATCGCGCTGCGCAGAATTCCGTGACTCGTCAGAAGTTGCGCGATGCGCGCGAGATCCTGCTCGTTTGCCACGTCGCCGGGTGCTGCGTGGGCGCGGCCGCCTTGCGCGCGTATTTCCGCGGCGAGCGCTTCCACACGCGGCGCCGTGCGTCCGGTCAGCACGACCGTGTAACCTGCTCGGGCGAAGTGTCGCCCGAGCGCCGCGCCCAGGCCGGCGCTCGCGCCCACCCCGGCAATCCATGCGACCGAAGCGGGAAGAGAAGAGGAAACGTCGCTCATGATTCTTTCACGCTAGTCACCACGCGCGCTTTTGGAAAAGAATGAAACTTCATATGGTTATTCATGCGGTCAGCGCATAGCGGTTCACGGGATAGTCGAGCCCAAGATGCTCGCGCAGCGTCGTGCCAGCATAGTCGCGCCGGTAGGCACCACGCTCCTGCAGGATCGGCACCACCTTACGCGCGAATTCGGTGAACGCGAGCGGTGTACCGCCGCGCACGATGAAGCCGTCGGTCGCGCGCGCTTCGACCCAGGCCTGCAAGCCATCGGCGACCTGTTCGGGCGTACCGAGAAAGCTGGGCCTGGGCGTTGCGGCTTCCAACGCGACCTCGCGCAGCGTCAGCCGGCGCTCGGCCGCGTTGCGCTTGATCGCGTCGGTCGTGCTGCGGAACTGGTTGCTGCCCAGTTCGCCGATGTCGGGAAATGGAGTGTCGAGCGGGTACTGCGAAAAATCGTGGTGATCGAAGTAGCGGCCAAGGTAGTCGAGCGCATTCTCGATCGTCACGAGCCGTGCGGTTTCGCGATACTGGTCCTCGGCCTGCACGGCCGAATCCGCCACGATCACGCTGATGCCCTGGAAGATCTTCAGGCTGCCGGCTGCGCGGCCGTGGGCGGCGAGCCGCTTCTGGACGTCGCCATAGAAGGCCTGTGCAAGTCCGATCGTTTCCTGGCGCGTGTAGATCGCGTCCGCATGGCTCGCCGCAACCGCCTTTCCGTCGTCGGAAGCGCCCGCCTGGAACAGGATCGGGCGGCCCTGGCGCGAACGGCCGATATTGAGCGGCCCGGCCACCGAGAAGAACTCGCCCACGTGATCGAGTGCATGCAGCTTGTCCGGATCGAAGAACACGCCGCTCGCCTTGTCGCGAACGAAGGCGTCGTCCTCCCACGAATCCCACAACCCCTTCGTCACGTCCAGAAACTCGGAGGCGATCCGGTAGCGCAGTGCATGTTCTGGGTGTTTGTCACGCGAGAAATTCTTCGCGGAGCCTTCCAGCGGCGAGGTCACCACATTCCAGCCCGCGCGGCCGTCGCTCAGGTGATCGAGGCTCGAAAACTGGCGCGCGACGGTGAACGGATCGCTGTACGAAGTCGAGAGCGTGCCAACGAGGCCGATGCGCGTGGTCGCGAACGCGAGCGCCGAAAGTAGCGTGAGCGGCTCGAAGCGGTTCAGGAAGTGGGGGATCGACTTCGCGTTAATGTGCAGCCCGTCGGCGACGAACAGCAGATCGAATTTCGCGTTCTCGGCCTCGCGCGCCAGCTCGCGAACGAAGCTCACGTTGATGCTGGCATCGGCGATCGCATCGGGATGCCGCCATGCGGACATGTTGCCCGAAGCGCCCTGGATGATCGCGCCGAGGTGAATCTGACGTTGGGGATTCGTGGTCGATTGGCTCATGGTGTGCAAGATAGAGGGCGTGTGGGACGTCACGCGGAAGTGGCCGGCTGGCCCTGCTGAGCGGACTTGGGCAGCTTTGGCAGCGCATCGAGCAGCGAGGCGGTATAGGCATGCGTTGGCGCAGTGAATACCTGCCCGACAGGTCCGCTCTCGACCAGGCGGCCGCGCCGCATCACGAGCACGCGGTCGGCAACGTGATGAACCACGCCGAGGTCGTGCGAAATGAACAGCATGGCCGTGCCGTGCTCGGACTGCATGTCGGCAAGCAGGTCGAGCACCTGCGCCTGGATCGATACGTCGAGCGCGCTCACCGGTTCGTCGGCAACTAGCAGCGCCGGGTTCGGCGCGAATGCGCGCGCAATCGCCACGCGTTGGCGCTGGCCGCCGGAGAGTTCGCGCGGGTAGCGGTCGTAGCAGCCCGCCCCGAGCCGCACCTCGTCGAGCAGTTGCAGCACACGGCGTCGCCGCGCGTCGCTGCGAATGCCGACCGCGTCGAGACTCTCGCCGATGAGCTGGCCGACCGTATAACGCGGGTCGAAGGAGCTATAGGGGTCCTGCGCAATGAGCTGCAGGCCGGCCCGCCGATGTCGCCGAGCGGATTCGGGCACGCCGCTCCAGGGCTGGCCGTCGAGCGTCACGCGGCCGCTGTCGGGAGTGGTCAGGCCCAGCACGATGCGCGCGACCGTCGACTTGCCCGAGCCGGATTCGCCGACGATGCCGAGCGTTTCGCCTTTGGCGAGCGAAAACGACACGTCGTCGACAGCGGGGGGCGCGGTATCGTCGCCGCCGTAGCGCTTCGTGACCGCTTCGACCGATAGCACACGGACGTCATCGACGATCTGCTTCGCGGGCAGCGCAACCCGCGTGTCGCCCGTGGCGGCGCTAGCTCCCGCATCGCCCGAGAGCCGGTAGCCTCGCGACGCGGGCACGGGGATCGCGGCGAGCAACTGCCGCGTATAGGGATGCGCGGGGCGCCCCAGCACGTCGCGCGTCGGCCCTTCTTCGACGATACGGCCCGCGCGCATGACGAGCACGCGGTCTGCCAGTTCCGCGACCACGGCGAGATCGTGGCTGATGAGGAGCAGCGCGTCGCCGGCGTCGCGGCGGGCGCGCAGCAGCGAGAGGATTTGACGCTGCACGGTCATGTCGAGCGCCGTGGTGGGCTCGTCGGCGATCAGCAGCGAAGCGCCGCCCGCGATGGCCGTGCCGATCAGTACGCGCTGCCGCAAGCCGCCCGACAGTTGATGCGGGTATTGCGGCAGCCGGCGCTCAGGTTCGTCGATGCCTACCGCCCGCAGGATCTCGACGCTGTCTTGGTGGATGTCGCGCGAGCGCACGCTGTGCAGCGATTCGGCGACGAGGTCGCGCACGCGCCACAGCGGATCGAGCGAGACCAGCGCATCCTGGAGCACGTAGCCGATGCGGCGGCCGCGTATGCCGCGCCAGTCGCGCTCGCGGTAGCGGCGTGCGTCCTCGCCCGCGATCTCGAAGCGCTCGGCCTGTGTTTGCGCCTTCGGGCCGTTCAGTCCGACGAGGCTGCGTGCGGTGACGGATTTGCCGGAGCCCGATTCGCCGACGAGCGCGACGCACTCGCCCGCATGCACGCTCAGGCTCAGTGATTCGACGGCGGCGCGCGCGGCGTGCCGCTCATGAAACGCGATGCTAAGGTTTTTGATACGCACGAGCGGTTCGCCCGGCGGCGCGGTGAACGGATGAATCACGGCGGGTAGCGGGACCGGCGCTGAGGGGCTGCCTTCCGTGGCGGACCCAACGCGCACGCGGGCGGCGAGATTGGCAGTGGCGGCGGCTGTCATGCGACCTCCCGGCGTTCGAAACGCGCCTGCCAGTAGCCGCCGAGCGCGTTCACAGCAATGACGGCGGCCGTGATCGCCACGCCGGGCCAGACCGCGATCCACCATGCGTTGTACAGATAGTTGCGGCCCTCGGCGAGCATCAGTCCCCACTCGGCCGTAGGCGGCTGCGGCCCCATGCCGAGAAAGCTCAGGCCCGATGTGCCGATGATCGCGGTGCCGAGGCCGATCGTGGCAAGCACGGGCACCTGGGCAATGGCGTGCGGCAACACGTGCCGCCAGACCAGCACGGCCGGCGCGAGACCGAACGTGCGCGCCTGCTCCACATACCCCGATTCGGCGACGACGAAGGTCTGCGCGCGCACGACGCGCGCAAAGCGCGGAATCGAGGCGACGCCAAGCGCGAAGACGAGATTGACGGCGCCGGGGCCCGTGAACGAGATCAGCATGAGCGCAAGCAGGAGGTCCGGAAAGGCGGACACCACGTCGAGAAAGCGCGTGATCAGTTCGTCGAGCCAGCCGCGCGCGAGGCCGGCGATCAGCCCAAGCACGGTGCCTGCGAGCGTCGCGATGGCAATCGCCGCCGCGCTGATCGAAAGCGAGTAGCGTGCGCCGTAGACGACGCGCGCAAAGATGTCGCGGCCCAGCTGGTCGGTGCCTAGCCAATGCTCGGCGCTGGCGCTGAGCTGCGCGGAGACTGGGTCCGCCGCGAGTGGATCATAGCGGGTCAGCCATTCGGGCGCGGCGACGGCGATGACGTTGAGAAGGAGCCAGAGCGCCGCAAGCGCAAGGCCGGGATGACGCCATATCCAGCTGGCGGCACGCCAACCCGCGCGCGCCCGCAATGGCAGGTCGAGAGGAACTGACATCGTGAAGCCTCCGGTTCAGCGCCGCGCGCGCGGGTCGCGCAGGCGCGGATCGATCAAGAGATAGAGCAGGTCGACGGCGGTGCTCAGGACGACGTAGATCGCTGCGGAGAGGATCGCGATCGCGAGGATCACGGGCATGTCCTTCGCGAGCACGGCATCGACGGTCACCTTGCCGAGCCCCGGGCGCCCGAACACCTGCTCGGTGATGACCGCGCCGCTCAACAAGCCGCCCACGAGCCAGCCGGCGAGCGTGACTGCCGGCAGCGCGGCGTGCCGCAGCGCATGGCGCAGGCGCAGCGCGAAGCCGCCAATGCCCCACGCGCGCACGGTCAGCGCGTACGGCTCGTCGAGCGCGTGCTCGATGCCCTTGCGCAATACGCGGCCAATCACCGCGCCTTGCGCGAGCCCCAGCGAGAGCGCCGGGAGCACGAGCGAGGAGAAGCCGCGGTCGCCGGCCACGGGGAAGAGCTTGAGCGTGAAGCTGAACACGAACAGCAGCATGATGCCGAGCCAGAACGACGGCGTCGAAGCGAGCAGCAGTTCC
>NZ_JBFRCL010000033.1:0-98929 GCF_040965695.1 Paraburkholderia sp. BR10937
CCTACCTGGCCGCCGCGCTCGCGCAGCGCACGGCGCACCTGCTCGAGGCCGCGCGGCGCCTCGCCGAGCGAGGCCTCGAGATCGCGCAGACGGAAACGGACCGCCACACCCTGAGCTGTTGCAAGGGCGAACTGCTGCGCGACCTCGGCGACATCGCGGGATCGATCGCGACCTGGCGCGCGGCGCTTGCGGCCGCCCCCGACGACGCCAGTCTGTGCCGCTGCCAGCTCGGGCTCGCCGAAGGCCTGCGGGTGAGCGAAGGCCTCGACGAAGCGCTGGATCTGCTCGAGGCTGCGCAACGGCTCGCGGAACGCGACGACCGGGTGGCCGAGCTTGCGAGCCTTCACTATCTGCGCGGCAACATCTACTTTCCGCTCGGCAAGATCGATGCCTGCAGCACCGAGCACGAGCGCGGGCTCGAATACGCTCGGCGCCTCGGCCTGCCCGAGGCCGAGGCCCGGGCGCTCGGTGGCCTTGCCGATGCCGCCTACGCGCAAGGGCGGATGCGGACCGCGTTCCGCAACTTCAGCGATTGCGTGGCGTTGAGCCGCGAGCACGGGTGCGGCCGGATCGAAGTCGCCAATCTGTCGATGCAGGGCTTCAGCCGCATTTACCTGAACGAGCCGCGGCAGGCACGCGAAGACGCCGTTGCCGCCGTGCGCGCCGCCGCGCTGATCGGCCAGCCGCGCGCGCAACTGCTGGGCGAGACGCTCGGCGTGTTCGCCTGCTACGAGCTAGGCGATATGCCGGCGACGCAGGTCCATCTGGAGCAGGAAAGGCGCGTGATCCGGCAATTGGGCGCGCGCCGGTTCGAAGCGCAGAACGTGGAAATGCAGGGACGTGTCTGGCTCGCCGACGGGCACCGCAGCGAAGCCATCGAAGCGCTGCGCGAGGCGCTGGCGATCGCGCGCGAAGTGGGCACGCAGTTTTCCGCGCCGAAGAATCTGAGCGCCCTCGCCCGCGCGGTCGACGAGAATGACGAGCGCACGCGCCTGCTGGCAGAAGGCGCGGACCTGCTGCGCCTCGGCGCGGTCGGCCACAACCATCTCTGGTTCTACCGCGACGCGATCGAAGCGATGCTGTCGGCCCGCGATCCGGCCGGCGTGCTGCGCTACGCGAGCGCACTGGAGGACTACACGCGGCACGAACCGCTCCCCTGGGCCGAGCTGTTCGCGGCACGCGGACGCGCGCTTGCGCGCGCCCTGCAGGCCCCCGCGGACGAAGCCGCGCGAGGCGAACTCACGCGCGTGCGAACCGTGCTGCTGCAGGCAGGCTTCCAGCAGTACCTCGCCGCCGTCGATGCCGCGCTTGCCGCTTGAGGCACACGCCTGACCGAACACGTTTCGCTCAAGGCGTTCCTTCCTGGTCCTGCTTGCGGAACGCCGCCTCGCCGGCGTCCGATACCTCGACCCACTTCTTGTCCGGCGGCGCGTCTGCGCTGTAGTTGTCGTGCCAGTTCCACCACTTGTAGGTTGGGGTCTGGGGATAGCCCTCGGGCGAGTCCTCCCAGACCTCCTGACGACCCAGCGGCGTAATGTCGAGGTAGTTCCAGGTGCCGCCCATCTGTTCGTCGCCGCGGTTGTTGATGAAGTACGTGCGCACTACGCGCTCGCCGTCGCGGTAGAACACGTTCGTGCCGTGCCACTCGTCCACGCCGAAGTCGGCGTCGAAGCTGTCGGTGATGGTGAACCACGGGATCTCCCAGCCCATGCGCGCCTTCAGTCGCGCGATGTCGGCCTGAGGCGCGCGTGAGACGAAGACGAGCGTGGTGTCGCGGGCGTTCAGGTGCGCGACGTGGGCGACCTGGTCGGCCACCATGGAGCAGCCCCGGCAGGCATGATCGGGCCAGCCAAACACGCCCGGTTCGAAGAACGCGCGGTAGACGATCAGCTGACGCCGGCCCTCGAACAGATCGAGCAGGCTGAGCTTGCCCGCGGGCCCTTCGAATACATACGCCTTCTCCACCGCCATCCAGGGCATGCGGCGGCGCTCGGCGGCCAGGGCGTCCCGAGCCCGGGTCGCCGCCTTTTCTTTCACGAGCAACTGCTGGCGCGCCTCTTCCCACGCCTGCGATGAGACGATCGGTGGTGTGTGCATGGCGGGCTGTCCGCCTTTCCTTCCGGTTTCGGTTGCTGAACTCATGGCTTTTGCGACCTCCTGAATTGGGGCAAATTCCAGCGGCGCGATTGCGTCCGCTACGCGTCGCTCGTTGGGTGACGTGAGTAGTTTGCTACCGGGAATCGGAGGTTGGGAGTAACAAGTGTGGCGGTATTTCGAGGGAGTGCTGAGTGGAGTCGCGGGGCTGGGCCTACCTTGCTGGCTCGCCACCTTCGCTAATCCGCTTCCGCGTCGCATACGTCCTGCGCTCGCGGCTCCTGGAATCGATGTCTGATTCCCGCGATTGGCGCTTCAAGCCGGCCGTCTCTCTCCGAGCGCGTGCCACGACGGCGCGTGACCAATGCGCTGCAGAAAGACTTCGAGATCTCGCCTCGACAACGCCATCGTCGCGGTGCTATCGAGTGGATGAAACAGAAAGACCTGTTCGTGCCCAAGGTCACTATCGATCACGAGGCGAACATGATGAGCGCGGTCGTTGACCAGAGCCAGCGGGCTCAACGACCCAGGCCTGACCCCGAGCAGATCGAAAAGGCGGTCGGCCGAGGCGAACGAAAGACGCTTGCTGTTCAGCGTCTTCGCAACCGCGGACAGATCCAGCGATTTATGCGCAGTCGTCACCACGAGGTATAAGCCGCCCTGCTTGTCCTGCAGCAGAAGATTCTTGCAGCGTGCGCCGTCAAGCGACAGCTCGAGCGCCCCGGATTCCGCCATGTTGAGTACCTGCTCGTGGAACTCACATTCAAACGGCACGTCCTGCTGCTCGAGCAGTGCCAGCAATTCGTCCCTTTCTATCATTTCCCGTTCAATCCAGAGTGTTGCGCATGTCGGCCGCCGCCTCGCGCGGCCGGCCAGCAGCCGATTACCTCGGCTCAAAAACCGGGTACGAGGCCTTATCGATCAGCGACAGGGTGTCGTCGCGCGACAGCAGACCCGACTCCTCGAGAATCTGCACCAGTGGCCGACCTTCCGCAACCGACTGGCGCGCCAGTTTGCTGACTCGGGCATATCCAAGCTTTGGCACGAGCGCCGTGGCCACAGCCATCGAGTCCATCAGATGTCGCTCGTTGCATGCAACGTCGGCGGTGATGCCGGCCACACACTTCTGCGTGAACTTCTCAATGCCGTTGGTCAGCAGCATGATGCTGTCGAACACACGGGAGGCCACCACGGGCTCGAAGTGATTGATTTCCAGTTCGCCATACTGGACCGCCTGAGCCACCGCGACGTCATTGCCGATAACGGCAAAACTCAACTGGATCATGGCCATCGGCAAAACAGGATTCACCTTGCCCGGCATGATCGAGGAGCCGGCCTGCGCCTCCGGCAAGCGCAGTTCCCCAATTCCGCCCACGGGGCCGGAGGAGAGAACGGTCAGGTCCGATGCAATTTTTGCAATGGATGCCGCACTGGTGCGAAGTTCGCCCGAAACGCGCGAGAACACGTCCATGTTCTGCATCGCGTCGAACGAGTTTGCCGGCGCGACATAGTCAACGCCTACGATTTCCGAGAGGTGTTGATAGACAGCGGATCGATACCCAGCCGGCGCACCAAAGCCCGTACCGATTGCCGTACCACCTAGCGGCAGCGTTCGCAGCTTGTCGCGCACTGCCACCAGTTCTTCCGCGAGACGTCTCGTAAGCGACGCATAACCGCCGAAAAGCTGGCCGAGACGCATCGGCTGCGCATCCTGCAGACACGTACGGCCGAGATGAAGGACGTCGGCAAACTCGATCGTCTTGCGATCGAACTGCTCAGCCAGTTTCTCGACTTCCGCAACGAGCGGTCCGAGCATCGCGTACGTCGCAATCTTCAGCGCGGCCGGATACACGTCGTTCGTGGACTGCGAGCGGTTGACATGGTCGTTCGGATGGATCACGTCGTACGAGCCCGGCGCGTGACCCAAAAGCTGTTGCGCCCGATTGGCGATCACCTCGTTGAAGTTCATGTTCGTCGACGTGCCACCCGAGCCCTCGAGCAGATCGACGATCAGTGAGTCACGAAACTTGCCTTCGATGATTTCCTGACACGCACGGCTGATTGCATCGCATTGTTCCGGCGTGATGACATCGGTGTCCCGGTTCGCGAGTGCGGCCGCCCATTTGCACTGCGCGAAAGCCACCGCGAAAGCCGGGTAGTGAGCAACGCTGAGAGGAGAAACCGTCAGATTGTCGACGCCCCTTACCGAGTTGACGCCATACAATTTCTCGACCGGAATTTCGACTTCACCAACGTAATCGCGTTCGATACGCGTTTCAGCTTTGGCTTGACTGTTCATTTGAGTTCCTGTTTCCAACCTCAATCAGTTGTTCAATTTCCTGGCCGAGAGCCTTTTTCACTCGCGGCAGGAACGATGTTTCGATCACTTCGGATGCCGTATCGCATGCATCTTCGAAAAAGGCGCTGTATTCGTCGCGCCGCGCGACCAGATACAGCGACCGTTCGAGGCCCAGTCTGTCGACGACGTGGCGAGTCACCCCATCAGCGTAAGCCGCCCCCTGAAGCAGACACATCGGCGAGGTCACGGCCCAGCCGATGCCTTCGGCCACCATCGAAGTCAGCGCGTCGGCGTTGTCGAGTTCGAGCCTGGTCGGCGTGCGCACCTCGATGCGACGCAGATAGCGCTCGATCTGCATGCCGACCTGTGATTTCCGGTTAAAGCGCACGATGGGCAATGCGTCGGCCAGGGCCCGGATGTCCTCCACGGTGCGGACCGACTTGCGGAAATCCCGCGGCGTGATGACGAGGTACTTCTCGGACAGGAGCCGGAACCGCACGACGTCATTGGCGTCGATCAGCGCGTCGCTCGTGACGATGAGGTCCAGATCGCGCCGCAGCAGCGCCTCGCCCTGCTGCGGGCTCAACCCCGTACGGATAGACAGCTGCGATACCTTCTCCAGCAGGCGCTTCGTAAAAGCCGAGCCGCAGGTGGCCGCGAACGAGTCGACAAAGCCGATGCGAAGATCGGGCTTGATGCCTCGCCCCGCTTCGACGACTTGCGCCTTCAGATTGGCGATCTCCTCGCTGAGTACCGCTCCGCGGTTCCTCAATGCGATGCCGTATGGCGTCAACGCGAGCGGACGGGTCGTGCGATTGACCAGCACGACCCCCAGTTCGTCTTCCAGCTGGCGCACGATCTGCGAGACACCCGATTGGGAAATGCCCATGCGAGCAGCCGCCCCGGACATGCTGCCCTCCTCCGCCACGGCGACGAAGACCTGCACCGCATACATATCAATTGGCTTGTTGAGCGACACGATGGACTCTCCCACAGTTGCGTTCAGCAGACATTGCCATGAGTGCGCCAACGGGGGAGCGTCGGACGCCTGGGCTTCAGTGGCGATGTCCCGCTGTGTGCAGGCTCACGTTCTGGGCGCCGTCCACCGCCGGCTCATTGCCGCCCTGACCAGAACCCATATCCGAAAGACTCTCCTTGCCGGTTTCCGGTGCGAACAAATGACAGAACACGCCACCGAACACCAATACGGCCACGCACACACCGAGCGCAGCGTGAATGCCAACCTGTTGCACGGCCACGGGCAGGAGAAACGTGCTGATCGCGGAACCGAACCGGCTGGAGGCAACGGCCAGCCCGACGCCTGAGGCGCGCAAGTGGGTCGGGAAAAGCTCGGGCGGATAGACGAACTCGAGGTTCGCCGCCGCCGAGAGAATGCAGGCGAAAATGCCAAACGAGACAATCGTGCCGAGCGGACCGAACCCGGCGTAGGCGAGCACCGCGAGTCCGATAGCCGCGAGATAGAAGCTGCCAATCAGGAACGCGCGGCGCGAGAGCCTGTCAACGATCAGCAGTCCAAAGATTGCTCCGGCGAAGAGCAGCACGTTATAAACGAGTCCACCGACAAAGCCGTCCTTGACCTGCAAGGCTTGCAGTACCTTCGGCGAGAAGGTACCGAGCGCAAAGTATGGAATGACCTGGCACGTGTAGAACACGCAGCCGACCAGGGTGTTCTTTCTCCAGCGGGCCGAGAACAGTTCTGACCAGGCACCACGACGTCGCTGGGTCTCGGTTGCCGGTGCAGGCAGAATGGTTTCCGGACCGAACTTTGCGCGGATGATATTCAGCGCCTCGTCCTTCCGGCCGCGCTTCATCAGCCACATGGGCGACTCGGGTACGCCGAGACGGAACGGCAGGATCAGCAGTGCCGGCAATCCACTGGCGGCCAGCATGATCCGCCATGCGTCGGGACCGATGTCGCGAATGGCAAAACCCGCGAGGTACGCGCAGACGTAACCCGCCGCCCAGGCCGCCGCGAGCACACTCAGGAGACGGCCACGATAGCGGCGTGGCGAAAACTCCGTGACGAGCGATTTGCTCACGACATAGTCGGCGCCGAGAATGAGGCCAAGCAGCACGCGCAACACCAGCAGCTGGGTCGGCGACGTCACAAAGAATTGCGCTGCAGAAATCGCCGCAAAGAGCAGCATGTCGAAGGCGAAAATGGTGCGCCGGCCATATCTGTCTGCCACGGGCCCGGCGAACATGCTGCCAAAAAACAGGCCGGCAAGGGACGCCGCACCGAGTGCTCCCATCCAGAGCGCGTTCAGGTGCAGCGCCCCTGCAGCCATGCTCACCGCGATGCCGATGATGCCCAGCACGAAACCGTCGCTGAACTGTCCGCCTGTACCGCTGAACGCCACGCGCAAGTGGAAACCGCGCAGCGGAACGTCCTCCATCAATATCTGCTTGCTCACTTTCGTCTCCTGGACTCTGGTTATCAGCGGGGCGCCTGCCTGCGCCTTCTGAAACCAGTGTAGGGACTCAGATTCAAGAAAACAGCATATCCGATGTCAGTATCAATAACTCTAATACTATGTCACGCGGAGGCTGAAGTAGAGCACCTCGACGTACGCCAACCGGCCGAGTCTCCTGGAACGGCACGCGGCGCGGCGGTGCTTTGGCAGCACCGTCGCGCCTGAACGAATGATCTTCACCGGTCCTCAGCCGGCGAAGCGATTCAAAACTCGTGAAGCATTGCCTGGATGCTCGACGGATCTTTGGTCGCCGTAAGCGCAAGCATCAGGAGAATGCGGGCCTTCTGGGGGTTCAGATCGTCACCGAGAAGACCCACATAGGCGGGATCTTCCGGTATGAATCCGCCTCCTGTACGGGAAGAGCGGACCACGATCACCCCCTGGGCGATCGCCTTCCTGATTGACGGAAGGGTGAGAAGCGACTCGCTGCCTGCTCCAACGCCGGCGACGACAATGCCCTTTGCTCCGTGCGCGACCGCGGCGTCGTACATGTAGCCGCCGTCGTTCTGATAGCCGTAGACGATATCGACTTCCGGCAAAGCATCGAGCTTCGATACGTCAAATGGCGTAGCCGTGGTATTGCGTTTCAGCACGGACGTCTCGAAGTGAGGAACCTCGTCCACCAGCGTGCCCAGGTAACCCGCGTCGTTTCCCTTGAACGTATCCGGCGTCGTGCCGTTGGTCTTCGTGGTGTAGCGAGCCGAGCCGATCCGGTCGTTCAGCACGATCATGACGCCGTGACCACGCGCCTCCGGCGAGGCGGCAACCGTGACTGCCTGCAGGAGATTGCCCGGACCGTCGGCGCTGATGGCCGTCGACGGCCGCATCGATCCCGTGACCACCACGGGCTTGTCGCTCTTGACAACGAGATCTAGAAAATAGGCGGTTTCCTCAAGGGTATCGGTGCCGTGGGTCACCACGACACCCGCGATATCCGGTTGAGCAAGCAGCTGATTCACGCGCTTCGCCAGTTTCAGGAGGATATCGTTGGTGATGTTCTCACTTCCGACATTCGAAATCTGTTCACCGGACACCTGGGCAATCTTGCCCAGTGACGGGACCGATTTGAGAAGCGCGTCAGCCGTCAGCACGCCCGGCTTGTAGCCCGTCGTCTGCGTTTCACTCCCCGCGGTACCTGCGATCGTGCCGCCGGTTGCCAGCACCGCTACGTGGGGCAGTTTATCGGGGGATGTGGATTGCGCCATGGCCGGCGCCACTGAGAACAGGCAGAGCGCAAGACCGGCTAACAGCCGGCCTAAGTAGTCGCTCATATGAGCGTGGTTGTGTCTCACGGGATGTCTCCAGACTGGAAGTGTGGAACTCTCGATAGCCATCAAAATTGGCGTATCGCTGAAGACGAGTGTAGTGACACATTCAGGAAATCAAATCAGGCACGGGGCTCCATTAAAGAAACTGATAGTGCGGAGTACGGAAGATGAAGATGTGATCCGCTTAGCGGGTTACCATCATTGGAAGGTCAAGCGTCTCCACTGCGGCAAACGCTTCGCGGCCCCTTTTTTGGGGCAAGCGCGCACTCAAACATCATTCGACTCTACTGGCCGGCTCGAGGCGATGGCGGCGAGCTTTCGATGGACCAGTTTGGCTACCTGCCGTTGGATGTTTAGCGATGTCCGCGTGTTTAGCGGTGCAGCCAGGCAGCCCAATCGGAATCGGCACATCTGCCCAAGGCGGCCAGGCGGACTATCATGATAGGGAGCTGTATTCATCAGCGCAGGAGTCCATCATGACGTCGAACCCATCCAGGGAGCCGACCGGCAACCCCCTCAACCCCGCGCAAACGTCCGTCCACAAGACGCGCCAGCCCGATCCAAAGGGCCTGAAAAACCCGGCCCCTGACGACCTTCCTGACGCCGACGCGGCAGAGCCCGAGCCTCACGAGCATCTCCCATCCAGAAGCGACGATAACTGATTCAACATCGCAGGTACCGACACAGGTCGACGTGTGCTCCGTTGGAACGGAGCACGAGGCCTGGTCTGAACTCAGAAGCTGTGCCGGATGGCGGCACGCACTACGAGCTGGCGCGAAGTCGAGGAAAGATCCTGCGCACCGGGCACGTATGCCTGGTCGAGCGACGAGCCGGTCCTGTCACCCGCAACCAGCTGGAAGGCGCCTTGCAGATAGACGTCCGTGCGCTTCGAGAGGTTGTAGTCGGCCATCAGGCCCACCGAGTGGATCGAAGGCTGCACGCTACCGGTCGTCGCATCGTAGTGCATGATCGTGTAAACGTAGTCCGCTCCGACGAAGAAGGCCGGCGTGAACTGGTACTTGCCGTTGACCTCGAAATTCTGGTACCTGAGCGACGTCACGTGGCCGCCGGCGAGCCGTCCGGTCGCCGGCTGGATCGTCTCGTCGCCGGTGAGATACCCAACGTTGGCCACGGGCTGGCCGATGTACGTATTGGAGTACGCGAAGCCGACCGTTGCCGATCCAGCCGTGTAGTTCACACCCGCACCGAATATCTGCAACCGCGACGAAGCGAAATTGCCGTCCGCGCCGTTCGTGCTGCTCGCGCCCGAGATCGCGCCGCCCGAGGTCAGCGCGGGGTTGCTGGCGTTCAGGTACGCGGCGGCGATGAGCCATCCGCCCACCGTGTATTGCGCGCCCACGCTCACCGCGCGGTTGTTCGCAAAGTTCGTATCGTTGCTGAAGCTGTACGTGCCGCCAAACGAGAAGCCGCCGTACGTCGGGCTCGCGTACTTGATCGTGTTGTTGAGCCGGAAGGTATTGTCGGTATTGTCGTTGTCGAGCGGGTGCGAAAGCAGGTAGCCGCCCCAGTTGCCGTTCGCCGTGGTCTGTGCAAGATAGTCGACCACGGAATCGTATTGGCGCCCGAGCGTCAGCGTGCCGTAACGCTCATTGGCGAGGCCGACGAACGCCTGCCGCCCGAACGCGCGGCCGCCTTGTGCAAGCGCTCCGTTACTCGCGTTGAAGCCGCTTTCGATCTGAAAGATCGCGCTGTTGCCTCCGCCCAGGTCTTCGGTGCCCTTGAGTCCCCAACGGCTGCCCTGCGCATAGCCGCTCGTCATTTCGTACACGGCGTGGCCGCCCACGTTGTTCGTGTAGTCAATACCCTCGTCGATTACACCGTAAAGGGTTACGCTGCTTTGCGCGAACGCAGGCGCCGCCGCACCGCACAGCGCCATGACGCAAAAGATCTTCCTCTTCATCAGGTTTCCGTTTTTTTGTAAGGCATGCTAAATATGTCAACGAAGGCGTGCCCCTTTTCCCTTCGCTGTGGCGGGCCGCATGCCTTGCGCCCACCACGCCGGCTACCCGGTCTGGTCCGCGTTATTTCGCGCCGTAAATGTCGAAGTCGAAATACTTCTTGTTGATGCGCGCGTAGGTGCCATTCGCGAGAATCTCGGCGAGCGCTGCGTTGAACGCGTCACGCAACGCAGTGTCCTGCTTGCGCAGACCGAGGCCGTCGCCCTGACCGAAGAACTTCGGATCGTCGATGGCGTTTCCGGCGAAGGTGAAGTCCTTGCCCTCGGGTCGCTTCAGAAAGCCGTCGCTCGCCGCAATGGAGGCCTGAAACGCCGCATCGAGGCGGCCCGACGTCAGGTCCGCGTATACCTGATCCTGGTTCTGGTAAGCGACGATCTCCACGCCGGCGGCTTGCCATTTCGCGCGTGCGTAGTCCTCCTGGCTCGTGCCCTGCTCGACACCCACGCGCTTACCCTTGAGCGAGGCCGCATCGGGCAGCAGCGGCGAGCCGCGCCGGACGACGAGCCGCGCAGGCGCATTCGAGATCTTGTTGGTGAAGGCGATCTGCTCCATGCGCTTGGGCGTGATGGTCATCGACGACGAAATGACGTCGAACTTGCGCGCGATCAGGCCCGGGATCATGCCGTCGAAGCTGGTTTCCACCCATACGCAATGCGCATTCAGTTGCGCGCACAACGCATTGGCGAGATCGACGCCGAAGCCCGTGAGCGTGCCGTCCGGCGCCTTGTATTCGAGCGGCGGATAGGTGGGGTCGACCGCCAGCCTGATTTGCCGCCCCTTGAGATCCGCCGCGTGTACGGAGCCAGCCGTTGCAGCCGCCGCGAGCGCCAGTGAAAGCGCCATCGTCCATTTCTTCATTTGCCTGTCTCCTTGCTGTCGTTTCAGTTGTTTCGGGGGTTACTGCAGAATCTGCTCCGCGAGCTTGATCCAGTAGCTCGCGCCAATCGCGAGGCTCGCGTCGTTGAAGTCGTAGCCGGGATTGTGCAGCGAGCAATGCTGCGTGCCGTCCCCATTGCCGATCGAGAGGTAGCTGCCCGGGCAACGCTCCAGCATGTATGCGAAGTCCTCGCTCGCCATGAGCGGACGCAGCCCGTCAATCAGCATCTGCGCACCGCCCCACTCGAGCGCGACGCGACGGGCCAGTTCGGTCTCGTCCTCGTGGTTGACGAGCACCGGGTAGCAATGGCGGTAGTCGATTTCCACGCGCGCGCCATAGCTTGCGGCCTGCCCTTCGGCAACTTCGGTTATGCGCCGCTCCAGCAGCGTGCGCACCCGCGCCGAAAGTGCGCGCACGCTCAGGTGCAGCTCGGCATGAGGCGCGATGACGTTCGAGGCGCTACCCGCGTGCAGCGCGCCGACGCTGACCACGGCCTGCTCATGCGGCGCCACGTTGCGCGCCACCACGCTTTGCAGCGCCATGACGATCGACGCACCGACCACGACCGGGTCGATCGTCTGCTGAGGCGCGGCCGCGTGGCCGCCGCGGCCGATCACGCGAATCGTCACCTCATCGGCGGAGGCCATGAACGCACCGCCGTGAAACCCGATCGTTCCCGCCGGAAAGCCCGGCATGTTGTGCATCGCGAACACGGCGTCGCAGGGAAAGCGCTCGAACAGGCCGTCTTCGATCATCCTGAGCGCGCCGCCCAGGCCCTCTTCGGCCGGTTGAAAAATCAGGTGCAGCGTGCCACGCCATTGCGGTTTTTGCGCAAGACATCGAGCGGCCGCCAGCAGCATCGCGGTGTGGCCGTCGTGGCCGCACGCGTGCATGACACCATCGTTGCGGCTGGCATAGGGAAGGCCCGTCGCCTCGTGAATCGGAAGCGCGTCCATGTCGGCGCGCAGCCCGAGGTTAGCCCCACGCCCGCGCTCCATCGTCCCGACCACGCCCGTGCCGCCCACGCCGCGCGACACACGATAGCCCCACGCGTCGAGCTTCGCGGCGACGAGCGCGCTCGTCGCGTGCTCTTCGAAGCCCAGTTCGGGTTGCGCGTGCAGTTCATGGCGCAACGCGATCATTTCGGCTTCTATCGCCGCCACTTCCGGCAAAACCCACTGTCTGCTCAATTCGCCTCCTTCGCCCCTGTGCGCATCGTGGAGCGAATCGTATGCAGCGCAAATTGCTGGGTACAGCCGGCGTTTTGTTATGATGACGACCTTCTGTTGTCACCCTGCGCCAGTCGGGCGTTTCTGCGCAAATGAAACTGCATCAACTGGAAGCGCTCGTCGCCAGCGCGGACGCCGGCAGCATCCGCGGCGCGGCCCGTGCGCTCGGGCTTTCCCAGGCCGCCGTCACGCGTGCCCTGCGCGAACTGGAGGCGAGCGAGCGTCTTCCGCTGCTGATCCGCGCGCCCGAAGGCATCACGTTCACCGAGCATGGCAAGGTGCTCCTCACGCACGCGCGCCTCGTGCTCAACCAGCTCGAACACGCGCACAGCGATCTGGAGCGCTTGAGAGGGCGCATGGAAGGCAGCCTCATGGTGGGCGTCACGCCGTGGGTTACGCTGACCTTTCTTGCCGAAGCCGTGCAACGCTTTCGCAAGCGCATGCCCGAGATCCGCCTGGAGCTGATCGAAGGACTGATGGCAGTCGCGCAGCCGCTGCTGCGCGAAGGCAGCATGGACTTTGCCGTCGGCCAGTTACAGCCCGGCGCGAGCGCGCAGGAGTTCGCATGCGAGCCGCTGCTGGCCTACGAGTCGACGGTGATGGTGCGCGAAGGCCATCGCAAGGCGCGGGCGCGCTCAATCCACGAATTGCTGGACGAGGACTGGGTGCTCAATTTCGCACCGGACGGTCAGCGGGATCTCATCGACTATCTTTTCACGCGCCATGGCGCGCAGATAGACGAACGCCGCATTGTCCGCGCGCAGTCGGTAGCGACGTTGCAGACCATGGTCGAGCAGGCAGACATGTGCACGTGGAGCCCGACGATCCTGAGCCATGTGCCGCCGTTCGGCGGCCGCCTGCGGCCGCTTGCATTGCGTGAGGCGTTCGAGCCCCGACAACTGGCCATCGTCACACGGCGCAACAGCACGCTGAGCCGCGCGGCCGCCGCCTTCATCGACTGCCTGCTGCAGGTCATACGCCGACATGCGCGCTCGGCGAAAAAAGAAGACCTCGCCTTGTTCGAGACGTTGGAGCTGTTGATCTAGTCCATGAGACTGCTCGTCAGCGAGCGATCGGTCCGCACTGCGAACGGCCATTGTGATCTCGCGAGATTATCTGTGCGTGCGTCTGGCTATTGATTCTCCGTGCGCCAGACCCAGCACGTCCGTGCTGTTTCACAAATGACCATCAACTTCCGGGCGAGCCTGCCGTTATAACGGTGCATCAAAACGAAGGGCAAGGCCCCCTTCTTTTCAGGATCATGTCGACGCACGAAAGCGTCAACGTGCATGGCAGCGAATACAGCGTACGCGCAAGTCTCGGCGTGGCGGTGCTGCAGTCCGGTGACCGTGCGGCGGATGTGGTCAAAGCGGCAGACAGGGCGATGTACGTGCAAAAGAGCGCGGCCGGGCCAATGCCTGCCATCGATGCCGGGCGGGCTTGCCGCATGACGCGTACGCAACGCACCCTCGATGTCAGGAAAGAGTACCTTTAGATATTCGAAATGATAAGCCTCAAATCCCGGGAATCCTGTATGGACACAGCGTCGAGCCCTGCTCTTGTTCGCCCGACCTCGGAAGACGACTGGCAAATCTTGAAGACGGCTTTCCTTGCTGCGCTGCTCGACAGCCCAACGGCGTTCGGCCTGAGTTACGCCACCGCGGCTGCGTATAGCGAGCAGCAATGGCGCGAATGTGCTTCAGGTCAGACACAGCCGCAATATCTGGTAGCGATGGTGCGAGAGCAAGCAGTCGGTCTTATCGGCGACGCTATAAGCCGCTCGCGCGAATACAACCTGATTGCCATGTGGGTTCACTCGCAGTACCGAGGCCTGGGAGTGGCAGGTCGCCTGGTCAATGCAATCCAGGCGCGCGCGATCGAACGCGGACAGCGGAGAGTCGTGTTGCGAGTCTCGCCAGATAACACCCGCGCGGTAGGTCTCTATCGCCGACATGGTTTCCAGTTGTTGCCCGAACGAGAAGCGCTAGCCAATCAGCCCGGCATCATCGTGCAGAAAATGGAATGGAATGGCGCTGGCTGACTGTCGGAGCGATTGCTCACTGAGATTGTCCAGCCAGGCGAAACCGGGGATGGAAACGCCCTCGCCGGATTCGCGGCTCGTCGGGTCAGCCGGCGTGCAGATGACCCGATCCTTGCGCTAGTATGGACGAGCGAAAAGGCGGATCGAAGACAGCACCGGCCTGGTGCTGCCGTCACCTGCCCGCTTTGTCCTGCTGTTCAGCCGCTGGCATCGCCGCGTTCAGACGGAGGTCGACATGAACGAACAATCCGTGCTCGGTATCATCCATGCGCAGGAATTACTGATGGTGTCCCTCATCCGCATACTTCCGCCCGACGAACGGCGCAAAGTTTCCGAGGAGTTCCACGGCCAGGTCGAGCTGGCCGAAGCGCCGCATCTGAGTGATGGCCATAACCGCGAGATGACCGAAGCGTTCAGGGCGCATATCCGCAAGCTGTCGATCTTGCTGGCGTCGTTGAGTTGATCGTGCCGAGGTTCGCGCCGGCGGCAATAGTCACGAAACGCGCCGTAATGCACGGATCGTCGCCGGGTTAGTCCGGGCGTGGCGAGCCATGCCCGGTCCGGTGCGCCATGCCGACGGCGCCGCGCGAAGACGCCCTCGCCTCGCAGTGACCTTATCAACGGGGCGCAACGCCCCGGGGTTGTATCATTCACTAGTTCCCCCGGTCTCCCCATTTACGATTGGACTATGTCGCGGCTTATTTCACGCGACAAGCTGCCTGAAACATCCACCGAACCAGCTGAGGTACCGCCGTGAAGTGCAACGTGCTCTTTCTGCTGCTCGCCCTTGCCGCATGCTCGCAAATACCCGACGCGAGAAGCCCGGCACCTTCAACGAGCGCGTCGACTGCTGCCGCAGCGAGCGCGCTACCGGCGATCGAACCTGGGATCCTCAGTCAGTATCACTGGCAACTCAGCGACGCATTTGGCAGCAAAGGCATGCGCATTGATGCGTTGTTTGTCAGCGCAGAAAAGCCAGTGCAACTGGACTTCAGCACCGACCGGTTGAACGTAGTCAATAGCTGCAACAACATGGGAGCCAGTTACAGCGTCAAGAAAGGACGGCTGCAGATTGGCCAGATGGTGAGCACCATGATGGCTTGCCCTGACGCCGCTCGCGCCGCACTCGACGACGCTATTGCCCGGCGCCTGCGTGGCAGCCTCGGCGTGAGCCTGCTGGCCCGTAACGATACCCCCCGCATGCAACTGGTCACCGATAGCGGCGACACGCTGACATTTACGGGTGTGCCCACTGCCCAGACGCGTTTCGGCGGCCCCGGTGAAACGACCTTCCTCGAAGTGGCCGCACAAACGGTGCAGTGCCATCATCCGTTCATTCCGGACAAGCAATGTCTGCTGGTGCGTGAGCGCCACTTCGACGAGCACGGTTTGGCAACCGGAACACCCGGTGCATGGCAACCGCTGTATCAGGATATCGAGGGCTATACCCACACGCCTGGCATGCGCGATGTACTGCGCGTCAAGCGCTATACCATCAAGAATCCGCCCGCCGACGGACCCGCCATTGCATACGTGCTGGACATGGTGGTTGAATCGGAAAAGGTTGACAACTAGCGCGACGCTCCGCGCTCGGCGCTTGCGAAACTGCGCGGCATAGCGTAGGTAGTCGCACGTGCCGAGTCCAACGCGCCGGTGAATCTCCCGACCTGTCAGTTTCAGCAGTCGGGTTGACATCATGGGCCGACATCCACGCCGACACTGCGTATCGATGCCCGATGCGGTTTCATGGCATCATCGTGCGGACCTTCACAACCCGAGGAGCGACGCGATGGCGACTTTTATTGTCTTCACGAAGGAAAGCACGCAGGATCAGAGTGAGCTTGACATCTACCAAAGCAAGGTGGGCGAGACCTTCAAAGGTCATCCGGTCAAGATTCTCGCTGCCTACGGACCTCAACAGGTTCTTGAGGGCGAAGCACCAGAGGGTGTCGTGATCGTAGAGTTTCCATCGACTGCGGCCGCCCGTGCGTGGTACGACAGCCCGGCGTACCAGGAAGTCGCGCAGCACCGGTTCAAGGGCGCGCGTTATCGCGCCGTTCTTGTCGAAGGCGTGTGATAAAAGGCGACGAAGTTCGGCCGCGGAGTTATCCATCGAGCGCAAAGACGATTTCATCGACGCGGCCGTCCTCAGCGGTTCCCCAACGAACTGCGGCACCCACGCCCTGGCGAAAAACGGCTGGTAGACGACGAGATCATGTCCGGGGCGAATCACCACACCGCACGCTGACGCGTACACACGATTGCAGGGGTGATCGCCGGCCCAACCCAGTGTCGACTGTGCAACCGCCAGGAGTCTTCCGGACTGGACCGACCCTGCACAGATAGCTTGACAAGCGGATTTGCTTTGCGCCTCGACCAGCTCGACAGCTACCTGCAACAACTGCAACAGAAGCCTGCCAGGGACTCCCACGGAAAGCCTGCGCCGAAAACCACGTCCAACGTTACCCCAACCCGAACCAGGAAGACTCGCCACCATGACTGACAAACTTTCAGCGCCCTTCGTCATCGAGCGCCGCTTCGCTGCGCCGCGCGAACTGGTATACGCCGCGCTGACTGAAGCTGAGCATTTGAGTACGTGGATGAGCCCACCCGGGATGGAAATGTCCCACTGCACAGTGGATGCGCGAGTCGGTGGCGTCTTCCACTACGCGATGAAGCCGCGCGGCGTGCCCGACGCTCCCGCGATGTGGGGAAAGTGGACGTTCCGCGAATTGACGCCCCCCGAGCGCATTGTCGTCGTCGTGCAGTTTAGTGATGCCGAAGGCGGCGTGACGCGACATCCGATGTCGGCACAATGGCCGCTTTATACGCTATCGACGACGACGCTCAGCGAAGTCGAGGGTGGCACGCTAATGCACCTTGAGTGGCGCGCGCTGGACGCCAGCGAAGCCGAGGAAGCCATCTTCGACGCGTCGCATGGCAGTATGTCTCAAGGCTGGGGCGGAACTATGGACGCGCTCGACAAGTACCTCGAGCAGCAGCAAGCCGAGCGTTGAGTCGAGAGACAAAAAAGGAAGCGCACTTTAGGTGCGCCTCTTCCGTTCGTGTGACCTCAAGCAAGCCGCCCTCTAACGCCAGTCAAGATCGTTGACCGGCAAGAAGCGAGTGCGTTGCCTGAGAGCCGCAGCATGAAATAAATCAGGCAACGGGATACGTTGCCGCGCATTGCGCAGTTTCTTTGCATACCGTATTTGAATTTCACCTCTTTCTCAGCCTGGTACCGGCATTCGTTCGGAACGGGGATTTCACTCCGGTTCCGCTCGCTGGCGTTCAACCTGAGAAAAAGGAATGGTCATGAAAGCAGCGCGTTTGCACGAATTCGGCAAGCCATTGGTCCTGGAGGACATCCCCATCCCCGACATCCAGAAATTCTGGTCAAGGTGACTGCTTGCGGCAATCACCGGGGTCGTGTCACGCATCGGCCAGCAGGCCTCCGATGCGGGCTTTGAGGAAGGCGATCACGTCGTCGTCGTTCCCGGCTGGGGTGATGGCACATGCCGTCATTGTCAGGTCGTTCCAACTGTGCCCCAACGTGCGCTTCCCAGGCTTCGGACCGCATGGCGGCTTCGCCGAGTTCCTGCCCGTGCCCGCGCGTTATCTGATCAAGGTGCCGCGCGAGCTTTCGTTCGAACACCTGGCACCCCTCACGGACGCGGGGCTCACGCCGTATCGCGGACTCAAGAAGCTGCTCAAAGCCGATGCGCTCGGCCCGGATCGCGTGCTCGGCGTATTTGGCATGGGCGGCCTCGGCGACTATGCCAAATATGCAAAACTGCTCCGCGGCGGGGTCACGATCATGCCGCGCTGAATGATGAAGCCTGGGCACGGTGTCGCGCTCGGACATGGGGCCTCCTTGATGCGCGTTCCAAGATCGCGGGTTTTCGACTGCTGCGCCAGCCTGAATGGATTGCGCGGGAGGCGTCCTCCAGGTGCGGCGAATCCCTGACCTCACGCTTCGAACCGCTCGGCCATGCGTAGCAACATCGCGACAACCATGACCATGCCGGGAACGAGATAAGCGGCATGTTGATGGACTCGGGTGAGGAAGGAAGCCGTGAAAATGACGGCGAGTATCCATACGCCCACGAGATGCAGCTTCTTCCAGTTGGCCGGACCGATCAGACGCGCCGGCATTGCGAACGATGTGACCGTCAGCAACAGAATCATCAAATAGCCGATGGAGCCCGGTATGTTTGTCGCGGGCGTACGCCCCACCCAGAATGCCTCGGGCGCTGTCCTGATGTAGATAATGAGCGCCGTTGCGTGAAAAAATTGCGAGGCGGCGAACGACAATCCGATAAAACGCCGCTCCCTGACCAGGGCGCGGCTTAGCGCCGACGGGACGACTCGCGCAAACGAGGTGGCCAGGAAGACCGCCAGAAACAGGATAAAGGACGTGCGAGCCGTTGCTCGTATCGCGTATTGCAGCGATGCAACGCGGTCCGGCGCTATTGCAGAGGACGCCGCTGCGAACAGCGCAACGACCATGGTTAGCATACCGAATAGTTTCCAGCGTGTCATTGAGATTGTTCCAGGATGATTGTCAGCTTGACGACATGATGTGAAAGTCGCCATCTCCACCGATTGGACTACGCGGACCAAACCCCGAATACGAGCGCAATCGACTGATCTGTGGCGGCGCAAGATAGCCGGTCTTGACCAAAGGAAGTTCGCAGAGGAGTTGTCTCAGGCCGTCTTCGTCATCTGCCTCCGAAATCATGCAGGCTCCCCCTTCTGCCCTCAGCCAAACCTGCCGAACTATCCCGGAGGCGTAAAGACGGCGGACAAACTCGGCCTCCGCCTCAACCTCTTCCTTATGAGGGGACATGGAAGATGCGTTTTCGGAACGGGAAATCATCACGAGGTATTGCATGTTGCTCTCCAGGGTATGGCACTGCGATCAGGTGGGCGGCTTCGTACGAACAATCCGAACAACTCTGGGCTCGCTGCCTCAGACTTTTGCATATGATTTTCATAGTAGCAAGATTTTACCTTGAGTGTAAACCGATCATATTCAACAGAAGCACAGCGAAATCCCGCACACAACGTATGGGATTCACGCCTAACTTGACGCTATGTTTTTCATATATACAATGCCGAAACAGAGAGGCTTCACCTCTAGCTGTACCGGCATCACGAGTCGCACGCGTGTCCGGATGAGTGGCGAGCCGTTTCAGCTCAACGTTCTGGTGTGAACCCCTTCCGGAGAAATGCAATGAGCCGCTTCACCTACGAGGCCAGATCAACCGCACTGCTGTTCGTCGATCCCTTTAACGACTTCCTCTCCGAAGGAGGCAAAGTCTGGCCCTTCGTCAAGGATGTCGCTGAAGAAGTCGGACTGCTGGAGAATCTGCGACGTATCAACGGAGCCGTCCGCGATGCCGGTGTCCAGGTGGTCTACGTACCGCACCGCCGGTGGCAGCCGGGCGACTATCAGTGCTGGTGTCATCCGAGCCCGAGCCAGCGCAAGATCATGGACGGTCATCACTTCGCGAAGGGCGAGTGGGGCGGCGACTGGCACCCCGACTTCACGCCGCAACGAGGTGACGTCGTGGCGCTCGAACACTGGGGCTCCAGTGGTTTTGCCAATACGGATCTCGACTTCCAGCTTAAGCAGCATCGCATCACGCACGTGGTGATCGTCGGCCTGCTGGCCAACACCTGCATAGAGGCTACGGCGCGATATGCAACGGAGCTTGGTTACCACGTGACGCTCGTGAAGGACGCAACGGCCGCTCTCAAGCGGGAAGCGATGCAGGCGGCGCATGAGCTGAACGGGCCGACCTACGCGCACAGTATCGTGAGCACCCGCGAGTTCCTCGACGCATTGCCCAAAGCCTGATCACGCCTTGTCCTGTAATTCGTCCGATTCCGACGATACCGCGAATTCCGCCCAACTCCGCCCCGTACCTTAGCGAAGGCACCCATGATCTCCCCGCGCCAGGTCTTTCTGATGGCACTTTGCTGCGCGCTCGCGGTCTCGCCCATCTATTACCATCAGCCGCTGCTGCCGCAGATCGCATCGACGTTCTCTGTGCCGTCGGCGCGTGGGAGCCTCATCGCCACCCTCACCCAGCTCGGCTATGCGATGGGACTGCTGCTCTTCGTCCCGCTCGCCGACGGTGTCCAACCACGCAAACTGGCAACGCGTGCGATCATCGCGAACGCAGTGGCGCTGCTCGCCTGCGCAGCGGCACCGTCCTTCTTCGCGCTGGTTCTATGCAGCTTCCTCGTTGGGATGACATCGATCTCAGCGCAAATCATCATCCCATCGGTCTCGGGCATGGCTGCCCCCGAGACGCGCGGACGCGTAGTCGGCTCCCTGCTGGGCGGCCTCTCTTCTGGCGTCCTGCTGGCACGCACACTGAGTGGCATCGTCGGTGCGCTGTGGGGTTGGCGTTCGATATTCGTGATCGCTTCCGCCATCGACATTGGCCTTCTGCTCGTCATCAGGGAACTGCCCGTGTCGAATGCGCTTGCGGCGATCCGCTATCGCGAGTTGATGCACTCGCTCGCTGGCCTCGTCCGCAAGGAACAGCTACTACGCCTCTCGGCAACGATGGGGTTTCTCGTGTTCGCCGCATTCAGCGCGCTCTGGGCAACACTCGCGGTACTACTCGCACGAGCGCCCTACCTTTACGGCCCGGCCACGATCGGAGCATTTGGGCTGATCGGCCTTGTCGGTCTTTCGGTATCGCCACGACTGGGCGCGATCGTCGATCGCGTCGGCGCGCGCCATGTTGCAACCGCAGGCGCACTCACGGTCGCCATCGCGTTTGCATTTGTCGCAGCGGGCGCACGCAGCCTGGTGTGGTTGATCGTCGGGATGGTGTTGCTGGATCTGGGCAATCGCGCCAGCTTCATTGCCAACCAGGCGCGGATCTATGCACTGCGGCCCGAAGCCCGCAGCCGCCTGAACACCGTTTTCATGGTTTCGTACTTTCTTGGCGGCGCAGTCGGTGCGGCACTTGGCGGTGCGGGGGCCCTGCACGCTGCCTGGCTCGGCCTCGCTGCAATCGGCGCCTTGCTCTCGCTCGCCGCCGTGGTGGTCAATACGCTCGCATACGCACGATCCAGTTCGGCCGTTGCTGACGGGCACGCATGACCCGGCCACCCGCAAACATCACTCTGCGATCGGCAACGGCTCAATAGCTCGAGCCATCGGGAATCAATTTCCTCAGGAGAATCGAATGACCTTCAAAGCACTGCTCGCGACGAAGCCGCGTGACGCGATCTCGACGCGCATCGTCAATATGCGCGAGCAAGACCTCATGCCCGGAGACGTTACCGTTGCGGTCGAATATTCGACTGTGAACTTCAAGGACGCACTCGCCATTTCCGGACGCGCGGAGATCATCCGCGAGTTTCCGTTGGTCGCTGGCATCGACCTGGCTGGCACCGTCGAGGCATCCACGTATCCCGGCATCTCCGCCGGCGACCGTGTCGTCCTCAACGGGTGGGAACTCAGCCAGAACCATCACGGGGGATTCGAGCAGAAGGCACGCGTGAAGGGCGAGTGGCTCGTCAAACTCCCAGAGGTTTTTTCCACGCACGACGCGATGGCTATCGGCACTGCCGGATACACGGCCATGCTTGCCGTGTTGGCGCTCGAACATGGCGGACTCTCGCCACAACGCGGCGACGTGCTCGTCACAGGCGCCAATGGAGGCGTCGGCTCGATCGCAATTGCAGTCCTGTCTGGCCTCGGCTACCGCGTCGTCGCATCAACCGGCCGCGCCGCGGAGGCCGGCTATCTGCGCAGCCTCGGCGCCGCGGAAGTGATCGACCGCCGAACGCTCTCGGAGCCAGGTACGCCGCTCGCCAGCGAACGTTGGGCGGGTGCCGTGGATTCCGTCGGACATCACACGCTGGCAAACGTCCTGGCCCAGACGCGGTACCGGGGCGTCGTCGCCGCCTGCGGCCTGGCGCAGGGCTCGGGTCTCCCCGGTTCGGTCTTGCCCTTCATCCGACGCAACGTGACCCTCGCGGGCATCGATTCTGTCAATGCTCCCCAGTCCGTACGCATCGATGCCTGGGCGCGGCTTGCGCGCGACCTCGATTTGAGCAAACTCGCCCGCGCGACGAAGGTGATCGGGCTCGCCGACGTTCCTGCTGTCGCGGGCCAGATACTGGAAGGCAAGATTCAGGGTCGCACAGTCGTAGACGTCAATGCGTAGACGCTTCGCCGCCATCGCGGGGCCCATGATCTGCAGCAATCTGGGCAGCCGCATTGGCTTTCGGGCAGCCTGGCGCGCCGGCCTTGTGCTACAGGCCATCGCGATCGTGGTACTGGCGAAGACAGGAGATCCCTATGTCCTCGCAGGCGCCACAGTCATCCTGGGCGTGTTCACGCCCGGAATCGTGCCGCTCGTGCTCGGACGCATCAACGAGTTGCTACCGGAGAATTTTCGACTACGCACTCGTATTCCTGTGCGGCGCGGGCGCTCTCGCACTAGCCTTCGTCACGGACTTTGTGGTGCACGCGCCACGCACGGAACAGACTGGACGACAGCCCGCTGCGCGCTGACTGAACTATTCGGATCTGGCCTTCGCGGCCCGATATGTCTCGCGCCTCTTCTCGCGCTCTTTCGCAAAGGAAGCACTCAAGGTTGCATCGAGGTCGCGACGCTCCACGTACTCTCCGCACGACGGGCAGATATAGTCGAGGCCAACCTCGTGCCCGCACACACGATGCGTAAAATGCACCGCGACTTCCTCGCCTTTGCTCTTGCACCAGGTCTCGCCCCAGGTGCGTAGCGCCTGGATCACCGGATAGTACGCCCGGCCTTTCTCCGTGAGACGGTACTCGTAGCGCAACGGCCTATCCTGATACGGATGGCGCTCGACCATCCCGTCCGCTTCGAGTGACTTCAGCCGCGTCGCCAGCATCTGGGGCGTCGCCTCCGTCTGAATCTGGATTTCCTCGAATCGGGTCGCGCCCATGTACAGCTCGCGCAGTACAAGCGTCGTCCACTTGTCGCCGACAACTTCGGTCGATCGCGCCACAGGGCACACCGTGGCCCCCCCTTTCTCTCTGCGCTTCATTTTGCCTCCATCGTAACTACTATTTTCATAGTATCACGGATTGCGTCACGGCGATGACATCCGCATCCAGGGCAAGCCATGCGCTCGGTACCCGCGTAGTGGATATGGTGTTTATGTTCCAATTGAAACTATGAAATTCATATATATACTCGACTCGTGAGGCAACGAAGTGCTCGACGTCGTGCAGAAGTTCCGCGCATCGGGTGTCGGTTGTGTCGTGCCCCATCCCGAACCGTTTTTCCGGAGAACATCATGACGGACCTCGTCTATCACGCCGAACACACCGGTCTTTTGCTGGTCGACCCGTACAACGACTTCCTGTCACATGGCGGCAAAATCTTTCCGATGATCGAGGCAGTCGCCAACGACGTTCGGCTCCTCGACAATTTGCGCGCAACGGTGGGAGCCGCACGCAAGGCTGGCGTTCAGGTGTTCTATGTGCCGCATCGCCGCTGGCAGCCTGGCGATTACGAAGACTGGGACCATCCGAACCCGACGCAACGGCTCGTGCAAAAGCGCCAGACCTTCGCAAAGGGCACATGGGGCGGCGAATGGCACCCCGATTTCGTTCCCCAGGCAAACGACATCGTCATCCACGAGCATTGGGCGCAAAGCGGCTTCGCCAACACGGACCTCGATTTCCAGCTCAAGCAGCACAAAATCTCGCACGTGATTACCGTCGGCCTGCTCGCGAACACATGCATCGAATCCACCGCGCGATTCGCGATGGAGTTCGGCTATCACGTGACGCTCGTACGCGACGCGACCGCCGCCTTCACGCCGGAACTGATGCGGGCCGCCCACGAACTGAACGGACCCACGTTTGCTCATTCGATCGTTACGACGGCCGAATTGGTGGCAGCATTGCCAGCGTAAGCGTCATGCCGACGACGGAGTGAAGCCGTCAATCCACTAATAACAAACACCAAAAGGATGCACGCATGTTTACCATCTGGGGACGTGCCAATTCGGTCAACGTCCAGAAGCTCTTGTGGCTTTGCGAAGAGCTTTCCCTACGCTATAACCGGATAGACGCCGGTCTGCAGTTCGGACACAACACCGAAGCCGACTACCTCGCGATGAATCCGATGGGCAAGGTCCCCACCCTCGTCGACGGCGATTTTGTGCTTTGGGAATCGAACTCGATCCTGCGCTATATCGTGATGCAGTACGGTGGACCCGGCACACTTTATCCCGCCGATCCAAAGGCGCGGGCCAGCATCGACCGCTGGCTCGACTGGTCGCTCTCGACTTTGCAGCCGGCCGAGCGTCCCGTGTTCTGGGGAATCGTCCGCACACACGAGGCTGAGCGGGACATCGAGAAAATCGCCGCCGATGTCGTAAAGGTCGCGGAAGTCTGGAAAGTGCTCGACGCACAATTGAAGGGTCGCGACTTCGTCGAAGGCGAGTCGTTCACGATTGCGGACATCGCGCTCGGTTCGTTCGCGAAGCGGTGGTTTGGCATGCCGGGCATAGAACGTGCTCGAATGCCCGACCTCGAGCGCTGGTACGTGTCGCTCGCCACGCGTCCGGGTTTCAACACACATGTCGATGTCGAATTGAGCTGAATCCATGAAGACCGAACCGATCACGCTCTATGCATGGAATACGCCTAATGGCCGCAAGGCCAGCGTCGCGCTCGAGGAAATGGCGTTGCCGTACGTCGTTCAGCCTGTGAATATCGGCAACCGCGAGCAGTTCGAGCCGTCATTCCTATCCACCAGCCCGAACAACCCCCAAACGTCAAGCGATGGTACGACGCCATGTTCGATCGCCCCCGCGGTGCGTCTCGGCTTCGAGGTCAAGCTTGACTAAAAGAATTACATAGCCATCCTGATTGACTCTCTGGATCGTCACCAATAGGCCCGTGAGTTCAATTCAAGCTGGATCTGATAAGGCGCGACCGGTGAACAGCGCGAGGGATTCCTTCACGAATGCGCGAACGGCGGGAGAAAGCTCTCGCCGCCTGTTGGCCAATGCGAGATGACACGGATATTCGAAATCCGCGATTGGCCGATAGCAAATGCCTGGCTGTGTGAAGTTGCGCATCGATTCCGGGACGACGACCACGCCGTATCCGGCCGATGCGAGACTGATCGCGGCGATGAAGTCATGAACGCGATGTTCGAGAAATGGAACAAAGCCTCCCGCCACGCCCAGCGCAGTAAGCACCTCGCTGAATCCCGTGTCGTCGTCGAAGTGGGGGGCGATGAAACGCTGATCTTTCAGGTCTCTGACCGACACGTGCCCGCTTGCTGCCAATGCATGGTCCTCGGCCATCGCGACCAACAGGCATTCGGTCTGCACGATTGTCGCCACGATACCTGCTGGATGCTGGCGCCACGGTCTCACGATACCCACGTCGATCTCGCCGCTGACGAGTGCCTCGAACTGGCGCGGGGTCTCCATGGCCACGACTTCGATCCGCACGTCGCCGTGCGTGATCCGAAACTGATGCAGCATCCTCGAGAGCACACCGCTGCTCACGCCCGATGCCACCGATCCGATCCGCACCACACCGGCGAGGCCCCTGGCCGCCAGCCGGCCGACCTGATCCGCGCGCTCGATATAACGTAGTGCTGCAACCGCTTCGGCATGGAACAAACGCCCCGCATCGGTCAGCGTAACGGGCTGTCGCTTGTTGCGGTTCAGGAGACGAACGCCGATCTCCTGCTCGAGGCGTTGAATCTGGGCGCTGAGCGCCGATTGCGCGACATCCAGTCGATCCGCTGCCTTGGCAAAGTGCAGATCCTCCACCACCGCAACGAAGTATCGCAGTTGACGGGCGTCGATCATTTAATCTCCAGAAGCGAATAAACATTCGCGCATTGCTTCTGGATGATATCAAAGAAGAGGCATCAAATAGAGCCCTGAAACAACTGGAGGACAACATGGACGCACTGATCACCCACCCTGGTTCCATCACGCACCGGCAACCGCTTTTCCGCTTGTCGGCGCATCCCACCCATCACCGCATCATGAACGTGACGGTCGACCCCAACGCGCTCACCGGATTCCTGGCGGACGTGCGCGATATCGACGTCCAGAATCTCGAGTATGTCCCGTTCATGCGCCATCACCTTGCCGATCTGCTGATCGAGCGTCTCGGTGACGACTTTGCCGACATGCTCGTCGAGCTGGTCAAGGACCGTCGGCATGGCGGTTTCACCATCGGCCTCCAGGACCTTTCGCAAGACCCATCTGCCTTCGTGAAGTTCGGTACGGCCATCGGTCATATTCTCGGACCGAGCAATCACGATGCGATGTCGGGAACGTACTACGCCCGCTTCGTGGTGAAGCACACCGATAACAGCGACTCGTATCTTCGTCAGGCATACCGGCTGTTCACGATGCACACCGACGGTACGTACGTAAGCGACGCAACGGACTGGCTGTTGATGATGAAATTCGCGGAGCGAAGCGCGGTCGGCGGCGAATCGCGGTTTCTGCATATCGACGACTGGGAAGAGCGCGATCGCTTCGTCAATCACAAGCTCGGAACCAAGCCGTTCTTCTACAAGGGATCCGGTTCCAAGAACGTCAGCGAGCAGATCGAGCGGCCGCTGTTCTTTCAAAGCGAATTTGGTCTGTCGATTTCGTTCATCGACCAGTTCGTTCAGCCGTCCAACCGCGAAGAAGCGGCATTTCTCCGCGCCCTGTCCCAGTCGATGGAAACATCCGCCGGCACGAAGGAAGTGTCTTTGCCGGTCGGTGGTCTGGTGGTGCTGAACAACTATTTCTACCTTCACGGCCGGGCGCCATTCCAGCCGAACGAATCGCTGTTCCGCGAGCTGATGCGCCAGCGCGGTTCGTTTGCGTCTTGATGTTGCCAGCTCTCTGGCGTTGTCGGGCGCACCGACCGCCAAGGGCCGACGCAGCGATTTCGATGTAACACAGTGGAACGGTGAAATGAACGACTACGCAGAGCACGTGACTGTGCAGGAGACGACGCCCGTCGGGCGAATTGAACAAGCGGCTTACGGGGTCAAGCAACATCTCCCCCGGCGGCTGCGCCAGATCCTCTCGCTCGCGGACTTCGAGACGGCGGCACGGCGTGTTCTGCCGCGTCCGCTCTTCGGCTATATTTCCGGCGCTGCGGAGGACGGCATGTCGATCGCGGCGAATCGGGCTGCATTCGAACGCCTGAAGTTCCGCACGAGAGTGCTTGTCGACGTGTCTCACCGGTCGCAGCAGACAACGATCTTCAACCACACCTACTCGTCCCCGTTCGGGATCGCCCCGGTCGGAATCAGTGCCATTTCGGCATATCGCGGCGACATCGCGTTGGCCACGGCTGCGCAGGATGAAAACATTCCTGCGATCATGAGCGGCTCCTCGCTCATACCGATGGAGACGGTCCATGCCGAAGCACCGGGCACCTGGTTCCAGGCCTATCTCCCCGGCGATGCCGCCCGCCGCGACGCCTTGATCGAGCGCGTCAAGGCCGCCGGCTTCGCGACGCTCGTCCTCACAATCGACATTCCCGTTTGGGCGAACCGCGAAAACAACGCGCGCACGGGCTTCTCGCTGCCGTTGCGCCCGTCGTTGCGTCTCGCGATGGACGGCATTTCCCATCCGCGCTGGCTGCTCGGCACGTTCGCCCGGACGCTGTTCAATCACGGGATGCCCCACTTCGAGAACTCGTTCGCGACACGAGGGGCGCCGATGCTGTCCGCTTCGGCGGTACGCGACACCACCGGACGCGACCATCTGTCATGGTCGGACATCGCAAGCATTCGTCAACGTTGGAGCGGGAATCTGGTCATCAAAGGCATTCTTCACGCGGACGACGCACGGCGCGCACTCGCGATTGGCGCGGACGGGATCATCGTGTCGAACCACGGTGGGCGCCAACTGGACGGTGCGGTCGAACCGCTAGCCGTATTGCCGCAGATTTGTGATGCCGTTGGTGACAAGACCGTCGTAATGATGGACAGCGGAATCCGGCGCGGGGGAGATGTCCTGAAGGCGCTCGCGCTCGGTGCCCGGTTCGTATTCGCCGGGCGCCCGTTCATGTACGCCGCCGCGGTGGGCGGCGCGCCGGGTGTTCGACATGCAATCGGCCTTCTCAGGGACGAAGTCGATCGAAACATGGCAATGCTCGGCACGGTAGCGATTCGCGAGATCGATCGCGCAATACTGGCCTGAACGACGCGTTCCAACCGAATAACGTGGCGCTGCTGGTGTATGAAAACCGGCCGCCTATCAATTAGTATTCCGGATCACGTGGACTTCAAGAAACTACCCCCTCTGTCCATCCCGGGTGTTACATGGGAGGGGCTCGCGTACGCAGTCCGGACCGCAGGCGCATCGCTGATCGCACTCTACATCGCGTTTTGCATGAACCTCGACGATCCGAAATGGGCTGCAATCACCGTGTGGGTCGTCGCCCAGAATAGTCGGGGCATGAGCGTCTCGAAGAGCCAGTACCGGATCCTCGGTACTGCGCTGGGCGCGGTCGCAGCACTCGTGCTCGTCGCCCTGTTTGCCCAGACGCCGGAATTGTTCCTGTTGGGACTCGCCGGCTGGATTGGACTTTGCACCGGCTTGGCGACGGCACTGCGGAATTTTCGCGCATATGCAGCGGTACTGGCGGGCTATACGGCAGCGATCATCGGGCTGGATGCCGCTTCCGCGCCCCTTCACGCATTCGATATTGCGCTCGCGCGCTTTGTCTATGTTGTCGTTGGCATTCTGGTCGAGGCAACCCTCACTGCAATCCTCGCCCCTGGGGCGCCGTTACGAGAGGTACGCGAGCAATTTCATGGGTACGTGAGCAAGGCTTCGCAGTTCGGCGCACGTGCGCTACGCCGCGAGACGGATGAAGTCGCCATACACAAGCTGTTTGCTGCCGCCCTCGAACTGGACACTGCGGCGGAATATGCTGCCGCGGCATCCGCGGAAGTCCGTCTCGCCGTTGGACATCTGCGTGCCGCAATCGTCGCCGTGCTCACGCAACTGAGCGCCATCCACGCATTGCGAGCGCAACTGACTCGCCACCCCGATCTTCAGATTGATGTTGTCGATGAAACGGCAACGCTGTTAGCAGGCGATGACACCGATTCCTCCAGTGCCAAGTCCAGAATCGCCTCTCTGAAGTCGAGAATCAAGCACGCTCTCGCCTCGGAAGAATACGGCCAGCGCGGCTCGCAGAGTGGCAGGCTGTTCATTCTTGATCGGCTAACCCTGCTTCTCACAGCGCGGGAGCAGGTTATCGCACGAAAATCATGTCTGGACCAGGTAAATCCTCCGCGATCGCTCGTGAAATTTGCCTTCCACCATGACCACGTGCTTGCCTGGCACAACGGCATGCGGGCGTTTTTCGCTGTGGTAGCCGCGTCGATGTTCTGGCTATTTAGCGCGTGGCCGTCGGGCGCGGGTTTCGTCGCCACAGTGGGGGTGGTGAGCGCACTCTTCGCCACGCGCCCCAATTCCATAGTCGCCGCGATGGGATGGTTCAAGGGCGCATTCATTGCGGCACTGGCAGGCATCCTTTGTAATTTTGTTTTACTACCGGCAGTGACGGACTTCGTTCCGCTGGTGTGTATTGCTGGCTTCTTCACGATCTCTGCGGGTCTTGCGATGCGCAATCCTCGAACGGCATCGATTGGCAGCGGATTTGCCCTATTCTTCTGGAACTTCACTTCACCCAGCGACGTGGCGCGTATTAACGATGCGGCGTTCCTGAACGACGCCCTCTCCACCCTGCTGGCAATCGCCTGGGCCACGCTCGCGTTTTCGGTTTTGTTTCCGGCGGACCGTGCGTCGAGCATCGCGCGTCTGCAACGCGCGGTCCGGCGGGATCTTTCCAGCCTGGCCAGCAACCCACAACGATGGCGGCGAGATGCCTGGCTTAGTTGCACTGCCGATCGCCTCGGCCGCCGTTTCGCCACGGAAGCCTCCAGCGCGAAGCCGGGATCCGGTGCGCAAACCGGCCTGCGCGAACTGCTTGCGGCATGGACGATAGGTGACAGCGTGCTCGCGCTGCAACAGGGTGCCTCGTCGCATCCAGGCTTGCGCCGCTCGATGACAGTCATCCAGGGACGCCTGCGCACGCTGGATTTCGCGCGCCTCGCAACGGTCTGCGACGCACTTGCAGCCAGATTGCTGCGGCAGGCCTCGATCCCTGCCGATCGGGCCAGCCCCGATCTGTTGGATGGTGCGGCACTTCTGCAAACGATCGCGGTTTCGGCAAAAGAGTATATGGACGCAACGCGCGGGTATGCCGATCCGGCATGAGCGGCATTGCCGCCACCCATCCCGTGCTGTGCGGCGCAATAAAGGAAATACGATGGACACGCTAAGCAACATGAGGATGTTTGTGCGCGTAGTTGAGGCTGGCAGCTTCACCGCAGCGGCCAACTCCGTGGATAAATCTACCGGTCAGGTGTCGCGCGCCGTCACTGAACTGGAGGCACATCTGCAGACGCGTCTGCTAAACCGTTCGACTCGGCACGTTGGAGTAACGGAAGCAGGTCAGCGTTACTTGCAGCATTGCTACCGGATTCTGGCTTTCGTGGATCAGGCGGAGGCCGAGGCGTCGAATGCGCACTTGCAGCCGTCGGGACGCCTGCGCGTGCATGCCACCGCGAGTTTCGGTCAGCACTATGTGATGCCCGCAGTCCTGCGGTACCAGGCGCTGTTTCCGCAGGTCTCCGTCGAATTGACGCTTTCACAACACGTTCCCGACCTGATCGAAGAAGGCTACGACGTGTCGGTTCAACTAGGCGCGATTGAGTTGCCGGACTCCGGTCTCGTGTCGGTCCCGGTCGCAAAGACCTGCAACATCTTGTGCGCGTCGCCTTCGTATCTCACCCGGCAAGGCACCCCTGCCACGGTGGCCGACCTCGCCGCTCACACCTGCATGCGCACCAGTAGTCCAGTATTCCCGCAAAGCCGATGGAATCTGGATGGTCCCCATGGCACGGAAACCTTTGAGCTTCCTCCCTCGCCCTTTCAGGTCAACGTAGCGGAAGCCATGGCGCTCGCATTGCGCGACGGTCGGGGCATCGGCGCGCTCCCGCTATGGACTGCGATGCCGTGGCTGCGCAACGGCACGCTGCTACGTGTACTGCCTACACATCGGATGAATGAGACACACATCCGCGTTCTTTATGTTTCTCGCGAGTATCTGGATGCCAAGATCAGAAGCTGGGTGGATTTTCTGAGAGACTTCATTCCACAAACGCTCGATGACGGCGATAACGTGCCACCCGCGGCCGTGCTTACTGACGCTGATCTGACGATGTAACGCAGATTACGCCAGCATTGACGCACACGATGCCGCGAGCGAACAACGAGCGGACCGTCCGGAACCACTTGCAAGGAGAAGGCACATGAGAGCAGAGCCGATTTATCTGGAAGACCTGACGCAGGGCGCGACATACACGAGTTCGGAGCACAGGATCGACGCCGAGCAGATACTCGCTTTCGCAGAGCAGTTCGATCCCCAGCCCTTCCACGCAGTTGAGTACGCGCTCCCGAACCAGACTTCGGCTGTCCTTGTCGCCGGGCCGATGACCGTTTAATCACTGGAACCGGCCGTCCGCTTGACCAGCTACCATGAGACCGCTTCGGGTCGGTCACAGCCCGACGAGCGACGCACGGCCGGGTAGCTCGGGCGCGATGCGCAGTCGGCGAACGGGCTTGCGGCGCTGACGCGCGCGGCTGCAATGGCTTTGTACCTGGAGTGAGAGTGCGGCGGCCTTGCGCGGAGTTGAACTGCGCGCGCCGCGTTCAACGCGTACGACGAGGGCGGCGCGAGTGCAATGAACGAGTGGAGCCTGATATGAACCCAACCGATGAGACAGGCAAGCGCGCGTGGCGCTTTGTTGCAGCGCATCCAGCGCGATTCCTATTCCAGGTCTGCACCGCGTTCCGCAAAAACCAGGGGCTGCTGCTCGCGGGCGCGATCGCGTATTACGCGTTGCTGTCAATCGTGCCACTGCTCATTCTCGTTGTAATCGCGTTCGGTCACTTCATCGGTGAGCAGTTGCTGTTCGACACACTCGGGCGTCTGCTCGAATGGCTGATACCGGGGCAGTCAAAAGCACTCGTTCGCGAACTCGCGACCTTTTTCGAGCATCGCTCCGTGGTCGGCTGGTACCTCGTCATCACGATGATCTTTTTCAGTTCGCTTGCGTTCTCGGTTCTGGAGAACGCCCTGTCAATCATCTTCGTGCATCGCGTTGAGGTCCGGCGAAGGCACTTCCTGCTGTCGGCAATCCTGCCCTATCTATTCAGTCTGTCACTAGGTATCGGTGTGCTGCTTGTGACGCTCGTCTCCAGCGGCCTGCGGGCTGTCGCAACCGGTAGCATCGATCTGTTCGGCCATGGGGTGTTACTGACAGGCGTGACCCGCGTCGTGCTATATCTGTGTGGCCTTGCGGGCGAGATATTCGTGCTGACGGCAATCTATTTTGTGATCCCGGCAGGGCGCACGACACTGCGGCACGCGGTCGTCGGCGCGGTCGCGGCCACCGTTCTGTGGGAAATCACAAGACGCGTGCTGGTTTGGTACTTCGCGAAGCTTTCGCAGGTGAACGTCGTCTATGGGTCGCTCACGACGGCGATTGTTGTGCTGTTCGGCCTCGAAGCGCTCGCGACGCTGATGTTGTTTGGCGCGCAACTGATCGCCGAATACGAGCGCCTCAATACGCGCGGCGACCCTGCAGCGGAGTCGATGGAAACGGGCTGACCAACGGCGGCGCATTGAGGATCCTCGTTGTGGCTTCAACCAGTCGGCGGGGATGGCACCGGTAGTTTCCGGGTGCCGACGAATTCCACAAGTATTCGCAGTCCTGCCAGCTGCACTGTGATGTCAAAGGCCTGTTAGCAAAGCTGCTTGTTCCAGGACCGGACAACGGACGTCGCTGTGCAGAATATCCGGTCGTGTCTTGTGCTGGTCAGTGAGCGTTTCGAGCACGGCGCCTCAACGCCTTCCGGAATGTTGAAGGGTGAAATCCCGCGCTAAGGCCTCGGTTGCCTGCCGACTCGGATGTGTGGATGACCGTTAAGCACCGCAAAACGGCTGTAGAGGCGAGGCCGGGTTCAAGGTCCGGAGTGGGTCGCCTTCAGCCACCCGCATCGCAAAGCAACCGGCCGTTCCAACCTCCAGTGAGTTCGCTTAATTTGCCGACGCCGGGCGGAACGCCCTGACGGCCCACAACGCGTCGGCCCGGAGAAGCGGCTGCGATCACACGATCCAATCGGCAAGCAACGTCAGGCTGATCCCTGGCCGCATAGAGTCACAATTACGCGCTAGCCCACCCGCCAGCATCGACGATATCGGGTGCACGTTGGGCGCCGCCTGCGCGGCGCCCAACGTGTTCAAGGCGCTGCCGCGATACCGAACACGTGCAACTTGCCTTCGCTGGACTGCCTCGGCAATGTGACGCTCGCCACCAGCTTGCCGGGTGTCAGCGGCACCGACTGCGCAAACAGATAGGTCTTGACGCCGTCGGTCGAACCATTGCCGCCATTGCGATACGCGGTGGTCAACGCGATCGGGTCTACCGGTGCCGCACTGCCGCCATTGAGGGTCCAGTCGTCAAACGCGAGCGTGAACGGCGTGGCCGTGCCATCGGTATAGGTCACGAGCGCGGCGCCCGAGCCGGGGCCGTTGTTGGCCGAACCCAGCAGAACCAGCGAATGGCCGGTCGTGCCGGGCGGCATCGCAATCGTCTGTCCTACCGCCACCGCATTATCGAGCGGTCCATTCGACAGAACGAAGCTTGCTCCGCCGACAACGAACGGCTTGCCCGGTGTCGCGCCGGCCGCCGCCAACGCAGTCGACGAGTAGCTGAACAAAGAGCCGTCGAAGTCCGAACCGAGGCCGTCGGTGTCGGTGCTGCCGTCGGCGCTGATGCCGTGGTTGTTGAAAGCATCCGCCACGTTACGCGCAACCGGCACCCCATAGGACGGCGGCGCCTCGGCCGGGTGCGCGCCCCACTGCGAAGGCGACGAACCCATCACGAAGTTCAGCGTCGCGCCGTTGGCAAGTGCATCAACGTCCAGCCAGGAACTATTGTGAGCGCTGCCATTGACGGTGAGCCCCTGCACATAATTCGCGCCAGGCGCGCCGGGTGCATTGATGCGCAACGTCTTGCCGTTCCCGAGATGAACGACGATCGAGGAAAATTGCGGGCTGCCGATCGCAAAGCCCCCGACACCAGGGATCTCCGGATAGAGGCCCAGCGCGCCCCACACATACCAGCCCGACACGGCGCCCAGGTCGTCATTGCCGGGCAAACCGTTCGGCCCCGTGCCAAAGGCGCTCGCCATGATCTGCTGGACGACATTCTGCGTACCCGACGGCGAGCCCGCCCAGTTATACAACCAGGGCACCTCGAAGGTCGGCTCGTTGCCCATATAGAAATTGGGCAGCGTCGTTCCCGCATTCAGCACGGTAAAGAACGTGTTCAGCCGCGACACCACTGCCGTATTTCCGCCCAGTTGCGCGAACAGCCCGGTCGGATTGAACGGCACCATCCATGTGTACTGCTCAGCGTTGCCCTCCACGTAGTTGTCGGTGCTGCCCTGGTTCTCCTGAATCCACGTGCCGTCGGAGTTGCGTCCGGCGATCAGAGGCGGCGTCAGGGAAGCGTTGAGCAGGTACTGCCAGTAAGCCGAGCGGCTACGCAGCATTTTCTGGATCGGCGTGTTGCCCAATGCACCGGCAAACTGTGAGATCGCGAAATCGCTGCTGCCGTACTCCAGCGTGGACGAAGCCTGCCCCCATTCACCGTTCGTGATATAGCCGAACTGTAGATAGCTGGCGCGCCCGCCGTTGGTCGTCACGCCGTTGCACGCGGTGCCGGGAATGTTGGCCATCTGGATCATATGGCTCAAGGCGCCTGCAGTATCGAACTTGCGCGCACCGAAGGCATACGCACCCGCCACGATAATCGAGCCGGCGTCGCCCGGCATCACGCCGTCTTCGACGTTGTCATTGACCCAATGTGGAATTGCCCCGCACTGATCCGCGTCGTTGACGAGCGACTGCGCCATATCGCTCGTTTCCTCAGGAAACAACGTGGCTTTGAGCGGTATCAGCGAACGATAGATGTCCCAACCCGAAAAGCTGGTGTACTGCGCATGGCCAGCACTGACCTGATGAACCTTCTGGTCGAAGCCGATATATTGGCCGTTCACATCGCTGAATACGCTCGGCGCCCATGATGCGTGATAGAAAGCCGTGTAGAACTTCGTCAACGCCGTGGTATCGCTACTGCTCACCTGAATGGCGTTGAGGCGCTGATTCCATATCGCGTCGGCGACCTTCTTGACACCGTCAAAATCCCAGGAGGGGTTTTCTTTCTGGAGATTATTTTTGGCGTTTGCGACGCTCACATATGAAATACCGATTTTCATCATGACAGTGGCGCCTTTGCCGAAATTCATCACGGCAACGCCATTGTTGAAGGATGACGTCTTTACAAATGGCTGACTGAACTCCGCATAAAAGTACACCGGAACATTCGTTGAATTACCGCAAAAATGTCCACCCGTGGTACTGCCCGAAATGGTTCTCGCGTCGACCTGCGTGACCAAGCCGGCTACGCTCGTCTGCGTGTTTGTATACGTCGTGTTGAGCACGAGCGTCGAAGGCTGATTGTCAGGATACGTGAAGCGACCAAAGCCAGTACGCAGGGTTGCAGTCAACTCGACCTTGACCTGGTTATCGAGCACGACGGAATAGGCGCCCGCTACCGACTTCTCGTTGGTATGACTAAACGTCTGCGCGAGCGGCCTGCTGGCATCGAGCGTCGGCATGACGGGGAATTCGCCGTCGTTGCCGGAACAACCGGCGCCGCTCATATGGGTGAGACTGAAACTCTGGATCGAGCCGATGTCGTAGTAGTAACCGGCCGGCGAACCGGGCTCCGCGCTGTTCGAGGGAGCCGAAGTGGTATTCGTATCGGGTGCCCACTGCACCATGCCGTTCGGCAGGCCGGCTGCGGGTACGACACTGCCAGCCTGCCCTGCTGGCACGGGGTTCGGAGAGTTGCTGGCCAACGTGCCGATCAGCGGGTTGACATACCGCGTCAATTGCATGGTGCCGTGATCGGAAGCGGGAATATCCTCGGCGGCGGCGACAGCCGCGTTTGCATTGCTGGAACCCGCACCGGGACTACTCTGAGCCGTTCCCTGAAGCTGGTCAGCCGCGACAGCGGCGGAGCCGGATTGACCTGGACTATCTCCTCCACAACCCGCCAAAGAACCAATGATGATCATGGCGGCCGCAAGACGGCGTATATCTATCATGGCTGTCTCCTGAGTATCACTACGCGTATCTGATTTTGTTTAGTTATCCTGTTTATCCAGCTTGCATGTGGTATCTGGCTCGAAGTCATGCTATACGAGACATTTGAATGGCGTCAATTGATTATCTATTGGCGTTTTGTGTTTATCAGAAATTACTAAACAAGCGAATTCCTGACGCAACTTCGCCTGTTAGTCGCTTCGCATAATCGGTCTAACATGTACGAGCATGTTCACGGCGAAGACGACTGAGTTCACGCGTGTCAGATTGTTATGCAGGCGCGCAACTGCGCTAAAAGTGCCGGAACGGTGGCAGGAACAATCGATGCGTACCTGGCGTCTTTATCAGCCCATGGGCAGGAGCGAGCGCATGATAGAACCGACTGACTTTCTGGCCATGACAGCTGACCTACGCGAGGGTTATCGCAATGAGGTCGTCACGACGGTCAACGATCACGACATTCACGTCAGCGTGATGGAAGTGTCGTACTTCTGGCATTTCCATCCCGATTCCGATGAGACGTTCATCGGAATCGAAGGCGTATTGATAATCGATTTTGAAGAAGGGGCAATAGAGCTGCGCGCGGGTCAGTTGCTGACCATTCCCGCAGGCGTGCGCCACCGCACGCGTCCCGGCGGCGGCGCACGCTCGATCAACCTGACGGTGGAAAAGGCCAATGCCACGACGATCCGCTGTGACGCTCCCCGGGAAGGGTGACTAGGCCTGAGGCCTGTCTGGCAAATCGAAGTCGCCGGCAGGACTACCAGGTAATACGCAGCGACAATAATGGGCATTGCATTCAGAGACAAGCACCGGCGCCCTCATACGCCCAGGACGTCCTGAAGCCGCTGAATGACGTCCGGCCATCCCTTGCCCATGCCCTGGAAAGCTGCCTTGCCGAGCGGCGAATCGAGGTCGAAGCCCTTGTGCTCGAGCGACAGGCGGGTACCGCTCCCTTCGGCTTCGAGCCGCCAGGCAATCGTCGTGTTCAGCGTGCCGGGTGCGAACGAATAGGCCAGCAGCCGTTCATGCTCGACGGCGACAACCTCACAGGGCTGCAGGCCCCACGGTCCCATATCCAGCGTGAAACGATGCCCGACGACCGCGTGCACATCGCCAGCCGCCCACCATCTCGCGTGAATGGCAGGGTCGGTCAGGGCAGTCCAGACCCTGGCCGGCGAGTGCGGAATGAAGCGGGTGAGCTGGATGAGTCCCGGTTCTGTCATTGCGTGTCCGTGTCGAGTATTTCAGTGAGTGCATCCAGGCGCTGCTCCCAATACTGCTCGAACGGATGCAGCCACTCCGCGAGTTCCCTCAGCCTGCCTGCGTTCAATCCATAAAGGCGCTGACGTCCGCTCGCCTGTTCCGTGACCAGGCCCGCCAGGCGCAAGACCTGCAGATGCTCGGAAACCGCCGGGCGGTTCACGGCGAACGTGGACGCGATTTCCCCGGCTGCACGCGGGCCGCCGCGCAGCATCTCGAGGATGCGTCTGCGCGTCGGGTTCGCAATCGCGCCAAAGACATCTGTCGTAGTCATTTGAACATGATATGTCGGAAATCTCCGACGCGTCAATTGCCTGATGCCGCTCGTCCTCGTCGCGGCAGAATCTCGTCGCGCAATACCCGGACAATCTCCCAGAGGCCCTGTCGCGTGATGAGTCCACGCGCCTCGAACGCGCGACCCAGATCGCTGAGCGCTCGACCGGGAACGGTCGATGCTTTCACACCCCCACGCTGCCGTCGGCCGAAGGCGCCTGGGCGGACTGCACGCTCCTGCTACGCTCATTTCTGCGGCATCTGCTTCTTGAGACACCGATGCGGACGCGATAACTTCGCTCCTTCTCTGTCCGCCGTGTCACGGCATTTCCGCACTCACCATGTACCGCTATAACGAATTCGACAGGGCCTTCGTGGCGAGCCGCGCGGCGCAGTTCCGCGATCAGATCGAGCGTTGGCAACAAGGCAAGCTGAGCGAGGATGCGTTTCGCCCCCTGCGTCTGCAAAACGGCTGGTATGTGCAGCGGCACGCGCCCATGCTGCGCGTAGCCGTCCCGTACGGCGAACTGTCGAGCGAACAGCTTCGCGTGCTCGCTCGCGTGGCCCGCGAGTACGACGAGCCCGAAGCTGAGGTATACCGCAGCGCGCTCGATGCGCAACGCAAGCTCGGCACGAGGCGCCTGCCCACGCATCATGCGCACTTCACGACACGCACCAACGTTCAGTTCAACTGGATACCGCTTTCGAAGGCGGCCGACGTGATGGACCTGCTTGCGACTGTCGACATGCACGGCATCCAGACGAGCGGCAACTGCATCCGCAATATCTCGTGCGACGAGCGCGCGGGCGTCGCGCCCGACGAGATCGCGGACCCGCGCCCGTTCGCCGAAATCATGCGTCAGTGGACCACGTTGCACCCCGAGTTCGCCTTCCTGCCGCGCAAATTCAAAATTGCGATCACAGGCGCGACCGAAGACCGCGCGGCGACGGACTGGCATGACGTCGGCCTGCGCCTCGTGCGCGACGAACAGGGCGAGCTGGGCTTTCGCGTGAGCGTGGGCGGCGGCATGGGGCGCACGCCGATGATCGGCACGTTGATGCGTGAGTTCCTGCCGTGGCGGCACATCATGAACTACATCGAGGCCGTGGTGCGTGTGTACAACCAGTACGGCCGCCGCGACAACAAGTACAAGGCGCGCATCAAGATCCTCGTGAAAGCCGAAGGCCAGCGCTTTGTCGACGAAGTCGAGGACGAGTTCCGGCAGATCGTCGACATCGACGGCGGCCCGCACACGATCGAGCCGGCCGAGTTCGAGCGGGTAAGCCGTTGCTTTCTCGAACCGCCGAAGCTCGACACGGCACGCACCGCCGAGCCGCATGCCCCCGCCATGCTCGAGGCCGCAGCCGCGAGCACGCCGCAGCTGCAGCGCTGGCTCGAACGCAACGTCGCGCAGCACAGGGACCCGTCGCTGCGTATCGTCACGCTTTCGTTCAAACGCGTGCTTCAGGCACCCGGCGATGCGTCCGCCGACCAGCTCGAACGCGTAGCGGATCTCGTCGATCGCTTCTCCGCGGGCGAGGCGCGTGTCACACACACGCAGAACATCGTGTTGCCGTGGGTTCACGCCGACGATCTGTTCGCCCTGTGGCAGGCGGCAACCGCGGCCGGCCTCGCAAGTGCCAACGTGCACCTGCTCACTGACATGATCGCCTGCCCCGGCGGCGACTTCTGCGCGCTCGCCAATGCACGGTCGCTGCCGGTCGCGCAAAGCATCATGGAACGCTACCAGGACCTCGACGAACTGAACGACATCGGCGAGATCGACCTGCATATCAGCGGCTGCATCAACTCGTGCGGCCACCACCATAGTGGGCACATCGGCATTCTCGGCGTCGACAAGGACGGCGCGGAGTGGTACCAGGTGACGCTCGGCGGCTCGGACGGATCGGCACGCAGCGGCGATGCGCGTCCCGGCAAGGTGATCGGTCCGTCTTTCTCGGCGCAGGAAGTGCCCGAGGTCATCGACGCCTTGATCGGTACTTACGTCGCGCTGCGCGAACCGCGCGGCGAATGCAGCGAGACGTTCATCGAAACGGTGCGCCGCGTTGGGCTCGAACCGTTCAAGGCGGCCGCCGATACGGCTCGCGCAACCGCGGAGGACACTGTATGAAGACCGCTTCACGCATACGTCTTCTCGACGCTCATGATCATGCGGGCGACACTGCAGCGTCCACCTTGATCCTCCCGAACGATGCCGACCCACTTGAGTACGCCATTGAGATTGCAAATGCGTCGCGCGTGGAGCTTCAATTCCCCTCGTTCACCGATGGGCGAGCCTATAGCCAGGCTTACCTGATCAGGCGGCGGCTCGGCTTCGAAGGCGACTTGCGCGCGACCGGCGAAGTGCTCGTCGACCAGTTGCTGCAGATGGAGCGCATGGGCTTCTCGAGCGCCGTGCTGGGCGCTGAAGTCTCCATGACCGATGCGCGTCTCCAGCTCGAACGCTTCCCTGCGTTTTATCAGGGTGACGCCCTGCGCGAAGCTCCCTGGCGCGAGAAGGCGCTGGACTGATCGCCATGGTCGTACTGCGTTGGGCCGCGCAACCGAGCGATTGCGCCCCGCGCGCGGCCTCCCGATCAGATCGCCGACTCGACGCCACGTTTTCGGCCGCGGGTTCCCGATTGACTGCGGCCGAATACGTCGACACCAACATCACGTCCTGCCAGCGACGCCTGCTCCCGCCACGTGCGCCCTCACGCGACGGCGCTGCTGGCGTACGTAGCCAAAAGCAGCGAGCGCCGCACTGCAACCAGGCGTGGCGACGACTTCACGCCGGTGATCTTCGCTACACAGCATGACGCCAAACGCCCCCGCAATCAGCGCCACCACGACCAGCCCAGGGAACGGGTGCAGCCACATTTTCAACTTCAGACGGCCCTCGGCCGCAAGGGTCCTGTGTAGCCGCAATTGACTCACCGTGACGACAGGATAGACGAGCAACGCGATTGCTCCGGTGCCAGCCAGCAAGGCGTCGAACACGTAGTTCGGCGCAAGATAATTGGAAGCGCAGGCAAGAAAGGCGACGCAGCTCGCTTTCATTGCTCGTGACTGCGGTGCTCACGGTTGCCAATCTCGCCAGCGTGAAGAACTACGGCGAACTGGAATTCTGGTTTGCCATTATCAAGTTGACGGGCATTCTGATTTTTATCGGATGCGGGTTCGCGGCGATGTCTGGATGGATTCCGAAGAGAACAGACCGGAATCCACTCAGAATCCAAATCGTCTTCAGGCCGGTCCAGAACCAATGGTTCTTCACTATGGTGGAGAACAAACGCAAGCATGGCTGCAGTGCGCTGGAGTGGGGCAGCCCGAGCGATAGGCGCTCGATTGGGGGCCGGCAGCGCGTAGGCGAGTCGGGTGAAAGGACGAATGAAGATGCGCGTCCGTGCTCCGCAGAGCGCTCAATCTGCGCGTCATTGCAGCGCTATCAAAATCACCTCTCGATAGAAAAACTAGCGAAAAATTGTGCGCTGCACAGCGAATTTCGCGGTTCCTGCACACCTTGTTGCCTCCGAAACGCAATTTTTGCGTTCCCGCACACTTTGTTGTCTCCCAATAACCCCAAATATTCTCTTTGACAAACGCTCTTACGATATATATCTTAAGACATGTTTTAAGACACTCTCCAGACAAGGAGGCCCTATGCGCCATCATCCGCACTTTGGTCACACCGGCCGTCACGGCCACCCCGCGCGCGATCCGCGCGACTTCTTCGGCGGCCGCCACCCAGCCATGCAGGCGCGGCACGCGCTGCGCCACGCCATGGGCCGCCATCGCGGCGGCGAAGGTCCCGGCGACTTTGGCGACCGCTTCGGCGAAGGTTTCGGCCGCGGCTTCGGCGGTTTCGGCGACGGCGACGGTTTTGGTCGTGGCCGCAAGTTCACGTCCGAAGACCTGCAACTCATGCTGCTCGTGCTGCTCGCCGAGCGCCCGAGCCACGGCTACGAACTCATCAAGGCGCTCGACGCGCGTTCGAACGGCTTCTACAGCCCGAGCCCCGGCATGGTCTATCCGGCCCTCACGTACCTCGAGGAACTGGGCTATGTAAGCGTGACGCTCGAAGGCAACCGCAAGCGCTACGAGCTTTCGCCCGAAGGCCGCACGTACCTCGAGGCCAACCGCGAACGCGCGGACCTGATCCTCGCGAAGCTCACGCACTTCGGCCGCAAGATGGAAGTCATGCGCCGCGCCATGGCCGGCGAAGATCCGGCCGAAGGCAGCGCCTGGGTGCGCGAGCTGATCGAGGCGCGCCGCGCGCTCAAGCGCGCGCTGCTGCGCCGCACCGACGCCGCGCCGGAAGAGCAGCGCCGCATCGCCGCGATTCTGGCGCGCGCCACCGAGGAAATCGAAACCGGCAGCGACAACAGCGACGTTTGACAGTCCGCTTCCACGCGCCACGCGGCGGCCCACGCCGCGCCACCCCAACATCATCGGAGCCATACATGCAGAACCCGTCCCAACTCGAAGTCGTCCGTGTGCGTCACCCGCTGAAGTTCCGACTGTTGCGTGTGGCGCGCGTCACGGCGCTCTCGCCCTCGCTCGTCCGCGTGACGCTCACGGGCGATCTGAGCGACTTCGTCTCGGCGTCGTTCGACGATCACATCAAGGTGTTCTTTCCCGCCGCCGGCGAGGAAAAGCCAGTACTGCCAACTTTGGGTCCCGACGGCGTCGTGTTCCCCGAAGGCGTCGAGCGCCCCGCGGCGCGCGATTACACGCCGCGCCGCTTCGATACGCAGGCGAATGAACTCGATCTGGAATTCGCGCTGCACGAAGCCGGCCCGGCCACGGCATGGGCGGCACAGGCGCAGCCCGGCCAGTATCTCGGCGTGGGCGGCCCGCGCGGCTCCATGGTGATTCCCACGGGCTTCGACTGGCATCTGCTGATCGGCGACGAAACGGCGCTGCCCGCCATTCAGCGCCGCCTCACGGAACTGCCGGCCGGCGCGCGCGTAGCAGTGGTCGTCGAGGTGGCGAATCGCGCGGCCCGCATCGAACTGCCCACCGAAGCCGATCTCTACGCCACGTGGTGTTATCGCGACGAAAGCGAGTCGGAGCATCCGCTCGTGGACGGGGTGTCCGAAGTGTGGCTGCCGCCGGGCGAAGGCTACGTCTGGGCCGCCGGCGAAGCCTCGGCGATCCGCGCGGTGCGCGCGCATCTGTGCAACGAGCGCGGCGTCGACAAGAAGCGCATTCGCGCGTCCGCCTACTGGCGCCGCGGCTCACAGGGGGCCCACGAAACGATCGACGACTGATCGATCTTGCTGGCGCGGCAACAGCCGCGCCTTTTTACTTTCAGGGGCCAAGCCCATACATGACCACTTCTCTCACACCGCTGCGCGAACGCACCCTGCTCTGGCTGCTGGCGCTCACGCAGTTCACCGTCATCATGGATTTCATGGTGATGATGCCGCTCGGCCCGCAGATCATGCACGCGTTCGCGATCACGCCCGCGGCGTTCGCGACGGCCGTGTCCGCGTATTCGCTCTGTTCGGGTCTATCAGGACTCCTTGCTGCGACGTATATCGACCGTTTCGATCGCCGCCGCCTGCTGCAGGTGGCCTACGCATTGTTCGCGCTCTCCAATCTCGCCTGCGCGGTCGCCACGAACTTTCATCTGCTGCTCGCCGCGCGTGCGTTCGCGGGTCTCACCGGCGGCGTGCTCGGCTCGATCGTGATGGCGATCGTGAGCGACGTGATTCCCGCCGCGCGGCGCGGCGCGGCCACGGGCGTCATCATGACGGCGTTCTCCATCGCCGCCATCGCGGGCGTGCCGGCCGGCGTGCTGCTCGGCGCGCACTACGGCTGGAGCGCGCCGTTCATGCTGCTCATGGTGCTCTCGGTGGCGATCTGGGTCGCGGGCTCGCGCGTCGTGCCGTCGCTCACGGCGCATCTCGGCCAGCGCACGCCGCTCGCGCACGTGCTGCCGAACCTCTGGCGATTGCTCACACTGCCGCGTCACCTGAAGGCCTTTGCGCTCACCTTCACGATGATGGCCGGGCACATGCTCGTGATCCCGTTCATCGCGCCGATGCTCGTCGGCAATCATGGCATCGCGCCGCAGCAGCTCTCGTGGCTCTATATGGCGGGCGGCGCAGCGACGTTCGTGACCTCGCGCGCGGTGGGCCGTCTCGCGGACCGCTACGGCAAGCGCCGCGTGTTCCGCGTGATGGCACTCGTTTCGCTCGTGCCGGTGCTGTTCGTCACGCATCTGCCCACGCTGCCGTTCCTCGCGCTCGTGGCGTTCTTCGCCCTGTTCATGATCTCGATGTCGGGCCGCATGGTACCGATGCAGGCCTTGCTCACGACGATTCCCGAGCCCGCGCGGCGCGGCGCGTTCCTGAGCGCCAACAGCGCAGTGCAGGCACTCGGCACGGGCATCGGCGCATGGCTGGGCGGCCAGTGGCTCACGAATGGCGCGCATGGCGCGATCATCGGCTTCGGGCAGAACGGCTGGATCGCCGCGGCGCTCACGTGCGTGGCGGTGCTGTGGGTTTCGCGGGTGCGAGGGGCATCGGAAGACGTGCCGAATGACGTCGCCGTGTCGGCAAGTGCAGTGCCTGCGGCTGCGACCGCTGCTGCGGCGGCCGCAAAATCCTGAGCCACAAAAGAAAACCGGTTCGCAGCCGTGGCGCGCCTCATGAGCGCGTCACGCACCGCGAACCGGTCGTGCTTCAGGTAGAAAGCGGATGAAACCGCGGGCCTTGGGTAGCTTGCCCGCGTGCAGCGCGGGACCCGACCGGCCGATCGGGTGCCCGCGCTGCGTCACTCCGCGAGGGAGCGAGCCAACGATGCTTAGAAGCGGTGACGCAGACCCACCGTTGCGGCGACCTGGTTCTGCGAGGTCGACGGCGACAGCGTGTTGATCATCGCAACGTTCGCGCCAGCGTCGCCGAGTTCGCCCGAAGCGTGCTGATACACGGCGCCGGCGTAGACGTCGGTGCGCTTCGAGAGCGAGTAGTCAGCCGTCAGCGAAACGGTGTGCCACTTCGGATCGCCCGAACCGTTCGAACCCGTGACCTTGCCGTCCGTGAACGTGTACGACGCGTTCAGGGCGAGAGCCGGCGTGAGTGCATAGGCGCCGTTCAACTCGAAGTTGTCGAGGTGCAGGTTCGTGCCCGTGGGGATCGAGAACGTCGTGCCGCCCTGACCGCCGGCGATCAGGTTCTGGTACTGCGTGTGCGTCCACACGAAGCCAACCGTTGCCGGGCCGTAGTTGTAGTTCGCGCCTGCGCCGAACGTGCGTTGCGTTTGAGCCGACAGGTTGAAGTTGTTGCCGTTCGATGCCGAGCTCGCGCCGTTCGTGTTACCGGTGCGCGTGTTGTTGATCTGCAGGTAGGCAGCCGAGAAGTTCAGCGGGCCGTTGCCGTACGATGCGCCTGCGCTCCATGCGCGGTTGTTCGCGAACTGGCCGGCGTCATTGCTGAAGCCATACAGGCCGCCAAATTTGAAGCCCTGGTAGTTGACGCTCTGGTACTTGACCGAGTTCTTGATCGAGAACGAGTGGTCGAGGTTGTCGTTGTCGAACGGGTGAGCCGCGAGGTTGTTGCCGTAGCCGCTGCCGGTTGCCGAAAGCGGTGCCAGGTAGTCGACCATCGAGTCATACTGGCGGCCGAGCGTCAGCGTACCGAAGCGGTCGCTCTGCAGACCGACGAACGCCTGGCGGTTGAACATCGTGCCGCTCTCGGTGTCCTTGCCGTTGTTCAGGTTGAAGCCGTTTTCCAACGTGAAGATCGCATGCAGACCGCCGCCCAGGTCTTCGCTGCCCTTCAGGCCGAAGTACGTGTCGCCGACGGTGCCGCTACCCTGGTTCCATGCGGCGTGGCCGCCTGCATTGTTCGCGTAGACGATACCCGCATCCAGTGCGCCGTAGAGAGTAACGCTGCTTTGTGCGTGAGCGGAGGCTGCGAATGCGCCGAGGACGCCCGCGATAATCAAAGTATTCTTCATGACTTTCCTTATGACATTCAGACCGCGCTGACGCGGCTCCGGGTATTGGAGCCACACCGGCAATCCCGGGCGAAGTCTACGTGTCAAAGGCTTTAAATCGTCTTGGCAAACGCTGTAACAGTTATTTGCTAAATCTGGAAATATCGGAATAATAATCCGTAAGTCCTTGTGGTAAATAGGAAATACGGAGTAATACTCAGACCGGCCCGAACAGGCCGTGTGGCAAGCACGCGACGCCCGCCTCGGCGTGGAAATTCGATTATTGTGGAAACTGGATTAATCGCAGGCGATTTTCCGGCATTAAAATCTTCGCGACTGATGAAACTTTATGACCATGATCCTGGTCGTATCGCGCGCGTGCATTATTGCTATATGCGTCGATTATTATTGCGCGAAATCGCGATTAACAAATGGATGATTTTCGGCCTTCTCGGCGGCGCTCGCCGTCGCCCCTCGCGCGGCACACGCCCGGGCGCGGGCGCGCGCATCCGTTAAAATCCCGGAACGCGCGCGCACCGCGAGCGCACCACCCGCATCGACGCCACTTCTACCGAACGGCCGCGTCGCCCTCACCCGTCCGGCGCGAGACCCCGTCATGACAAACAAAGCCACTCCTACGCAAGCCCAGCCCTTCAGCGAGCTGCCGCTCGCGCCCGCCATGCTCGAGAACCTCACGCGCCTCGGCTACGTCGACATGACGCCGATCCAGGCCGCGAGCCTGCCCATCGCCTTCGCGGGCCACGACCTGATCGCCCAGGCCAAGACCGGCAGCGGCAAGACGGCGGCCTTTTCGCTTGCGCTGCTGTCGCGTCTGGACCCGCGCCGTCAGGACGTGCAGGCCATGATCCTCTGCCCCACGCGCGAACTGGCCGATCAGGTCACGCAGGAAATCCGCCGTCTGGCACGCGCGGAAGAGAACATCAAGGTGCTGACGCTGTGCGGCGGCACGCCCATGCGTCCGCAGGCGGCGAGCCTCGAACACGGCGCGCATGTCGTCGTGGGCACGCCGGGCCGCATCATGGACCATCTGGAGCGCGGCAACCTCGCGCTCGGCGCGCTCAACACGCTCGTGCTCGACGAAGCCGACCGCATGCTCGACATGGGCTTTTTCGACGACATCGCAATCGTGGCGCGCCAATGCCCCAAGGAGCGTCAAACGCTACTCTTTTCGGCGACCTATCCCGAAGGCATCACGAAGCTGAGCCAGCAGTTCCTTCGCAACCCGAGGGAGGTCAAGCTCGAAGAGCATCACGACGACAGCAAGATCCGCCAGCGCTTCTATGAAGTCACGGAAGACGAGCGCCTGCACGCCGTGGGCATGCTGCTCAACCACTACCGCCCGGTGAGCACGCTCGCGTTCTGCAATACCAAGCAGCAATGCCGCGACCTGCTCGACGTGCTGCGCGCGCAGGGCTTTCACGCGCTCGCGCTGCACGGCGAGCTCGACCAGCGCGAGCGCGACCAGGTGCTGATCCAGTTCGCCAACCGCAGCTGCTCGGTGCTCGTGGCGACCGACGTGGCCGCGCGCGGCCTCGACATCGCGCAGCTCGAAGCCGTGATCAACGTGGACGTCACCCCCGACCCGGAGGTGTACGTGCACCGCATCGGCCGCACGGGCCGCGCCGACCAGGACGGCTGGGCGCTCAGCCTCGCGAGCATGGACGAGATGGGCCGCGTGGGCGGCATCGAGCAGGCGCTCAAGCGCGAAGTCGAGTGGAGCCCGCTCGCGGAACTGAAGCCCGCCAGCAACGAGCCGCTGTTGCCGCCGATGGAAACGCTGCAGATCCTCGGCGGCCGCAAGGAAAAGATCCGCCCCGGCGATGTGCTCGGCGCGCTCACGGGCGAAGCCGGCTTCAGCGGCTCGCAGATCGGCAAGATCAACGTGACCGACTTTTCGACCTACGTGGCCGTGGAGCGCAGCATCGCGCGCGACGCGCTGCGCAAGCTCAACGCGGGCAAGGTCAAGGGCAAGAAGGTCAAAGCCCGTATGATGGACGAATGAACTGACGAATCCTCCCCGCCGGGTGCGCACGCTGCTTGCGCACCTGCGCTGCACCGCGCCTCAGTTGCCCGGCGTTCAACCGGATCAGGAAAGCCATGAAACAACCGCTCAGAATCGATTTCGTTTCCGACATCGCGTGCCCGTGGTGCGCCATCGGCCTCTCGTCGCTGAACCTCGCGCTCGAACGACTGCGCGACACCGTCGATGCGCAGATCGTCGTGCACCCCTTCGAACTGAATCCGCAGATGGGCCCGGGCGGCGAATCCGTGGTCGAGTACCTCGGCAAGAAGTACGGCCGCACGCCCGAGCAGATCGCCGAAACGCAGGCCATGATCGGCGAGCGCGGCGCGAGTGTCGGCTTCGCGTTCGGGCCGCGCGAGCGCGTCTACAACACCTTCGACGCGCATCGTCTGCTGCACTGGGCCGGCATCGAAGGCAAGCAGCTGCCGCTCAAGCTCGCGCTGCTGCGTGCGTATCACGGCGAGGGCAAGGACACGAGCGACCATGCGATGCTCGTCGCGGCGGCGCAGTCCGTGGGGCTCGACGCAGACAAAGCGCGCGCCGTCCTCGAAAGCGGCCAGTATGCCGACGAGGTGCGCGCCGAAGAGCACGAATACCAGGCGGCCGGTGTCCAGTCGGTGCCGGCGATCATCTTCAACCAGCAGTATCTGGTCAGCGGCGGCCAGCCCGTCGAAACTTTCGAGCAGGCGATCCAGCAGATCCTGGCCGAGAGCGCCAAGGCCTGACGGCTCAGGCGCCTGAAGCCCCCGCGCGGCGCGGCCTCGCGTCCGCGGGCGCCGCGCTTTCACGAGCCGCCGCGCCGTCGTTCCGGCGCCGGGCAGACGGCCGATGCCGGCCGCCCCCTCGCGGGCGTGTAAACTAGCGGGTTTTTTGCCCAGGTGGAAAAGTGCTAGCCCCGCAACGCCTCGCGTTGAGCGGCCCGACGCTCGTTCGCTTACTTGCCCGCTTCGGCGACGCCGAAGTGCCCGAATCCCGGCAATCGATCTCGGACCATCTGAGCCAGTGGCTCGGCTGGACGGACGCCATTGCGCTTTCGACGGCGCTGAGCGTCCAGACGCCGGGCGGCGAGCCGGCGACGCGCGTCGGCGCCAGTGCCGAACAAAGCCAGAGCGAGCGCGTGCGCGCGACGCTGAGAAAGGCCATTGCGGGCGAAGATGCGCCTGCGCGGCGCGACGGACGACGCACGCAGGCCGCCAGCCAGCCTGCCGATGTGGAACCCGATTTCGCGGATTTCCGCCAGCGCTACCTCGCCCTGCAGCAGGCGATGGAGACTGACATCGCCACGCTGCGCGCCCGTCTGCGCGCTACGCTGGCCGCCCGTGCGCCTGCGCTCGCGCGCCTCGCGACGGTGGATGCCGTGATGGAACAGGCGCTCGGCGCGCGCGAGCGCAGCCTGCTCGCCGGTGTGCCCGCGTTGCTAGGCGCGCATTTCGAGCAGCAGCGCGCAGCGGCCGCGGCGGAGTCCGCCGGAGAAAGCGCCGCGCCGCACGCCTGGCTCGCCGGCTTTCGCAAAGATATGCAGAGCGTGTTGCTCGCCGAACTTGAGATTCGGTTTCAACCGGTGGAGGGGCTGCTTGCCGCCCTTCGCACCAGCTAACCCAAACGCTATGTCCCGCGCTATGTCCCGTTTTCGCATTGAACCTGTTGTCTTCGTCGTCGGTCTCGCCGCCGTGTGCTGGATCGGCGCCGGCTACGCGGTCACGAACCCGCTTGCGGCCGCCGTCACGCTGCTGATCGGCGCGTGCTATGTCACGGGCGCCTGGGAGCTTTATCGCTTCCAGCAGGCCACGACCACGCTCGCCCGGGCCATCGCGCAACTGAACGCGCCGCCCGCGCGCCTGGCCGGCTGGCTCGACACGCTGCATCCGGGTCTGCGCAACGCCGTGCGCGCGCGCATCGAAGGCGAGCGCGTGGCCCTGCCGGGCCCGGCGCTCGCGCCCTATCTCACGGGCCTGCTCGTGCTGCTCGGCATGCTCGGCACGCTGCTCGGCATGGTCGTCACGCTCAAGGGCACCGGCGCGGCGCTGGAAAGCGCCACCGACCTCGATGCCATCCGCGCGTCGCTCGCCGCGCCGGTGAACGGCCTCGGCTTCGCGTTCGGCACCTCGATTGCGGGTGTGGCCAGCTCCGCCATGCTCGGCCTGCTCTCGGCGCTTTGCCGCCGTGAACGCATCGAAGCCGGGCAGCAGCTCGACGTGAAGATCGCGACGACGCTGCGCGCCTTCTCGCCGGCCCATCAGCGCGAAGCCTCGTTCAAGCTGCTGCAGCGCCAGGCCGACGCCATGCCCGCGCTGGTCGACAAGCTCGGCGCGCTGATGACGCTGATCGAACGTCAGGGCGCCGCGCAGCACGAACAGCAGATCGCGACCCAACAGGCCTTTGTCGCGAACGCCGAAGCCGCCTGGAGCCGCCTTGCGGCTTCCGTGGGCCAGTCGCTCAAGTCGAGCGCCGCCGAAAGCGCACGCGCCGCGGGCGCGGCGCTGCAGCCCGTCGCCGAAGCGACCATGGCGGGCCTCGCGCGCGAATCGGCGTCGATGCAGAGCGCGCTCACGCAGGCGGTGCAGCAACAGCTCGAAGGGCTCTCGCGCGGCTTCGAGGCGTCGACTGCAAACGTCGCCGACATCTGGAACCGTGCGCTCGCGCAGCACCGGCAGACCAATGAGGCGCTTGCCGCCGACCTGGGCGGCGCGCTGGAGCGCTTCAACGCAAGCTTCGAGCAACGTGCCTCGGGCCTGCTCGACGGCGTGTCGACGCGCTTCGAAAGTGCGTCCGGAACGATGTCGCAGGCATGGCAGGCGGCGCTCGAACAGCAAGAACGCGCCGGCGAAAAGCTCGCCGCCGGTAACCAGCAGGCGCTCGCCACGGCCGCGGCGGCGTTCGAGCAGCATTCGGCGTCGCTGCTGCGCGCGGTCGATGCATCCCATGCGGACCTGCAGACGAAGCTCGGCGCGCGCGACGAAGCGCGGCTCGCAAGCTGGGCCGAAGCGCTCGCGGCGATGGCCGCCACGTTGCGCACGGAGTGGGAAGCGACCAGCGCGGTGTCGGCACAACGTCAGCAGGAAATCTGCGCGACGCTCGCGCAAACCGCGAACGACATCGCGGCGCAAGCGCAGCAGCACGCCAGCAAGACGATCGCTGAAATCGATCGCCTTGTCGAAGCGGCCGCCGACGCGCCGAAGGCCGCGGCCAACCTGCACGCGGAAATCTCTGCACGCGACGAGCAACGCCTCGAGGCATGGAGCGCGTCGCTTGCCACGATGTCAGCCGCCTTGCGCGAGGAATGGGAAGCCATGAGCGCGGCCACCGCGCAGCGCCAGCAGGAAATCTGCGCAACGCTCGCGCAGGCCGCCAGCGACATCACCACGCAATCGCAGGCCCATAACGCCAGCACGATCGCCGAAATCGGCAGCCTCGTGCAGGCCGCGTCGGCCGCACCGCAGGCCGCGGCCGAAGTCATCGCCGAGCTGCGCCAGAAACTGTCGGACAGCATGGTGCGTGACACCGCGATGCTCGACGAGCGCAACCGCCTGCTCGCCACGCTCGAAACGCTGCTCGACGCCGTGAACCGCGCCTCCACCGAGCAGCGCTCGGCGATCGACGCGCTCGTCTCCACGTCGTCGGATCTGCTCGAGCGCGTGGGCGGCCAGTTCAGCGCGAGCGTCGAAACCCAGAGCGGCAAGCTCGGCGCGATCGCCGCGCAGGTCAGCGGCAGCGCCGTGGAAGTGGCGAGCCTCGGCGACGCGTTCGGCGCGGCCGTGAGCGTGTTCGGCGAATCGAACGACAAGCTCGTGGCGCACCTGGAGCGCATCGAGGCCGCGCTCGACAAGTCGCTCGCGCGCAGCGACGACCAGCTCGCCTACTATGTGGCGCAGGCGCGTGAGGTCATCGACCTGAGCATGCTGTCGCAGAAGCAGATCGTCGAGAACCTGCAACAGCTCGCGAGCCAGCGCGCCACCGCCGGAGCGGATGCGGCATGAACGACGAAATCGACGGCGGCGCGGCCCCCGCTGCACCGGTCTGGCCCGCGTTCGCCGACCTGATGTCGGTGCTGCTGGGCGCGTTCCTGCTGATCCTCGTGGGCGTGGTCGGCATGCAGCTCGAACTGTCGAGCCGGCTCGCCAACGAAGTGAAACAGCGCAAGGCCGAAACGGCGCGCCGCAAGACGCTCGAAGAGGCGCTCGCGGGCCCGCTCGCGGCGGGGCGCGTGACGCTCGTGAACGGACGCATCGGCATTAGCGGCAGCGTGCTGTTCGCGCTGAATTCGGACCAGTTGACCCCGCAAGGCCGCGATCTGCTCAAGAGCCTCGCGGGGCCGCTCACGGCGTATCTGAAGAGCCGCGACGAAATCCTGATGGTGAGCGGATTCGCCGACGACCAGCAGGTGCACGCGGGCAACCGCCGCTTCGCCGACAACTGGGAGCTTTCGGCCGAACGCGCGCTGACGGTCACGCGCTCGTTCATCGACGCGGGCGTTCCCGCGTCGTCGGTGTTCGCGGCCGCGTTCGGCTCGGAGCAGCCGGTGAGCGCCAACACGGACGAAGCCGGCCGCGCGAAGAACCGCCGCGTGGAGATCGCGCCGGTGCCGCGGCCGACCGTCGGCGAGGGCAAGCATGCTCAATGATGCGGAGCGACAGCTCGAACGAACCGCCGCGTCCGACGCCCGCGCCCTGCTCGACGCCTGGCGCGCTCGCGGCGCGGACCAGCTCGACCCGGTGCGCTTTCACTTCATCGAGGCGCTGGAGCGCCGCGCCGCCGCACACGCGGGCGAAGCGCGCCGGCTGATCGATGCGCGCCTCGCCCAATTGCTCGACGCCTTTGCCGACGACCTCGCGCGCGAGGCATCGAAAATCACGCACGGGCTCGGCGACGATACGGCGAGAAGCGAACTGGGCCGCCTCGTCGATTCGCTCGGGCGCGCGGAACCCGCTCAACCGTCGACGCGTGTGCGACACGAGCCAGACCCGGAGCTGGTCGAATACTTCCGGCAAACGTGGTCGCGTGTGCGATCAGAAAAGCAGCTGCGGCAGTCGCTGGACCAGGTGCCCAGAAACGCGGGGCCGCTCAATTCGAGCAGCCTCGTGCATCGCGCGCTCTCGCTCATGCGCGAAGTGTCGCCGGGGTATCTGCAACAATTTCTCGCCTATGCCGATGCGCTTTCGTGGCTCGAGCAATTGAATGCGAGCGAGGGAGTGGCGGCGCCGGTGAAAGAGGCGCCGCGGGCAACGTCTGCGAAGAAAGGCTCGCGCAAGGGGCGTTAGCGCCCTCACCCCGCCTTGCGCCGCTCGCGCACGGCCTGGGCCAGCCCATCGAGCACCGGCGCCGTCTGCGCCCAGCTGATGCACGCATCGGTGATCGACACGCCGCGCTTGAGCGGCACGCCAGGCTTCTGGTCCTGGCGCCCCTCTTCGAGATGGCTCTCGATCATCACGCCGACAATGCGCCTGTCGCCGCCCGCCAGCTGCTCGCCGATATCTCGCGCCACGTCGATCTGGCGCTGCTGCGCCTTGTTCGAGTTCGCGTGCGAGCAGTCGATCATGACCTGCTCGCGCAGCCCCGCCTTCGCCAGCGCCGCGCAGCACGCCGCCACGGAAGCCGCATCGTAGTTCGGCCCGCTCTTGCCGCCGCGCAGGATCACGTGGCAGTCGTCGTTGCCGCGCGTTTCGAAGATCGCGGCCATGCCCATCTTCGTCATGCCCATGAACGCGTGGCTCGCGCGCGCCGCGACGATGGCGTCGGCGGCCACCTGCACGCCGCCGTCGGTGCCGTTCTTGAAGCCGATCGGGCACGAGAGCCCCGAGGCGAGCTGGCGGTGGCTCTGGCTTTCGGTCGTGCGCGCGCCGATCGCGCCCCACGCCACGAGGTCGGCGATGAATTGCGGGCTCAGCAGATCGAGGAATTCCGTGGCCGTGGGCAGGCCGAGCGCGTTGATGTCGAGCAGCAGCTGGCGCGCCGCGCGCAGGCCCTCGTTGATGCGGAAGCTGCCGTCCAGACGCGGGTCATTGATATAGCCCTTCCAGCCCACCGTGGTGCGCGGCTTCTCGAAGTACACGCGCATGACGATCAGCAGGTCGTCCTCGAGCGTATCGGCCTTTGCCTTGAGCAGCTTCGCGTATTCGATCGCCTGGTCGTGGTCGTGGATCGAGCACGGGCCCACCACCACCACGAGCCGGTCGTCGCGCTGCGCGAGCACTTCGGCGATCTCGCTGCGGCTCGTTTCGACCAGCGTTTGCGTCTCCTGCGGCACCGGCAGCTCGTCGAGCAGCAGCGCGGGCGAGATGAGCGGGCGCACGGCGCCGATGCGCGTGTCGTCGATGCGGGTCGTGTCCTGGGTGGCGTCGGCCACGCCGACTTCCTGGTCGTGCTGCGGATTGTCGATACGGCTCAAGATGTTCTCCAACTGCGCTTTTGACGCGCGCATCATGCATGTGTGGGGGATGAATGCGCGATTATCGCATCCGGCGCGCCGGTGGCATCCCGAAACAGCATGCCGACACGTCATCCTGAAACGAAACGAGGCGGCCCGAAGACCGCCTCGCACGAGGAACCGCAACGAGCGCCGCGAAGCTCAGCGCGCCGCGTCCCCCATCGGATACCCCTTGCCCGCGAGGCGCCGCGCGATGCGCACGAGCGCAAACCACTGCTGCGCGAGCAGGCCTTCGCCATAGTTCGCACCGCGGCCGTGCGGCGCGGGCAGCTGGTCGCGAATGCCGGTCGGCTCATGCTGCTTGTTCCACGACGCCGTGCGGAACATCACGTCCCACCACGGAAACAGCACGCCGAAGTTGCAGCCGTAGCGCGTGCCCTCGTGGCCATAACCGATCGCATGATGGCGGCGATGAAACGCCGGGCTCACGACGATGCGCTCGAGCAGCCAGCCAAAGTCGAGCCGCGCGTTCACGTGCTGCACGCTCTGCATGAAATTGCTCACGGCCACGAGCACGACGAACTGCGCGGGCGGCACGCCGATGAAGAGCGAGATGCCCGCAAAGAACGCGGCCTGCACGATGTCGTCGAGGAAGTGATTGCGGTCGTCGCACCACAGCGACATCTGCTGCTGGCTGTGATGCACGGCGTGCAGTTCCCACCACACGCCGAAGCGATGCTGCCAGCGGTGATACCAGTAGCCCGCGAAATCGAGCACGACGAGATAGATCAGGAACGACACGATCGGCTTGTCGGTCACGCCGGGCCAGAGGCTATCCACTTCGATGTTCGGTATGTTGTGGATCGCCATCAGGCTCTGCCAGTGATTGAACACGGGCGTGAGCAGAAAGAAGAACGCGATGTTCAGAATGCCGAGTTTCGCGATCCACGTGTACCAGACGTCGGCGCGCAGCGCACGGCGATCGCCCCAGTCTTCCGCGGGCCGCAGCGCTTCGAGCGGGCGCAGCAGCACATACGAGGCACAGATCTGCAGCACGCCGACGATCACCCAGTAAAGCGCGTCATAGGTGTCCTCGTCGTAGCCCATCAGGCCGACCTTGTAGAAGACCGGCTGCACCACGTCCACGTAGACGAGCGTCTGCAGCCACGAAACGAGGTTGTCGGCCTGCGAAATCAGCGTATCGAGCATCGAGACTCCTCAATCAGTCCGGGTTCGGCGCGTACACCGGCGCGCTGTTCGCGAAGTAGATGCCGTGCGGCGAGCGGCCCACCGCGATCGTGTCGATCAGCTTGCGCGTGTTCAGGTCGATGATGCCCACGTGCTTCGCGAAACGGAACGTCACCCATAGGTAACGCTTGTCCGCCGAAAGTTCCATGTCGTCGGGACCGGGGCGCAGGCCCGTGATGTCGGCGACTTTCGTGAGCGTCGTGTAGTCGAGAATGCTGATCGTGCTCTCGACGCGATTCGAGACGGCAATATGTTTGCCATCGTCCAGATTGCGGAAGTTATGCGCGCCGCGGCCGGTCTGGATCTTTTTCACGACCGTGCGGTTGTGCCAGTCCACCACGGCCACGTTGTCCTCACCCGTCATGCCCACGAGCAGGTACTTGTCGCCCGGCGTCATCCACAGGCCCGCGGGCGTGTTGCCCACTTGCAGTTTCCAGAGCACCGTCTGCGTCGGCAGGTCGATGGCGGCCACTTCGCCCGTGTCCTGCAGCGTGACGAATGCCGTTTTGTTGTCGGAGGCGAACGTGATGTGGCTCGGCGTTTTCCCGAGCGGAATGCGCCTGGCGATCGTGAGGTTCTTGCCGTCGTAGTGATAGACGTCCACGCGGTCGAGTCGCAGGCCCGCGGTCACGAACCATTTATGGTCGGGCGAAAAGCCGAGCTGGTACGGGTCTTCGATCCCTTCCAGGCGGCTTTGCACCTGACCCGTATGCGGGTCGAGGAACAGCAGGTCGTTCGACACCGAATCGGCGACGATGAGCGACTTGCCATCGGGCGTGATCATCAGGTGGTGCGGTTCCTTGCCCGTGGGCTCGGTGCCGACCACGGTGCGGCTTGCCTGGTCGATGAGCGAGAGCTTCGCCTCGCCCGAGTCGAGCACGATGACCTTGTCGTCGGCGTGGGCGAGCGCGCCCCATGCGAGGCCGCCTATCAGCAGCGCAGTCGCGAACGGTTTCTTCATACGGACCGGTGTAAACGAAAAGATCGGGAATTCAGGCATTTCGTAAGGGAAAGAGAGCAGCGAAGGCGCGGCGCGCCGGTTTGTGCTGAGATAGCGCCAAGGCAAGCATGCGGATTGCCTGCTTAACGCGTGAGGGCCCGATTCCGATGACGCACTTTCAACGTATTCACACATGCTCGATGCGTGCCACAGAGCGATGGGCTGCGGCTTCTGACCCCGGCCCGCGCGAGAAGTTGCATGGATCATCGCGCCCGCGATGACGAGGTGCAGCGCGCCCCCGACGGCCTCACACGCAACACGGCCGCAGCGGTACGCGAAGCGCTCGAAGGACGCCGCCGCGGCGTCGCCCTTCTGCTGCCGCTTGCGGGTCCGGCCGTGGTCATCTCGGTGGCCTATATCGACCCCGGCAATATCGCGACCAACATCCAGGCCGGTGCGCGCTACGGCTACGCGCTGCTCTGGGTCGTGCTGCTCGCCAACGTCATCGCCATGCTGTTTCAGGGGCTTTCCGCGAAGCTCGGCATCGCCACGGGACGCAATCTCGCCGAGCTGTGCCGCGACAGCCTGCCCGCGCCGCTCGTGTGGCTCATGTGGGGCGTGAGCGAGATCGCGGCCATGGCCACCGATCTCGCCGAATTCCTCGGCGGCGCGATCGGCCTTGCGCTGCTCTTTCGTCTGCCGCTGCTCGCGGGCATGGCAGTGACGGCTGTCGTGACCTATGCGCTGCTGTTTCTCCAGCGCGCGGGCTTCCGGCCGCTCGAACTGCTGATCGGCGCGCTCGTGGGCGTGATCGGCATTTGCTACGTTCTGGAGCTTTTCATCACGCCGGTCGAGTGGCAGAGCCTGCTGCGCCACCTCGCCACGCCACGCCTGCCCGACGCGCAAGCCGTGACGATCGCGGTGGGCATCATCGGCGCCACGGTCATGCCGCATGCGCTCTTTCTGCACTCGGGGCTCACCCAGGCGCGTGTGCTTGCGCGCAACGACGCCGAGCGCAAGCGCCTCGTGAAGTTTTCTAACGTCGAGGTCGTGGTCGCGCTTTCGGTGGCCGGGCTCATCAACATGGCGATGGTGGTGATGGCCTCCGGCGCGTTCCACCAGGGCTACGCGGATGTCGCCGAAATCGAGACCGCCTACCGCACGCTCGCGCCGCTGCTGGGCGCGGCGGCGGCCAGCATCTTCCTCGTCTCGCTGATCGCCTCGGGCATTTCGAGTTCGGTGGTCGGCACGCTCGCGGGGCAGATGATCATGCAAGGCTTCGTGAACTTTCGCATTCCGCTGTGGCTGCGCCGCGCGGTGACGATGGTGCCGAGTTTCATCGTGGTGGCGCTGGGCGTGAACGCCACCGACGCGCTCGTCATGAGCCAGGTCGTGCTGAGCCTCGCGCTGCCGTTCCCGATGGCCGCGCTCGTGTGGTTCACGTGCCACGGCGACGTGATGGGGTCTCATCGTAACCGCGCGCTCACGGCTGCGGCAGCCGTGGCGGGCGCGGCGGCGGTGCTCTCGCTCAATGTCGTGCTGGTGCTCACGACCTTCGGCGTCGCGGTGCCGGGGCTCGGGTAAGGATCGGCTGGCCGCCGCGCGATGGATGCATGAACGGCCGGTCGGTTTATCGACGACAGGGCGTCTCGCGCGACGCCTCGTTCGCGACGTGCGTGCAAACTCGCGCGAAACCATGCACCATTAGCGTTTTCGCCGCGCCCCGCTCTTGCGCCGGGCGCGGGTTCTGCAACCGCGCGCTAGCGGTCGTGCTCAACCACGTTGCCCGAGCGCGCGTCACCTCCGACCTGCCATGACGAATCAGCCTGCCCAAGCCTTGCCCGAACAGCCCGTCGACATGATCATTTTCGGCGGCGGAGGCGACCTGGCCGCGCGCAAACTGCTGCCCGCGCTCTACATGGCGCACCTGCACGGCAACCTGCCGCCGGAAACGCGCATCATCGCCGTGGGCCGCAAGAACTGGACGATCGACGACTATCGCAAGTTCATGGAAGAACAGTCGCGTCCGTTCATCGACGCGAAAGCGTTCGATGCGCAAGCGTGGGACCGCTATCTGAACCTGTTCCAGTACGTGATCATCGACGTGAACGATCCCGGCAACTACGCGAACCTCAAGGCGGCGTCGCGCGAGCATGCCCTGCGCGTGTTTTATCTCTCGACTTCGCCGGAACTGTTCACGACGATTTGCGACAACCTCACGGCGGGCGGCCTGATCGACGGCAGCTCGCGCGTGGTGCTAGAAAAGCCGCTCGGCCACGATCTCGCCTCGGCGAAGGAAATCAACGAGTCGGTGGGCCGGCATTTCTCCGAATCGCAGATCTACCGGATCGACCACTATCTGGGCAAGGAAACGGTGCAGAACCTGATGGTGCTGCGCTTCGGCAACCCGATCTTCGGGCCGCTGTGGCAGGCGCCGTATATCCGCAGCGTGCAGATCACGGTGGCGGAAACGGTAGGCGTGGGCAGCCGCGCGGGCTTCTACGATCACACGGGCGCGCTGCGCGACATGGTGCAGAACCACCTGCTGCAACTGCTGTGCATCGTGGCGATGGAGCCGCCCGTCTCGCTCGACCCGGACGCCGTGCGCGACGAAAAGCTCAAGGTGCTGCGCTCGCTGCGCCCCATGTCGCTCGCCGATATTGCGCGCGACACCGTGCGCGGCCAGTACGCGGCGGGCGCCGTGGACGGCCAGCCGGTGAAGGGCTATCTGCAGGAAGACAACGTGCCGGCCGACAGCAAGGCGGAAACGTTCGTCGCGCTGCGCGCGCACATCAATAACTGGCGCTGGGCCAACGTGCCGTTCTTCCTGCGCACGGGCAAGCGCATGCAGAAGCGCCAGTCGGAAATCGTGATCGAATTCGCGGACCTGCCGTTCTCGATCTTCCCGAGCGGCCCGCGCAATTACGGCAACCGTCTCGTGATCCAGCTCCAGCCAGAAGAGTCGATCCAGCTGCAGATGCTCGCGAAGGAACCGGGCAGCGGCATGAACATGCTGCCCGTGAGCCTGAATCTCGACCTGCAGCAGGCCATTCCCGAGCGCCGCGCGGAAGCCTATGAGCGCCTGCTGATCGACGTGATTCGCGGCCGTCTCACGCACTTCATGCGCCGCGACGAACTGGAAGCCGCATGGACGTGGGTCGAGCCGATTCTCGACGGCTGGAAGGAACTGAACGACCGCCCGCGCACTTACACGGCGGGCACGTTCGGGCCGGCGGCATCGTCGGCGCTGCTCGCGCGCGAGAACATGTCGTGGGCCGAAGAGATGTAATGTGAAGGGCCGCGGGCGCCGCGCCGCATGCGGGGCGCTCGCAGCATGCTTTTGGCTTTACTGGTCGCCCGAATCTGGACGAAAAAGATCGAAGCCGGCGAATACGATCACACCGCTGAGCGCCATCAACGGCACCGAATGGCGCCCGAGAAAAAGAACCGCGGCCGCAAGCCAGGTTGAAAGACAGAAAGCGCCGATGCGCCGCATGATGCCACTCCCTAAGCTTTAATGCCCTTCTGAAGCGTTGCCGCACATAACGCGTGCCGCGCGCTTTCAGCTCGAGATCAGCCCAACGTCGCGCGCGCCGTACGCAGACGCGACACCGTATCCACGAACGCCTCGCCGCCGAGCGTGCGCTTCAGGCGGCTCGCGACTGTCGCGCTCGCCGCATTGAGCACCTCGCGAATCGCGATGGCCTGCGCCGTGGGCACGATCGCCACTTCGCGGCCATCGCCATCGGTGCGCTGACGCTCCACGTAGCCGCGCGCCTCCAGGCCGTCGAGCACGCGTGTGGCCGTGGGCCGCGCGATGGAAAGCAGATCGGCCAGTTCGCGCTGCGGCAAACCGGGACGCTCCAGCACGGCGCGCAGCATGAAACCCTGCGGCGGCGTGAGCTCGAAGCACTCGAAGGCTTGCGCCCATTCGCGTTCGAGGCGCCGCGCGAGCGCCGTGGTGTTGAAGTAAAGGCAATGATCGAACATGCGCACAGGATAACCCAATATAGTTAGCTATGCAACGATCTACGCCGAATGCTTATACCGGCCTTCTGACCAATCGACGCGCACAGCAGCAGAAAATAGAACGATCGGACGAATTTAGACCGCATCGGCTATGATGCGAATACGCCGCAATCGCCGGGCTGTGTCTGGCCGCCGTACACAACACTCACGGAGACATCGATGCAAATGCGCTGTTACTGCGTTATCCATCATGGCAAACCGCTCGAGCTGGTCGAGCGCGACGTGCCCGAGCCCAAGGGCACCGAGGTATTGCTGCGCGTGAAGGCCGCGGGCCTGTGCCACTCCGATCTGCACATCTGGGAGGGCTATTACGACCTGGGCGGCGGCAAGAAACTCTCGCTCGCCGATCGCGGCATCAAGCTGCCGCTCACGCCGAGCCATGAAATCTGCGGCGAGGTCGCGGCGCTCGGCCCCGACGCGCAAGGCGCGCCGGAAGCACTCGCGGCGGGCACGTCGGTAGTGGTGCATCCATGGATCGGCTGCGGCGCATGCGCGGCCTGCGAGCGCGGCGAAGAGAACATCTGCGCGAAGCCGCAATCGCTTGGCGTGCTGCGCGACGGCGGCTTTGCGGATTATGTGATCGTGCCGCATCCGCGCTATCTCGTGGATCTCGCCGGCCTCGATCCCGTCAAGGCCGCGCCGCTCGCCTGCGCGGGCGTGACGACGTATTCGGCGGTGAAGAAGTTCGGCGCGCGTATCCATGAAGGCCCCGTGGTCGTCATCGGCGCGGGCGGCCTCGGCATGATGGCGCTCGAAGTGCTCAAGGCGATGGGCGCACAAGGCGCGATCGTCGTGGACGTGGACCCCGCCAAGCGCGAAGCCGCGCTTGCGGCGGGCGCGCTCGCGGCCATCGATGCGCGCGCGGACGACGCCGTGCAGCAGATCATCGCGGCAACGGGCGGCGGCGCACGCGCGGTGCTCGACCTCGTCGGCGCGACGCCCACCGTCAAGCTCGCGCTCGACGCCTGCGCGCGCGGCGGCCACGTGGTGATCGTCGGGCTGATGGGCGGCGACCTCACGCTCTCGCTGCCCATCATCCCGATGCGGCCGCTGAGGATCGAGGGCAGCTATGTGGGCACGCTGCCCGAGTTGCGCGAACTCGTGACGCTGATGCGCGAAGGCAAGATGCAGCCCTCGCCCGTCTCCACGCGGCCGCTTACGGAAATCAACGAGGCATTCGAAGCGCTCGTGCAGGGCAAGGTGGTCGGGCGGCAGATACTGGTGCCCTGATGCATTTCATCGCGCGCGGCCTGGTTCGGCGCGCGCGATAGTCAATCGTTCGGAATTCGAATCAATCGGGGCAATCGGCTCATGGTGACGATTTCCCTTCTGCACGCGCAAGCGCCCAAAACGCCCCCTTACGGGCTACCTCCGGCGCTCACTCCATTTTGCAAGCCATCTGCAAGCTTTTGCGGGCCAGATGCGCTTATCGCCCGAATAAGCGCACCGGATGCGCTCAATTCGCGCCGTTGACTGAGCACGAGCTGTCGTAATCTCGACACTGCCGCATTGTCCGTGTCGCCCACGCGTCGCGCCCCGTCTCTTACGATTTTCACTGTGACCATTTCGACGCCCCTCGCGCCCGCCCTCGACGACATCCTGCGCGAAGCCAATGCGCACTGCGAAGCGCACCGCTTCGCCGACGCGCTCGCATTGCTCGAACCGCATGTCGACGGCCAACCCGGGGCAACGGACGACGCCGCGCTCGCGCCGATGCTCAATCTCGCGGCCCTGAGCGCCATGGGCACGGGCGACGCGGCGCGCGCCCAGGCGTTGTGGCAGCGCTGCATCGCGGCAAAGCCCGACTTCGCGCAGGCGTACAGCGGCCTCGCCGCACTCTTTGCGGCGCTCGGCGTCCTCGATCAGGCCCAGGCGCTCTACGAACGGCTGCTGAGCCTCACGCCCGCCGACGCCGACGCACACAGCAACCTGGGCGTCGTCCTGCAGCGCCAGGCGCGTCACGCAGAAGCGGAAGCTGCCTTTCGCGCCGTGCTCGCGGACCGCCCAGATCACGCCGACGCCCACTACAATCTCGGCCTCCTGCTGCAGGGACAAGGCCGCCACGCAGAAGCCGAAAGCGCGTTTCGCGGCGCCGTCGCTGCGAATGCGCGTCATGCGAAGGCGTACAACGCGCTGGGCACACTACTGCGGGACAAGGCGCGCGGCGACGAAGCCGCCGAGGCCTTTCGCCAGGCCCTGCTGATCCACCCGCAGTATCCGGAGGCGCTCAACAATCTCGCCACGCTGCTCAAGGCGTCCGGCAAGCTCACCGAAGCGGAACTCGCGGTGCGCCTCGCACTGCAGATTCGCCCCAATTTCGTCGATGCGCTGAACAACCTGGGTTGCGTGCTCACCGACCTCAAGCGCGTACCCGAGGCGGAGGTGGCTTTTCGCCAGACGCTCGCACTCGCGCCGAATCACGCCGAGGCGCAGTACAACCTCGGCGTCGCGCTGCATACGCTCGAACGGATGCCCGAGGCCGAAACGGCGTATCGCGAGACGCTGCGCCGCCTGCCGGGCCGCGTCGAGGCTTATAACAATCTCGCCTGTGTGCTGATGGCGCTCGGGCGCCGCGCCGAAGCGCTCGAGGTACTACACGAAGCCGTTGCCGTGCGGCCCGATTTCGCCGAGGCGCACTTCAATATCGCGAGCCTGCACAAGGAATACGGCCGGCTCGACGAAGCCGAGGCCGGCTACCGCCGCGCGCTCGACGCGAACCCGGAATACGGCGACGCGAAGTTCCGCCTCGCCACGCTGCTCATCAGCATGGGCCGCTTCGAAGAAGGCTTCGCGCGCTACGAATGCCGCTACACCATGCCCGGCTTCGTGCATCACGCGACGCAACGTCTGCTGCAGTGCCCCGGCTGGCAGGGCGAGCCGCTCGCCGGCAAATCGCTGCTGCTATGGCAGGAAGATGGCCTCGGCGACATGCTGCAATTCGGGCGCTATGCGCGCGTGCTCAAGGCGCAGGGCGCGGCGCACGTCGCGTTCGCCTGCCAGCCGCCGCTGCAGCGGCTCTTTCGCGGCGTGGAAGGCATCGACGCCGTGCTCGACCATGAAGCCGGCGCGGCAGCGGCCGGCCAGTTCGCCTACTGGGTGAGCCCGATCAGCATGCCCCACCGCCTGGGCACGACGCTGGAGACGATCCCCGCGCCTCTCGTTTATACGCCCGAACCCGCGCTCGTCGAGCACTGGGGGGCGCGCCTGGCCACGCTCGCGCCGGGCCCGCGCATCGGCATCGTCTGGAAGGGCAACCCGAAGCATTTCAACGACGCGCATCGCTCGCTGCCCTCGCTGGCCGCGCTCGCTCCGCTCTGGAACCTGCCGGGCGTGCAGTTCGTGAGCCTGCAAAAAGGCCAGGGAGAAGACGAAGCGCAGAATCCGCCCGCGAGCCTGCCGCTGCTGCACCTCGGCACCGACGTGCGCGATTTCGTCGATACCGCGGCGATCATCGCGCAGCTCGATCTCGTGATTTGCGTGGATACGTCCACGGCGCATCTGGCGGCGTCGCTCGGCAAACCGTGCTGGGTGCTGCTGCCGCAGTACGACCTCGACTGGCGCTGGATGCACGAGCGCGAAGACTCGCCGTGGTATCCGGGCACGATGCGCCTGTTCCGCCAGCGCATGAACGAAGCGTGGAGCGCCGTCGTGGAGCGCGTGCGCGCGGCGGGTGCGGAACACTTCGGCGTTTGAAACTTCGCGGGATTTCGGGGGATGAGGAGGCGCTCGCGCGCCTCAATCCCAGATGTTGCGGAACGCCACGGCGGCGATCACCGGCACGCACATCACGAGCGGAATGGCGAAGTACGGAATCTCCAGATCGACGACCCACTTGTAGACGATCCAGCCGATACCCAGCGCGAGCGTGAGCACGCCCACGAGCGCCGTGAGGGTGTTCAGCAGCCACGTGGGCGGCTGCTTGCGCGCGGGTTTATTCTCGGGTGACGGGTTCATGGCGGCGGTGGCGGAAAGCGAAAGCGTCTCGATCCGGAGTGCGGATGGTGGGTATTTTACTCTCAGAGATGCCAGGCGATTGACCCGCGCCACAATAGACATTTGCATGGACATCGCCGCTCGAACCTGAGCAGATCACAGCGCTCGACGCTCCTCTCACCAACATCGCACTCCGACGTCGTTACGGTTAGCCTCGGGCCGTCATGCCCCGGCGCTTTGTCCAGTAGTAGCGCCAGATTTTGACGATCGTCGCATATAGAAAAAGCGTAACGACGAGTTCTGCAATGAGCATCACCGGAATGTAGAGATCGTCCGGATCCCGGATACCCATGCGGTTTGAAACAGATAGCCATACGGAAAGCTGACTCTCAGGCATCCGCAGCGGATACGTATGGACGTAGCGAACGGAAAGCAAAAACAATCCGATAATCAATGCCGCTTTAGCGAGCCTACGGGCAAGTGTCGCCATATGCTATTACCTCGATGGTTCCATATGCGCGAAGTCCCGAGTCACGAGCCGAGACGGCAGGCGTGTGCAACAGAGCCTGCCGGATCCTCGCGAAATCGGCATAACTCGGCAAAGTGATGCAGCCTAACGAGATACCGCGGCCTCCAGCCGGATGCAAGCGGAAGTGTCCGCGCTCTACGCCTTTAACCCACGTGAAATCGTCAATCTTGCCGTCGTCGCGGTAGAGCGCGAACCACTCCGAATGATGGGAAGGGATGCCAGTGACGGTATTCCACGCATCTTTTGTCCAGGTCCAGGCCTGCGATCCGATACCACCTTTAGGCCGGTCCACTATCCAGTATCGACCGGAAGGGATCGGACCGTTGTCCGGAATTGCTGTACATCCTCCCCGGTTACGATATATACCGTTACCCGAGAACGCACTAAACGTTCCGACTCCGCAAATCGCCAAAGGCGAGAAAGGCGCGTTGTTCACGAGGAATTTTCCTTGCAGGGCCATTTGACGCCTCTCCCAATAATCAGCGCTCAGTCCATGCGTCGGTATATTTTATATTTCCATCCGTGTAGTGCCACGTGATGCGATCGTACATCATGGAAACACATTCAACGTGATTCAGCGCCGACGCTTGTGCCAGCTTGATATTAACCATACCGGGATTGACACCAGTGATTTTCACACCCTCCAGGAGCATGATGAAATACACCTCTTCCTTGCCGGCGTCATTGATGCGATACCACTTTATTTCCGCTGATTTCAGCGTTTGCCCTCTTGACACTGCTTTATAAAGATAAGGGCTGGAGGCATCAAATTCCTTCTCTATCACCATCGGCGCATGCGTGCGCCCACCGGTAACTTTTCCGGCGATGCTGTCCACGGGAAGGTTGACTCCGTGACTGAAGCTGATGATTTCGATACTCCCTTCACGACTTTCGACCGTCGACGAGCCCCTGATATCCGCGCCACCATCATCTTTAAGCCATAAATGAGCAGGAATTGGCATATCGAAATACTCCCTGGAAAAGCGAATGAGCCTCGCGCCACAACCGGGCCATTTGAACAGCCATGCGCGATTAGAACGGTGAACCCACAGTTCTACCCGAGGGAAATCTCCTGTGCAATGAAGATGCAATGGGAATTGGGTAAATCGTGCCTTAGCCCGATACAGGTCAAGAAAAAAAGCCTTTCGAGAGAGAATTAATCGAGAGGAAGGGCTGCCGCACCCGCGGTCTTTACCTCCCAGGTAATCGATTCCCTGCCCGGCGCGCCCTATTCTCGCAAGCGTGGACCCACCCTTTCACACTCACGAGACCTGCCATGACCGCCTACGCCATTGCCCATCTGCGCGACGTCGAACCTTGCCCCGCCATCGTCGAATATCTGGAAAAGATCGACGCTACGCTCGCCCCTTTCGGCGGCCGCTTCATCATTCACGGAGGCCGCGTGGAGCGGCTCGAGGGCAAGTTTTCCGGCGACCTCATCATGATCGAATTTGCGAGCCGCGAGATCGCACGCGCGTGGTATCGCTCGAGCGCGTACCAGGCGATCCTGCCGCTGCGCGCGGAGCACTCGCGCGGCGAAGTGTTCCTGATCGATCAGGTCGAGATGCCGCATCGCGCGACCGACGTGCTGCGTCCCGCTCACTAAAACGGCTCGGCGAAATGAAAGCATTTCGTTAGCTCACAACCGGCAGCGAATGCTTTTCGCACAGCACTTTTGTAAAGGAAATTCATCGCCTGCAAACGTTTTCGTGCGTTTCACAATTTTTTCTTCATCGACGGCGAAACTGTGCGCGACCCATCCCCACAGAACGGATGCGCATATGAGAATACGCCGTCCCAACCGCGTGCCGACGACCCTGTCGACCGCGGCGATCGTTGTACTCGCAACCATCATGCTCGATGCATGCGGCCCGGGCTACGGCTCGTCGGCGGCTTCGTCGACGCCGGATCCATCGGAAAGCCAGAGCGCCGCAACGCAATCGCAATCGCCATTGGCGAATAGCGCGCGCATCATGCCGCTGCCGACACTCGACACGAACCCGTCGCCGAATACGTCGGCGAACGCCTCGACAAACACCTCGTCGAACCCGAGCGCCATTCTCGCTTATGGCGCGAACGCGGCAACCGCCGCGAACACCGCGAGCGACCCCGTGCAAGGCGCACAGGCCAGCCTCGCCGCCGACAGCGACCAGGTCACGCCGGTCCTGAGCTACGCGCCTGGAGACAGCGCACAGACCCAGGCCAGCAACGGCAACGATCCCAGCAGTCCCGCAACATCCAGCCATTGAAGCATTGCACCTGCGTGCCCTTGTGCGAGTACGCCGTCGGGCACGACACTCCAACCCCAAGCAGAAAGGTGAGCAACAATGACGTCAAACAGCCGTCGCCGTTTCATGCAGACCGTCGCGCAATCGGGCGCCGCCGCAGCAGCGATGACCGTTCTTCCCGAATCGATCCGCAATGCGCTGGCCATTCCGGCCAATTCGCGCACGGGCACGATCCGCGATGTCGAGCACATCGTCGTGTTCATGCAGGAGAACCGTTCGTTCGACCACTACTTCGGCCATATGCGCGGCGTGCGCGGCTATAACGACCGCCTGCCCATTCCGCTGCCGGGCGGCCTGCCGGTGTGGTATCAGCCGTCGAAGGAAGACGCCACGAAGCCCGTACTGCCGTTCCACCTCGACACGTTCAAGACGAGCGCGCAATGCGTGGGCGACCTCGACCACTCGTGGTACCCGACGCAGTACGCGATCAACAACGGTCTGTACAACCAGTGGCCGCAGTACAAGACCGACATGACGATGGGCTATTACCTGCGTGCGGACATTCCGTTCCACTACGCGCTGGCCGACGCCTTCACGGTGTGCGACAACTACTTCTGCTCGCTGCCTGGCCCGACGCACCCGAACCGCTCGTATCTGATGACCGGCATGGTCGATCCGACCGGCACGATGGGCGGCCCGCTGCTCGACAACAACGACTTCGTGGACGGCGATGTGCCGCCCACGTATCAACTGCTTTCGTGGACGACCTACCCCGAGCGCCTGCAGGCCGCCGGCATCTCCTGGCAGATCTACCAGCAGGGCACGAACGGCAGCGACCCGCTGAACGGCAACTACGGCACCAACATCCTGCAGAACTTCGCGAATTTCATCAACGCGCAGCCCGGCTCTGCGCTCTACCAGCGCGCGCAAACGGTGCGCACGATCGCCGACCTGAAAAACGACGTACTCCAGAACAATTTGCCGCAAGTCTCGTGGCTGCTGCCGCCAGCGGCGTTCTCGGAGCACCCGAAGTACACGCCGGCCTATGGCGCGGAATACACCTCGCAGATCATCGAAGCGCTCACTTCGAACCCCGACGTGTGGAGCAAGACCGTGCTCTTCATCATGTACGACGAGAACGACGGCTTCTTCGACCATATCGTGCCGCCGCAGCCGCCCACGACGTCCACGCAGGGCAAGTCGACGGTGAGCGTGGACGGCGAAATTCACAACGTGATCAACCCGGCGGGCCGCGGCGGCAAGTACACCGCCGACGGCCTGCCCTACGGCCTGGGACCGCGCGTGCCGATGACGGTCGTCTCGCCGTGGACCAAGGGCGGCTTCGTCTGCTCGCAGGTGTTCGACCACACGTCGGTGATCCGCTTCATCGAGGCGCGTTTCGGCGTGCAGGAGCCCAACATCACGGCGTGGCGCCGTGCGGTGTGCGGCGACCTCACCACGTGCTTCGACTTCCGCACGCCCGACGCCACGATGCCGACGCTGCCCGACACGAGCAACTACATGGCGATCGCCGACAACCAGTGCTCGGTCAACTCCGCGCCCACGGTGCCGGCCACGCCGCTGCCGATCGACGCGCAGGAGCCCGGCGTGCGCTACGCGCGCGCGCTGCCCTACGAGCTTCATGTGAACGGGAAAGCCGAAGCGCAGAACAACACGCTGTCGATCACGTTCGCGAACAAGGGCCGCCAGGGTGCGCACTTCTACGTGTACGGCACGAACCGCAGCGACGGCCCGTGGCGCTATACGGTCGAAGCGGGCAAGTCGCTCGACGACACGTGGGACCTTACCGTCACGAACGGCGTCTATGCGTTCGAGGTGCATGGCCCGAACGGCTTCCTGCGCCGCTTTGCGGGTACGGCCGCGCAATCAGGTCCGGGCAAGTCGGGCCGCGCACCGGCGCCTGCCGTGACGGCGCACTACGACGTGGCCAACGGCAACCTCTTCCTCAGGTTCTCGAACGCGGGCAGCAGCGTCGCGCACCTGAACGTGACCGACAACGCCTATGGCGCGCACGAGCGCAACGTAGTCGTGCCGGCCGGCGCGCAAATCGACGAAGTCTGGGTTCTCGCCTCGAGCCATCACTGGTACGACCTCACGGTCACGAGCCGCGACGACGCGACGTTTGCCTGGCGCTTCGCCGGACACATCGAGAACGGCCGGCCGAGCATCAGCGATCCGGCGGCCGTTGCGCCGCTCACGAAGCTGAGCTGAGCCGACGCAAGCCACGGTCTGACGATTTCTTTTCTGTTTCCCTGGTTGCGGCGCCTTCGGGCGCCGCATTTTTTTGCTTTTGCGCAGCGTCTCATAGTGTGGGTTAAAAAGGGTCAACGCACCCTTCGCCTTTTGCACGCCCTGCAGCCTCGGCGATCCAGTGGCACAATGGGCGCTCCGCATTTTCCGGCGCCCGCGCGCATTGCCGTGCGCGCGGCGGGCGCCTGTCGTTGAACCGTTGACAAGGATCGTCCCATCATGAGTTCCAGCGTGAAGCCCTATCCCGACACCCAGATCTACATCGACGGCGCATGGCGCGCCGGCGCGAAGACGATTGCCGTCATCGACCCCGCGACCGAAGCGGAAATCGGCCGCCTGAGCCTCGCCAGCGAGCAGGATCTTTCGGATGCGGCCACCGCGGCCGAGCGCGCCTTCCGCGATTGGCGCAAGGTCTCGCCGCTCGAGCGCAGCAAGCTCATGCGCCGCGCCGCGCAGCTGCTGCGCGATCGCGCGGACGACATCGCCGCGATCATGACGCGCGAACAGGGCAAGCCGTTCGGCGAAGCGAAGCTGGAAACGCTCGCGGGCGGCGACACGATCGACTGGTTCGCCGAAGAAGGCCGCCGCACCTATGGCCGCGTGATCCCGTCGCGTTCGGACGCCGTTCGCCAGATCGTCACGCGCGAGCCGGTGGGCCCGGTCGCCGCGTTCACGCCCTGGAACTTCCCGCTCAACCAGGCCGTGCGCAAGGTGTCGGCCGCGCTCGCCTCGGGCTGTACCGTCGTGCTCAAGGGACCGGAAGAAACGCCGGCCAGCTGCGCCGAACTCGTGAAGGTGTTCGCCGACGCGGGCCTGCCCGCCGGCGTGCTGAACCTGGTGTTCGGCGTGCCCGCGGAAGTGTCGTCGTACCTGATCGCGCATCCGGCGATCCGCAAGATCTCCTTCACGGGCTCGACGCCGGTGGGCAAGCTGCTCGCCTCGAAGGCCGGCGAGCACATGAAGCGCGCCACGATGGAACTGGGCGGCCACGCCCCCGCCATCGTCTTCGCCGACGCCGACGTGCCGCGCGCCGCGAAGCTGCTCGCGAGCGCGAAGTTCCGCAACGCGGGCCAGGTGTGCATCTCGCCCACGCGCTTCATGGTGGAAGACGCCGCGTACGACGAGTTCGTCGAGCACTTCGTCGCGACGACGCGCGCGATCAAGGTGGGCAACGGTCTCGAAGACGGCGTGCAGATGGGTCCGCTCGCGAACGACCGCCGCCTCGCCGCCATGGAACGCCTCGTGGCCGACGCGCGCGAACAGGGCGCGAAGGTGCTGACGGGCGGCGAGCGCGTGGGCCGCGAAGGCTACTTCTTCGCGCCGACCGTGCTCACCGACGTGCCGCTTTCCGCGCGCATCATGAACGAAGAGCCGTTCGGCCCGATCGCGCCGATCTCGCGTTTCTTGAGCTACAAGGACGCGATCGTCGAAGCGAACCGTCTGCCGTACGGTCTCGCCGCGTATGCCTACACGCGTTCGAGCGCGACTTCGGCCGCTCTCTCCGACGACGTCGAAACCGGCATGCTGTCGATCAACCATCACGGTCTCGCCCTGCCGGAAACGCCGTTCGGCGGCGTGAAGGACTCGGGTTACGGCTCGGAAGGCGGCAGCGAAGCGATGGAAGCCTATCTCGTCACGAAGTTCGTGACCGAGCATCGTTGATCGCTTCACGCTGAAAACGCGCGCGCTTCTTCGGCTTACGGCCCGGGAAGCGCACGCGGATATTGCGGCAAGCCGTCCGCGAGCTGCACCCAGGCCAGCTTTTGCGAGGTCCAGCTGTGATTGTCGGGCGGCGCATCATCGGGACGATCGAGCGTGCCTGTCGCGATGTCGATCTCGCCCGCGAACGCCGCGTGCCGGTAGGTGAGCGGCGTGCCGCAATCGGCGCAGAACGCGCGCTCGACAGCGGGAGTCGACGCATGCGTTTTCGTTGCGCCCGCAGCGAGCCGGAACGCACTCCACGGCACGCTGAGCCAGCCGACGAACGGCGCGCCCGATGCGCGCCGGCAATCCACGCAATGACACACCGTGCTGCCAACCGGCGCAGCCGAAATCTGGTAGCGGACCTTGCCGCATAGACAGCCGCCAGTCAGCATCGATCTCTCCTTCGCGCACCTCGCCTGCCCATCGCTTTCGGCACTGTAAGCACGACCGCCTCGGCATGGTTGCACGAATTCGCTTCGCGCATGGAATAAAACGCAGTGACGTGTTGTTGACGGCAGTAACGACCCTCGGGCCATCGACTGGATCCATCATGCATACACTCGCACACTTTTCGCTTTCGCATGCGTTGCAGCGCGCGGGCAGCGGAGCCCGCCCGTGAACCGCGCCCCGATCTGCGTGCCATGCCGGCTCGCGGCCATTGCGCTGGTGGTGGGTTGCGCCGGCGCGGCATTTGCGTGGACGGCCGGCTGGCTCACGCCGAAGCGCATCACCGCGCCGCATATCATCAATACGTTCGAGTCGAACTACGGCATCCATACGGGCTATCGGCGCAATCACGCCAAGGGGCTCTGCGTGGAAGGCTGGTTCGAAAGCAACGGCAACGGCGCGCAGGTCTCGCGTGCGGCCGTGTTCGCACCCGGACGCACGCCCGTGATCGGACGCTTCGCCATTCCCGGCAGCAACCCTGGCGCGCCGGACGCGAGCACGCCCGTGCGCAGCATGGCGTTGCTGTTCCAGCTGCAGGACGGCGAGCAGTGGCGCACCGGCATGAATTCCGTACCCATCTTCGTCGTTCGCACCCCGAAGCAGTTCTATACCCAGCTGGTCGCTTCGAAGCCGGACCCGGCGACGGGCAAGCCCGACCCCGCAAAGCTCGACGCCTTCTTCCAGGCAAACCCGGAAACGCTGCCGTTCCGCCAGTGGCTCAAGGCGCACCCACCCGCCTCCAGTTTCGCGAATACGGCGTTCTACAGCGTCAACGCGTTCATCGCGACCGATGCCGCCGGCAACCAGCATGCCGTGCGCTGGCAGACCGTGCCCGAAGTCGCTTATGCGCCGCAAGCGCCGGCAGAAAAAGCCGACCCGAACTTCCTCGCCGACGACTTCACTACGCGTTTCGCCGGGGGACCGCTACGCTGGCATCTGGTGCTCACGGTCGCAGCCCCAGGCGACCCCACGAACGACGCCACGCAATCATGGCCCGCGGACCGCCAGCAGATCGACGCCGGCACGCTGGTCCTGCAGCGCGCCGAACCGCAAGCCAACGGCATGTGCCGCGACGTGAACTACGATCCGACCATTCTGCCCAACGGCCTGAAGCCTTCGGATGACCCCCTGCTCGCCGCCCGTTCGGCAGCGTATGCCGTTTCGTTCAATCGACGCACGCGCGAGGAGGCCAACCTCGCGCCAACGCATGGAGGCGCACAGCCATGAAGCAACCGGGCCAACACTTCAGCGCACTCCAGCGCCTGCTGCACTGGTCGATGGCAGTCCTGATCGTCACGATGCTGTTCGTCGGCGTGGGGATGGTCTCGACCGTCTCGCGGCTGCATGACACCCTGCTCGCGCTCCACCGGCCGCTGGGTATCGCACTGCTCTTGCTCGTGCTGCTGCGCGTGGCCGTGCGGCTCACGCGCGGCGCGCCGCCCTTGCCCGCCGACCTGCCCATCTGGCAGCGCCTCGGCGCGCACGCCTCGCATCTCGTGCTCTATGCATTGATGATCGCCATGCCGCTGATCGGCTGGTCGATGCTTTCGGCGGGCGGCTATCCCATCGTGATGTTCGGCGGCGTGCACCTGCCGCCGATCGTGCCGCATGACGTCACGCTCTATGCATGGCTGCGCGCCGCGCATACGTGGCTCGCCATGGCGCTCTACGCGACCGTGCTGCTGCATCTGGGCGCCGCGCTCTTTCACGCGCTCATTCGCCGTGACGGCGTGCTCGCCAGCATGGCGCGCGGCGAGGCACGCAGCTGACGCGAGGCTCCTGCGCGTTCGAAGCGCGCGGGAACCTCGCCTGCGCATCAAACGTGCGCATCGCGCCCGGCAACGGGCGGCACGGGCGATTCCATGAGTTCCTGAAGCAGCGCCTCGCGCGCGCTGCGGCGGCGCACCCACAGCGCCGTGAGCATCGGCACGAGGATCGCGGTCACGAGGCAGGCGGTGGCGACCATCGCCGTGGCCGCCGGCACGAGCGGCTTGAAGCGCGGAATCATCTCGCCGATGATGGCCGGATTCGCTACCGCCGCGCCCGCCGTGGACGAAGCCGCGAGCCCCGCCGCGCCGTTGCCGCCCGCAATCAGACGATCGGCGAGAATCAGCGGAATGCCGGTCACGACGATCACGCCAAGGCCGAGCACCACGCCCGGGATGCCGCTCGTGACGATCACGTTGAGATCGATGCCGTTGCCGAGCGCAAAGCCAAAGAACGGAATGAGCGGATGCACGCAGCGGCCGAAAAGTTCGCGCAGATCGCTATCGAGATTGCCCAGGGCAAAGCCGATCAGAAACGGCAGCACGGCGCCCACGAAAAGCCGCGGCTCGAAAAAGGCCACACCGGTCGCGCCGAGGATGATCATGCTGACGAGCGGCCCCGACTCGACCGACATCAGCACGAATGCGCCCGCCTCTTCCTTCGTGCCGTATTGCTGCATCACGGCCGCGTAGAGACCGCCGTTGGTCATGTCCATCGAGGTCGTGATGGCTAGCACCGAGAGCCCCGCGAAGAGCCCGGTTTTCACGCCGTCGACGGGGATGAAATGCGCGGCGACCAGTGTGGCGACCCAGGCCACGATCATCTTCGTGACGAGCAGCGTGCCGGACTTGCGCAGCACGGTGCCGGTCGCACGCAGGTCGATGGTCGCCCCCATGCAGAAGAACCACACCGCGAGAATCGGAACGGTGCCGGTGATCAGTCCATTGGTGAACGAACCAAAGTATTTGCCCGCGCCCGGCGCGAACGTATGAACACAGGCGCCGAGCAGCAGCGGCACCAGCATCAGGCCGCCTGGAATGCGGTCTATGGCCTTCTTCAGCTTCATGCCTCCTCCGTGGACTTTGCATCCGGTTGCCGGATCGGCACGTTGGCGCGTCCGGCTTTTTTCTCGCGGTGCTCCCTTTCCGGAAACAGGATAGCAGCGTGAAAGGAACGCTGTTCCGATTTTTACGCGCAAAATCGTCCACGTTTACCCGCTAACGGATCACTATGTGGGCAGACTGCTTGCCAAACGCACCATGGCGTCGCAACATTTCCGGACCGACGTTCCGAAAATGCGAATCTGCACTATAGTCCACGAAAGACGGTGCACCGCCCATCCGACGGAGACATGGCATGGAAGTCAGACAAAGCCTCAACAGCGAATACGCGAAGACGCTCGACACGGCGGGACTGCGCCGCGAGTTCCTGATCGAACGCGTGTTCGAGTCCGATGCGCTGACGCTCACCTACAGCCACGTGGACCGCATCATCGTGGGCGGCGCGATGCCCGCCACGCGCGCCGTCGAGTTGAGCGCCGCGCTCGGCAAATCGATCGGCGTGAGCTATCTGCTGGAGCGGCGCGAACTGGGCGCGATCAACATCGGCGACGACGGCTGGGTCGACGTGGACGGCGTGCGTCACGCGGTACGCAACGAGGAAGCGATCTATATCGGCAAGGGCACGCAGGCCGTCGCATTCGGCAGCGACGATCCGGCGCGGCCCGCGAAGTTCTACCTCAACTGCGCGCCTGCCCATACGGCGTATCCCACGCGCACCATTTCGCTATCCGAAGCATCGCCCCAAACGCTCGGTGAGGCGGCCACGAGCAACCGGCGCACGATCTACAAGTTCATCGTGCCGGAGGTGCTGCCCACCTGCCAGCTTTCGATGGGCATGACCAAACTCGAACCCGGCAGCCTCTGGAACACCATGCCGTGCCACACGCACGAGCGGCGCATGGAGGTGTACTTCTATTTCAACGTGGCCGACGACGCCGCCGTCTTCCACATGATGGGCGAGCCGCACGAAACGCGGCACCTCCTCGTGCACAACGAGCAGGCCGTGATTTCGCCGAGCTGGTCGATCCACTCGGGCGTCGGCACGCGCGCCTATACGTTCATCTGGGGCATGGTCGGGGAGAACCAGGTATTCGGCGACATGGACCATCTCGCCGTACGCGATCTGCGCTGAACGCCACACCGGCATCGACCTACGACACGAGGGCCGCGCACTCATGGCATCCAGCACGTTCAATCCGTTCGATCTCAGCGGCAAGATCGCCATCGTCACCGGCAGCAACACGGGCCTCGGCGCGGGCATGGCGCTCGCGCTCGCGCAGGCCGGTTGCAGCATCGTCGGCGTTTGCAGGGGCGAGCCCGGCGACACGCCCGCGCGTGTCGAAGCCCTCGGGCGCCGCTTCGTCGACGTGCGCGCCGACCTCGGCTCGATCGCGCCCGTGGAGGACATCGTGCGCGCCGCCGTCGAAGCCTGTGGACGAATCGACATCCTCGTGAACAACGCCGGCGTGATTCGCCGGGAAGACGCCCTCGTCTTCGGCGAGGACGACTGGGACGCCGTCATGGACGTCAATCTCAAGAGCGTGTTCTTTCTCGCCCAGGCGGCCGCGCGCCAGTTCGTCGCGCAGGGCGGCGGCGGCAAGATCATCAATATCGCGTCGATGCTGTCGTTCCAGGGCGGCATTCGCGTGGCCTCCTATACGGCCTCGAAAAGCGGCGTGCTGGGCCTCACGCGCCTGCTCGCCAACGAATGGGCCGCCCACGGAATCAACGTCAACGCGATCGCGCCCGGTTATATGGCGACCGCCAACACGGCCGCATTGCGCGAGGACGCCCAGCGCAACGGCGAGATCCTCAGCCGCATTCCCGCCGCGCGCTGGGGCGAACCGGACGATCTCGCCGGCCCCGTGGTGTTTCTCGCCTCGGCGGCAGCCGATTACGTGCATGGCCACACGCTCGCCGTGGACGGCGGCTGGCTTGCGCGCTAGCCCACGCGGCGCGCACGGGACGCGGTATGCTCCCGTCAGGGAGTCACATGGACCAGCGACAATGGCAGCAGGCGTAGAAAAAACGGCAAATTCAGGCAAGGGGCAGCGCAGCGCACAGGAGCACGCGATGAACGAAATGGACGGCGGCACGGAGAAAGGCGAATCGGTCTCGTCGATCGGCCGCGTGTTTGCGATCCTCGGCGCGCTGGGCGAGAACGGGCCGATCGGCATCAGCGAGCTTTCGCAGCGCCTCGCGCTTTCCAAAACCACCGTGCACCGCGTGCTGCAAACGCTGAAGGCGTTAGGCTACGTCGCGCAGGAAGTCGAAACCGACCGTTATCGTCTGACGATCCGACTGTTCGAACTCGGTGCGAAGGCGCTCGAAAGCGTCGACCTCGTGCGCGAAGCCGACATCGAGATGCGACGCATTGCGCAAGCCACGCGTGAGGCGGTTCATCTCGGCGCGTTCGACGAAGACGCGATCATCTACATCCACAAGATCGACTGCGATTACGGCCTGCGCATGCAGTCGCGCATCGGGCGGCGCAATCCGCTGCATAGCACCGCGATCGGCAAGGTGCTGCTCGCGTTCATGTCGCCAGCCGACGCGCAGGAAACGCTGTCGCATGTGGAATTCAGGAAGTCGACGCAGAAAACGCTCACTTCCGCCGACGCGGTGCTCAACATTCTTCCGCATGTGCGCGAGCAAGGCTACGGCGAAGACAACGAAGAGCAGGAAGATGGTTTGCAGTGCCTGGCGGTGCCGGTGTTCGACCGCTTCGGGCATGTGATCGCCGGCCTCTCGATCTCGTTTCCGACCATGCGCTGCGGCGCGGACACGAAAGCGCACTACGTCGCCCTGCTCAAGCGCGCGGGCGCGGCGATCTCGGCGCGGCTCGGCTATCGCGAGCCGGCCGCGCACGAGCATGCGCCCGCCGAACCCGGTTAACCCGGCGTGGCGGCCGTCGCCGCCGCGGCCGTCGCGGTGGTCTGCCAGCCGAGACCCAGGCTCTTCTGCAGCGACACGAAGTCCTTGAGCAAATCGGCCTGGCCCGACACCACGTTCTGCTGCGCGGCGAATTCCGTGCGCTGCGTGTCGAGCAGATCGACGAGGCTCGACGCGCCCGCGCGGTAACGCTGGCGCATGAGCGTCGCGGAACGCTCGGCGGAAACCTGCACCTTCTGCAAGGTCACCAGATGCTCGCGCAGATAGCCATAGCGCGAGAGCGACGCGTTCGCGTCCTGCAGCGCCGCGAGCACGGCCTTTTCGTAATGCGCTTCGGCTTCGTCACGCGAAGCTTGCGCGCCATGCACCGCGCCCAGCGTGCGCCCGAAGTCGAACACGTTCCATTGCAGATACGGCGCCCCTACCCAGCTGAAATTGCTCTTGCGGAACAGGTGCCCCGGCTCCGCCGCCGAAAAGCCCAGGTCGCCGAACAGCGTGAGTTTGGGCAGAAAGTCCGCCACGTGCTCGCCGATCTGCGCGTTGCTCGAGGCGAGACGCCGCTCCGCCGCGCGAATATCGGGGCGCTGCGCGAGCATCGTGGTGGGATCGCTCACGGGCACGCTGGCCGGCATCGTGGGCAGCGGCTGCGCCTGTGCCAGTTCTGCGTCCAGTGCGCCAGGCGCCTTGCCGGTGAGCACCGCCAGTTGATCCAGCGATATTTCGACTTGCGCCGCGAGCGGCGTGATCGTGGAGCGCGTGTTTTCCACCTGGGTGGTGAGCCGCTCCACGTCCACCTCGGCCGCCGTGCCGCTCGCGCGGCGCTGCTCGGTGAGCGTGAGCATCTCCTGTTGCAGTTGCGCCGTACGCTGCGCGATGGCGAGGCGCTGCTGCTCGTCGCGCAGGTCGATGTAGGCTTGCGCGACTTCGGCCGCCAGCGATACCTGGGTATCCGCAAGATCGGCGTCCACGGCATCGGCCTCGTCGCTCGCCGCTTCCACGGCGCGGCGCGTGCCGCCGAACAGGTCAATTTCCCACGAGGCATCGAAGCCCGCCGTGTAGAACGTGATCGGGCCGCCGCCGGAAGAGCCGCCCTGCCCCGAACTGCTGCCCGACGACGTCAAGGCGCTCAGGTTTGGTTCACGCATGCGGATCGCCGCCGCGCTCGCGCCGACCTTCGGCAGCTCGGCGGCGCGTTGCTGCTGCAGTTGCGCGCGCGAGGCGCGCAAACGCGCCTGCGCCGCGCGCACATCGGGATTGTGGGCGAGCGCGGCGTCGATCAGCGTGTTCAGTTGCGGATCGTTCAGCGCAAGCCACCATTGGCTCGGCGCGCGCGCGGGCGTCACGCCTTGCGCGGGCGTGCGCAGGAACGAAGTGGCGTTCGCCGCTTCGGGCGCGACCGCCGGTGCGCCGCGATAGTCGGGGCCGACGGTGCAGGCGGCCAGCGCGCAGGCAGCGGCGCACGCGCTCAGCGCGGCATAGGAGAGTCGGAAGTAACGGGTTGCCGTCATGAGTCAGTGATAATCTTCAGTGGCCGCCAGACGGCGCCTGTGCGCCAGGCTGCGGCTTCTTGAGCAGGAGCGCGAGCGGCACGCATGCCGCCAGGGCGATGCCGAGCACCCAGAATGTTTCGGAGTACGTGATGACCATCGATTGCTGCGTGATTTGCGCTGCAATCTGGCCGAGCGCCTGCAGTTGCGAGTGTGCCATGTCGCCGGTCTGCGTGAACCAGCTCGCCGCGCTCCCGGCCACGCGCTCCTGGCCGATGACCGAATTGGCGCTGAGCGATTCGCGCAACACGGCCGTATGGAACGTTTCGCGCCGGTCGATGAGCGTGCCGATGATCGCAAGGCCCACCGAGCCGCCCAGATTGCGCGCCATGTTGTAGAGCCCGGCCGCGTCGCCGGAATCTTCGCGCGACACCGCCGCCATCGAGGCCTGGTTCAGCGGCATCATCGCGAGCATTTGCGCCACGCCGCGCACGAGCTGCGACCAGACAAAATCGTGACCGACGCTCTGCGCCGTGAGCGAAATGTCGAGCATGCAGCTCAGCGTGAAGAGCAGCAGCCCGGACACCACCAGGATGCGAAAATCCACCTTCCCTAGCAAGCGCGGCAGAATCGGCATCACGAGGAACGCGGGCAGCCCCGAAAGCAGCATGATCGCGCCGGACTGCTGCGCGTTGTAGCCGGCAACGAGGCTCAGAAACTGCGGCAGCAGGTACGAAATGCCGTAAAGCCCGGCGCCCACCGCGAACACGATGATGATGACGCTCGCATAGCGCGGATTGCGCATGAGCGACAGACGCAGAATCGGCTTTTTCGCGGTGAACTGCGAAAGCGCGATGAGCACCATGCCCGCGAGCGAGATCCACGTGAGCGTGACGATGAAGCTCGACTCGAACCAGCGTTCGCGCTGGCCCTCTTCGAGCACGACGGTCAGCGAACTCAGGCCCACCGCCAGCCCGGTAATGCCGAGCCAGTCCGCCTTGAGGAAGGCTTCCCAGTGCGGCCGGTCGGGTTCGAGCCCGACGATAAGCAGCGTGATGAGCGCGAGACACACCGGCAGATTGATGAAGAAGCACCAGCTCCAGCTGATGTTCTCCGCGAGCCAGCCGCCCACCACGGGCCCGAGCAGCGGGCCGAGCAGCACGATCAGGCCGAACACCGTCATGCCCACGGGCAGCTGCGAGAGCGGCAGGCGCGTGCGGATGATGGTCTGCCCGGTCGGGATCATCGCGCCGCCCGTGAAACCCTGGCCGATGCGCCCGGCGATCATCATGCCGAGCGTGGTCGACCAGCCGCACATCATCGAAAAGGCGATGAAGAGCGCCGAGTTCGCAAGCAGGAAATTTCGCAGTCCGAACACCCGTGTGAGCCACGCGGCGAGCGGAATCATCACGATCTCGGACATCAGGTAGCCCGTGGAGATCCACGTGCCCTCGGTGCCCGTCGCGCCAATTTGGCCCTGGATCTGCGGCAGCGCCGAGTTCGTGATGGAAATGTCGAGCGTGGCCATCAATGCGCCCAGCGCACCCGCCGCGACGGCGATCCAGTCCGCCGCGCTCGCGCGCTCGCCATGCGGATGCGGCACCGCTGCGCGAGCCGTATTAGCCACGGTGGTTCTCCTGGTCGATACGGCGGTCGTCCTCACGCGCGGAGCGCGTGTCGACATCGACGGTCACCGACATGCCCGGCAGCAGCACACTGCGCGTTTCCGGCCCGGTTTCGAGGCGGATGCGCACCGGCACGCGCTGCACGATCTTCGTGAAGTTGCCGGTGGCGTTCTCAGGCGGCAACAGCGCGAACTGCGCGCCCGTACCCGGCGAGAAGCTGTCCACCACGCCGTGCAGCGTGTGGCCAGGCAGCGCGTCGACGTGCAGCTCCACGGGCTGGCCCGCGCGCATCCGGCCGATCTGCGTTTCCTTGAAGTTCGCCGTGAGGTAGGTGCGCTGCACCGGCACGACGGTCAGCATGCGCGTGCCCGGCTGCACGTACTGGCCCGCGCGCACGGTGCGGTCGCCCACGCGGCCCGCCAGCGCACTCTTCACTACGGTGTTGTCGAGGTCGAGTTGCGACTGCGCGGCGTTCGCACGCGCCGCCTCGAGCTGCGCGCGCGCCTGCGAGAGCTGCGCGTTCAGCGCCGAGATCTGCGAGCGCGCGGCCGTGACGGCCGCTGCGTCGGCGGCGAGCGTGGCCTGCGCCTTGTCGCGTTCGCTCTTGAGTTCGGCAAGCCGCTCGGTCGTTTCCGCACCCGTGGCCGCAAGCGGCGCGTAGCGCGCCACTTCGTCGTTCGCGTGGCGCAGGCTCACCCGGGCGACTTCCTGCTGCGCCTGTGCCTGAGCGACGTTCGCGCGCTGCTGCTCGATCTGCGCCTGTGCATGCTCGATGTCCGCCGTGCGCGCGTCGACGGTGGCCTGCGCCTGGTCGAGCGCCACCTGATACTGGCGCGCGTCGAGCTTCACGAGCGGATCGCCCGCCTTCACGGCCTGGTTGTCGGCCACGTAGACGTCCGTCACATAGCCGCTCACCTTCGGGGCGATCGTCACGCTGTCGGCCTGCAGATAGGCGTCGTCCGTGGAGTCGATGAAGCGCCCGACGACCCACCAGTGGCCCAGCCACACCGCGGCGGCGACGAGCGCCGCCAGTCCCAGCAGGATCAGAAGGGTTCGCTTCGCGCCGCTGCGCGCAGGTGCAGCGGCGGCGTCCGGCACGTCGCGTCCGGGCGCGCCTGCAGTCGTAGACATGTTGTTGATTCTCAATTTATTCCAGTCGGCAAAATTATTCCACTTGGAAAAATTGTGTCAAGTGTTATATTTCGCAGGGATACGAAAGGAAATGCATGAGCGAAGGTAAGAAACTGCGACGCTCGCCCGAAGGAGGCTATGCGCGTGGCGACGAGACACGTCGCAAGATCATCGAGGCGGCCATCAGCCTGTTCGGGCAGCACGGCTTCGACGGCGCCTCCACGCGCGACATCGCCGCGCGCGCGGGCGTGAATGCACCGGCGCTGCAGTATTACTTCGAGAACAAGGAAGGCCTGTACCGTGCCTGCGCGGAGTGGATCGCCGACGAATCGTGGCAGTCGTTCGAGCCGGCCGTGCAGCGCGCGCGCGAAGCGCTCGAGCGCAATGCGGACACCGAAGCGCTGATCGACGCCTTCCTCGACATCCAGTCGGCCGTGGCCGACCGCTCCTTCGTCAAGCAGCATGGGCCGGACCAGCGTCTGTTCTTCGCGCGCGAACAGGGCGGCGGCGAGCCGGAGATCGGCTCGGAAATCCTGCGTGAGCGCGTGCGCTCGCCGCTGAACACCATCAACGTGGAACTGCTCGAACGCATAACCGGCATGCCGGCCGACGATCCGCTCACCGTGGTGCGCATGTTCAGCCTGTATGGGCAGTTTCTGCTGTTCTTCATTGCGCGCCGCTCCACGCTCACGATGCTCGGCTGGGACGACATCGACAGAGCGAAGGCCGATTTTCTGAAGGTGAGCATCGCAGAACAGACGCGCGTGCTGCTGCGCCACTGGAATCGCGAGCGCGACAAGCCCAATCGCTCAAGATAACTAAGCACTATTCAGGCGGCAGGCACGATCCCGCGGCGCCAGTGGGGAATCCACGCGGCGCCTCCGCGCGCATGTTAGTGTGCGGGATTCCCTCCCGCATGGAGCCGCCAGCATGTCACCCCTCGCCGCCGTTGCCAGCATTCTCCTCGCTGTTCTACTCGGGGCCATGAGTCCCGGCCCGAGCTTCGTGCTCGTCGCGCGCAACTCGATCGGTCTCTCGCGCCGCGACGGCGTCGCCACCGCGCTAGGCATGGGCACGGGTGCGATCTGCTTCGCGGGCATCGCGCTCGCCGGGCTCTACACCCTGCTCGCCACCGTGGCCTGGCTGTACGCCGCGCTCAAGATCGCGGGCGGCGTCTATCTGCTCTACATCGCTTCGCGCATCTGGCGCGGCGCGGGCTCGCCCGTCACGGTGAGCAGAACGGCCACACCGGACGAGCGCCCCGGCAAGTCGTACTGGAGCGGCCTCACCACCCAGTTGAGCAACCCGAAAACTGCGATTGCCTACGGCGGCATCTTCGTCGCGCTGCTGCCGCATAACCCGCCGCTGTGGTGCTACTTCGCGCTGCCGCCGCTCGTCTTCGCGATCGAAACCGGCTGGTACACGGTCGTCGCGCTGTGCTTTTCGAGCCAGCGTCCCCGCGATCTCTATCTGCGCGCCAAGAGCTGGATCGACCGCATTGCGGCCGGCGCGATCGGGGCGCTGGGCCTGCGGCTGATTTTCAGCGCCGGGCATCGCGGAATCTGACGTCGCCCTGCCGGACGCGGCCAGCAGGTCGCGCCCGGCGGACCGGAATTTATTTCGTGAGGCACTTGACAATCTATCTTCCAGTAGATAAATTAGAGTCCATGAACACGAAGCTGACAGTGCGGGAGCAAGTTCTCGACCACGCCATCACCCTCATGATGCTGCGCGGCTACAACGGGTTCAGCTACCGCGACCTGTCAGAACTGGTGGGGGTGAAAACGTCGAGCATCCACTATTACTTCCCGTCGAAAGACGACCTGGTGCTCGAAGCGGTGAGCCAGTACAGCGGCGAAGTCATGGCGGGATTGGAGTCGATCGACGCGGCGCTGCCGGCGCGCGAAAAGCTCGCTACGTACACGCGGCTCTTCGGCAAGACGCTGGGCGAAGGCAACCAGATCTGTCTGTGCGGCATGCTGGCCGCCGACATCGAGTCGCTGCCGGAAACCGTGCGTCACGCCGTGCAGGCATTCTTCCGCGCCAACGAAAGCTGGCTGGCCGAGGTGCTGGCCCAAGGCGCGAAAGAAGGCACGCTGGTCGTGCGGGGCAAGCCGGAAAGCTCGGCCCGCACGTTGTTCGCGGCCTTGCAGGGCAGCGTCCTGGCGAGCCGGCTGTTCCACACGAAGTCGCGCCTCGAAGATGTCGAAGCCATGTGGCGCGTGGCTTAGCAACGTATCCTTGCCTGTAGGACGGGGCGCCTAGCCGCCTCTTTTTGGGCGATGAATTTTATCTTCTGATAGATAGCTAGAAAGAGGAGCATGATGAACGTGTTTCGACGGCCGGAAATCTATCTGGTAATAGATAGAATGCAGAAATGGACGACCGGAAATTCGCAAGCGCTGCTCTTCTGCTGGACCCTGGTGCACATGGTTGTCGCCTTGCACCACTAAATTGAATGCCGTACTCCGCCGTACCTTCAACGAACCGTCTTTGCTCAAAGGAGCCTGTCATGTCGATCGAAAAAGTCCTCTACCGCGCCGAAGCCAACGTCACCGGCGGCCGCGATGGCCGTGCCGTCATTCCCGCCAGCAACCTGGACCTCAAGCTCACCACGCCGCGCGAACTGGGCGGCGCGGGCGGCGACGGCACGAACCCCGAGCAGCTGTTCGCCGCGGGCTACAGCGCATGCTTCATCGGCGCGATGAAGTTCGTCTCGGCGCGCGACAAGATTTCCCTGCCCGCCGATGTCTCGATCACCGGCAATGTCGGCATCGGCCAGATTCCGAATGGCTTCGGCATTGAAGTCGAACTGAAGATTTCGCTGCCCGGCATGGATCGCGCGGCCGCCCAGGCGCTCGTCGACAAGGCCCATATCGTGTGCCCGTACTCGAACGCCACGCGCGGCAACATCGACGTGACGCTCACCATCGTCTAAGCCGCGAGCCGCATGCAGCACGAGTCGGGGGCCGCCATGAGCGGCCCTCGGTTTTTTGCCCGCCGCTCACGCAGGTTCACGCAGCCTGAGCGTCGCGCGCGAGTCCCGCCATGAGGCCGCTTGCACGCTGCACCTTGGCGAGCACCGCGCGATCGAGCACGGAACGCCCCTCGGGCACCGTGAGCGTGAGGAACGAACGCGCACGCGTAATGCCGGTGTAGACGAGTTCGCGGGTGAGAATGGGGCTGTACGTATCGGGCAGCACGAGTGCTGCGTGCGTGAACTCCGAGCCCTGCGATTTGTGCACGGTGAGTGCGAACACCGTCTCCACGCCCTGCAGCCGGCTCGGCGAGACCCACTTCACGCCACCCGAGCCGTCGCCGGCCGGGAAGGCGACGCGCAACACGGGCGGCTCACCCACCTCGACGGGTAACTCCAGCGCGATGCCGATGTCGCCGTTCATGAGCCCAAGCTCGTAGTCGTTGTGCATGACGAGCACGGGCCGGCCCGCGTACCAGTCGCCGTGCGGGTCGATCAGTCCTTCTTCGTGCAGCAGGCGCGCCACGCGGCGGTTCAGGCCTTCGACGCCCCACGGTCCACGGCGCAGCGCGCACAGCAGCTGAAACGCGCCGTGCGCCTTGAGCACGCCAGCGGCCCAACCGGACAGCGCCTCGGGCGTCGCGCCGGGCTCGGGCCGGGTCGTGCGCATCGTTTCGAGGTAGTGGCGGTAGCCCTGGCGCTGCGCGTGCGCGGCGCCGTGTTCGCCCACGCGGCCATCGACGATCAGCGAGCGCAACGGGCCGTCATCGTCGGCGGGACACACGAGGCGCGCGAGATCCTCGTAACCGCGCGACCAGATCTTCGCGACTCCCACTGCATCGCCCAGGTTGACGAGTTCGGCCAGCGCGCCGATGCCGCTCTCCGATGCGAAACGATGGCTCTCGCGCAGCATCGCGATGGCCTGGTCGAGCGGCAGGCCGCGCGCGTCGAGCATGGCCGCGTCGATGCGCTCGCCCGTGGCCGCTTCGAGCCACGCCCGCGACGCCTGCGTGTAGTGCCCTTCGCGCGCGCGGTCGCACAATTCGCCCAGCACTGCCCCGGCCTCGACCGAAGCAAGCTGGTCCTTGTCGCCGAGCAGGATGAGCCGCGCGGAGGGCGGCAGCGCGTCGAGCACGGCGGCCATCATTTCGAGGTCGACCATCGAGGCCTCGTCGATCACGAGCACGTCCACGGGCAGCGGATTCGCGGCGTCGTGCCTGAAGCGCCGGCTGCCGGGCCGCGTGCCGAGCACGCGATGCAGCGTGGTCACGACGGTCGGAATCGCGTTGCGCAGCGCCACGGCGTCCACATGCGCCTGCAGCGCGTCGAACGGCAGCCGCTCCACCGCGCCCGCAATCGATTCGTTCAAACGCGCCGCCGCCTTGCCGGTAGGCGCGGCAAGCCGGATGCGCAACGGCCGCGCGGCACGCGCTCCCTGCTCCGCACGGCCGAGCGCGAGTGTCTGCAGGAGTGCCAATAATCTCACGACCGTCGTCGTCTTGCCCGTGCCCGGCCCGCCCGTGACGATGCTGAACGCGCTGCGCGCGGCGAGCGCGCAGGCGAGCTTCTGCCAGTCGGCGGCGCGCGCAACTTGGCCGGCGCGTGGCGTAAACAGCGCGTCGAGCGCCGCACGCGCGATATCGAGCGGCAACGCGGCTTCGAGCTGTGCCGCGCGTGTGAGCCGGCGCTCGATGCCCTCGCGCACGTCCTGTTCGTATTGCCAGTAGCGCCGCAAATAAAGCCGCGTGCCCGCCAGCACGAGCGGCGCATTGCCATGCGCGGCGTCGACAACCGCCGTCTCTTCGCTCACGAGATCGGGCACCGCGAGCGCCGCGCGCCACTGCGCGAGCGTCACGCCCGCGAGCACTTCGGCAGGCGGCTGCACCGGCACCGCGGCCAGCATTTGCGGCCCGTCGGGCGGCAAGGACAGCGCGAATGCCGGATCCTCCAGCGTGGCCTTCAGGTCGAGACACACATGACCGCGCCCAAGCTGATGGCTCGCCAGCGCGGCCGCCAGCAGCAGCAACGGCGGACTGTGCGGCGCTTCCGTCCACAAGAAGCGTGCGAATGCGGCATCGAGCGTACGGAGCCAGCCGCGCTCGACCCAATTATCGAGCACACCGAGCATTTGCCCGGCCGTTTCGCGCGCGGCCACTGGCCTCGGTTCCGGCGCGGCCTCCGGCATGTCCAGATTCTCGAACAGATCGCCGGTGAGGCCGTCCTGCCCTTTCGTGCGGCGCCTCGTCATGCCACATCCTCCAGCGCGTTGCGACGCGCGAAGAACGCGTCCAATCGTTCGATCAGCTCGCGCGGCGGCCGCTCGCAATGCAGCCCCTGCCCCGGCGCGCGGCCGCCGCGCAGGAACAGATACACGGCGCCGCCCACGTGGCGGTCGTAGTCGTAATCGGGCAGGCGCGACTTGAGCAGACGGTGCAGCGCGAACAGATAGAGCACGTATTGCAGTTCGTAGCGCGAATGCAGGATCTGCGCGCGCATTTTCGCTGGCGTGTAGGACGCATCGTCGGGGCCGAGCCAGTTCGACTTGTAGTCGGCCACGTAATAGCGGCCTTCGTGTTCGAACACGAGATCCATGAAGCCCTTGAGCATGCCGTTGAGCGTGGCGGCGTCGAGCGCGGGGCGCGCCTCGCCGTCCAGCGTGAATGCAGTGACAAGCGCGTCGATTGCGAGCGTATCGACGGCATGCGCCGTGACCCAGAACTCCAGCTCGGCCATATACGCACCGGGTTCGAACTGCGCGAACGCCACGGGCGCCACGCGCTCGCCTTCGATGTCGGGCAGGCGCAGCGGCGTGCGCACGAGTTCCAGCATCCACGCCGTGAGCGTCTCGATCCAGTGCGACCAGCCGCGCACGCTGCAGCGGCGCGCGACCATGTCGCGCACGCGCGCTTCGTCCTGCGCGATTTCGGCGAAGCCTTCGTTGGCGGCCCATTCCATCAGCTCGTGCAGGAAGGTGCCCGCGTCCGCGCCGCGCTCGAACCCGTGCATCGGCGCAAGCGCGGGTGCGACGAGCGTCTGGCCGGCGCTGGCAAAGGCATCGTCGTCCGCGGGCGGCACGCTCGCGTCGAGCAGTTCGAGGAACACGTCCTCGCTGCGCGTGTCGAGCGTGCCGCGCACATCGTCCGCTTCGACGGGCACGCCGGAACCGATCGACGTTTCGAGCGTCTTCAGGCTCGAATAGCTCGCGATCCACCAGCGTTCGCGCTCGCGATGCGCGAGCGTGCGCGCCTCGCCGCGCACGGCGCCGGTGTCGCGCAGCGCGAGCACGTCCCGGCGCGCGTGGGGCGCAGGCGCGACGGCGATGTCGGCGCACGGGCCGCGCAACCTGTCGAGCCATGCTTCGGTCTCCTGAGCAGGAATGGCCGCGCCGCCGCCCAGCAGGTACCCGAACGCGCTCGCCTCGACGCCCTGCACCGGTCCATAGCCGACCCACGTCGCGTAGCGCGCGCGCGTCAGTGCGACGTAGAGCTTGCGCAGATCTTCGCCGAGGCGCTCGCGATCGGCCTGACGCAGCACGCGCGCGTCGGCCTCGAGCGTGACGCGCAATTCGCCTTCGTCGTCGTGCCACTTGAACGGCACGTCGTCGGGCTTGACGGCGCGGTGCGCACACGCGAACGGCAAAAACACGAGCGGATATTCGAGGCCCTTCGACTTGTGGATCGTGACCACCTGCACGAGCCCCGCATCGCTTTCCAGACGCAACTGGCGCGCGTCGCCCCCGCCGCCCGCGCTTTCGTCTTCGCGCTGCTCGTCGAGATAGCGGATCAGCGCATGCTCGCCGTCGAGCTGCGTGCTCGCCTGTTGCAGCAGTTCGGCGAGATGCAGCAGGTTGGTGAGCGCGCGCTCGCCATTGAGCCCCGCGCCAGCGGCCTCGCCAAGCAGGCGCTGCGGCACGTGAAAGTCGTTGAACAAGCGGCGCAACATCGGCAGCACGCCCTTCCTGCGCCAGCATTCGCGGTACTCGCGGAACTGCAGCACGCGCGACTCCCACGCGATCTCGTCGTGCCCGAGCCGGTCGAGTTCGGCCCATGCGAGCCCGAGCGTGGGCGTAGCGAGCGCCGTGCGCACGAGGCGGCCGTCGTCGGGCTCGGCACAGGCCGCGAGCCAGAAGCGCAGCTCCTCGGCCTGCGGCGTCTGGTACACCGAGTCGCGATCCGAGAGATAGACGCTGCGCACGCCGCGCGCGGCCAGCGCTTCGCGTATCGCCTGCGCCTCGCTGCGGTTGTTGACGAGCACCGCCATGTCGGCGGGCTGCAACGACCGCATGCCGCGTTCGCCCGAGAAACCCGCTGCCTGCTCCTGGCCGAGATTGAGCAGGCGCACCATCTCGGTCGCGCAGCTGCCGGCCATGCCCGCGAGATACGCGCCCTTGCTGAGCGGCTTGCCATCCGCGGGAGGCGGCATCCACCAGACGTTGAGCGCGGGCAGCGCCGCACCGGCTGCAACCAGCTTCTCGGGCCGTCCATGCGCGTCCGCGGCCACGAACGGCAACGCGTTTTCGCATCCATCAGGGCTGCGAAACAAAAACGCACCACTGCCCTCGGGCCGCGATTCCGCCGCTTCGAAGCAGCGGTTCACCGCCTCGACCATCGCGCGCGTGGAGCGGAAGTTCTTCTTGAGCGTATAGAGCCGCCCTTCGCAGGCACGGCGCGCACGCAGGTAGGTGTAGATGTCCGCGCCGCGAAACGCGTAGATCGCCTGCTTCGGATCGCCGATCAGGACGATGGCCGTTTCGGCGTCGTGTTCGGCGATGCGATAGACCGCATCGAAGATCTGGTACTGAACCGGGTCGGTGTCCTGAAACTCGTCGATCAGCGCGACCGGATACTGCTTGCGGATGATTTCCGCGAGACGCGGGCCGTTCTCGCGCAGCAGCGCCGCGCGCAGCCGCGTGAGCAGATCGTCGAAGCCCATTTGCGAACGGCGCGTCTCCTCTTCCTCGAAGCGCTTCGCCACCCAGCGCGCCGCGTGACACAGCAGGTCCTGTTTCGCCACGGGCGGCGCAGCCAGCGACTCGCGCAAGCTTTCCATCGCCACGAAGGCCGCATGCACGGGCGGCTCGCCCTTCACCCAGATCTCTGCCAGACCGGCAGGGGTGAGGCGCGTCCACACGGCCGCCTTGTCGTCGAAGCCCGGATGCGCGGATTCGGGATCGTTGGCCCAGTCGCGCAGCTTGCCGATCCATGTTTCGCTGTGCTTCGAATTGAGCTTTCTGGCGTCGAACTGCTTCGCGGCGCGCGCCGCGTTGAGCAAGGCCTCGACCTCGTCGATCCAGACGCGCCAAGGCGCCTTCAGCGTTTCGAGTTCGTCGCGTGCGCGCTGGCGGGCGTCTGCGAGCGCCGCCTCGGGGTCGCATGCATCGGGCAGGAGATCGGCGTGCGCGAGCAGCCCGCGTATCGCGTCGTGTAATTCGTCGGGACTCGCGAACCATGCCCTCACTTCGGCGGCGCTCGCTGCGTCGAGGGGCGCCATGAAGGTGCGCCAGTAGTCGCGCACGACTTCGGCGCGCAATTCCGTCTGGTCGGTTTCGAGCGTCTGCGAAAAGAGGCTGTCGCTATCGAACGCGTGCTCGCTCAGCATGCGGTTGCACCAGCCGTGGATCGTCGAGACCGCGGCCTCGTCCATCCATTCGGCCGCCAGTTGCAGGCGGCGCGCGCACGCGGGCCACTGCTCCGGCGAATAGTCCTCGCGCAGGTCGTGCAACAGGTCTTCACCCGGCTCGCGCTCGGGCACGTCTTCGGGCTCGACGCGGAAGCAATCGGCGGCTTCGATGAGGCGCGCGCGAATGCGCTCGCGCAGTTCCTTCGTGGCTGCATCGGTGAAGGTCACGACGAGAATTTCGGGCGGCGTGAGCGCGCGGCCTGCCGTGCGCGCCTCGTCATCGAAATCCGCTCCGTCGCTTGCTGCGTTGAGCGCGCCGTGCCCCAACACGAGGCGCACGTACAGCATCGCGATCGTGAAGGTCTTGCCCGTGCCGGCGCTCGCTTCGATCAGGCGGCTGCCGTAAAGCGGGAAGCGCAGCGGCTCCAGGATTTGCGCGTCCATGTTCCCGAGCGGATTCATGCCGTCTCTCCTGCCTCGCTCGAGGCCCGCTTCGCACGCGACGACGCGAGCGGCGCGCGGCTCACCGGCAGCAGCAGCGTCGTGGCGAGCGTGATGAAATCGTCGTGGGCAGCGAGCGCGTTGAAATCGGGGAAGGCACGGCGCAAATACGCGTTCGTCTCGCACTCGCCGGGCGAACGGGCATTGCCCTCGTAGGCCGCGCGTGCGGCTTCCCACGCTTCGGCAGGCACCATCGCGCGCGTGCCGTCGAATGGATCGGGCAACTTGCGCAGCCATGCAAACGCGGTCTTCACCGCGAGCGGCAAGGGCCGTCGCGCCCCTTCGTCCCATGCGGCCAGCAGCGCGAGCAGATAGTCACGCGCAACCTGCACGTCGAGCGGCGCGAACTCCACCACGCCCACCTTGCTCACGATCACCGTGGTCACCGGACCGGCCGCGATCTGCGCGGCCGCGTGCGCGACCCAATAAGGTACGAGACGGTCGCTGCGGTAGCGGCTGTCCTTCACGAGCGTGCCCGGCTCCAGAATCACACGGCCGAGCGCGCCGTCCGGGCCCGCACGTAGATCGTCGAGCCAGTCGTCGAGCGAAACGATGCGGCCTTCCAGCGTCGCATCGAGACGAATTTCGTATTGATGCGCGAGCGGCTCGGGCCAGCGCGCGAGCGCCTTGCGATATTCGGCGAACAGCTCGGGCATGGGCGCGAGCAGTTCTTCGCCGATCACCTCGCCGAAGCCGCCGCTCGCGAGGTCGCCGCTGCGATGCATGCGCTCGAGGCGCGCAAGCGCGGCCGGTTCGAGATCGTCTTCGCCGCGCTCCATCGCGAGGACCTGCGCGCGGATCAGCTCGCCCTGGAACTGCCACGCCTGCAACGCGTCCACCTCGAAGGGCTCGTGATTTTCGCTCGCCGCATCTTCACTTTCGAAGGACACGCGCAGACGCTGCCGGAAGAAGCTGCGAACCGGCTCGCGCAGGAATTCGCCGAGTTCGCGAATCGACAGCGGCTCGTCGCGTTCAGTCGGCGCGAGGACTTCGGCGTTCGCTTCAGCCGCAGGCCGCACCTGTGCCGGCTTGCCCCACTCGTGCGCATAGGTGTAGAGCGTCGCCTCTTCGGGGCGCGGCGGAAAATAGTCCGGGCTGAACGGCTGCAGGCGATGCTCGATGGTCAACGCGTCGAGCAGCGCTTCGCCAGCGTTGTCTTCGTCGCCTTCGAGCCGCCAGCCGGCCTTCAGATGGTCGCGCAACTGTCCGACCAGCACCGAAGGCGGGCGCGGCGTGTTGTCGGTCACGCTGCGCCCGATCCACGAAACATGCAGATGGTCGCGCGCCGAGAGCAGCGCTTCGAGGAACAGATAGCGGTCGTCTTCGCGGCGCGAGCGGTCGCCGGGGCGATAGTCGCGACGCATGAGGTCGAAGTCGAGCGGCGTGCGGCTGCGCGGATAGTCACCGTCGTTCATGCCGAGCAGGCACACGCGCCGGAACGGAATCGCCCGCATCGGCATGAGCGTGGCGAAGGTCACCGCGCCCGCGAAGAAGCGCTGCGAGAGGCCGCCGCCTTCGAGCGCCGCGAGCCAGTTCTCCGCGACGATGGCGAGCGGCAGGGTCTGCGTGAGCGCCGCTTCATCGCAGGCCTCGCGCCATGTTTCGAGCGCGCCGTCGAGGCGGTCGAGCGTGTAGGCGTCTTCGTCCCGCGCCGCGAAAAAGGCCGCCTTCAACGCGCGCAGACGCTCGCACCACGCGTCCACCGTGGCCGGTTCGCGCAGCGTGCGCCACGCGTGATCGAGCGCATCCACGAGGCGCGTGAGCGGGCCCAGCAACGCGGCGTCGAGCCCGCCGATTTCGCTGTACGGTTCGATGCCGCGCCATGCGCCCGCACGCTCGCCCGCGGCGTAGCCCAGCAGCATGCGGCGCAGACCGAACGCCCAGCTGTTGGGTGCGCTGCGTTCGTCGGCCTGGGGGAGCCCGAGGCTCGCGCGCTGGCCAGCGTGCAGGCCCCAGCGGATATTCGCGCCGTCGATCCAGTTGCGCAGCGTCGGCACGTCTTCGGCGTCGATACCGAAGCGCGCGCGCACGGCCGGCACTTCGAGCAGGTCGAGCACGTCGCTCACCGTCACGCGCGAGTACGGCAGCGCAAGCAGCATTTCCAGCGCGCCGATGAGCGGGTCGAACGCGCGCTGCGCGCGGTCGGCCACGCTGAACGGAATGCTGCGCGGATCGTTGCCGTCAAGCAGGCCGAACACGGCCTGGATATGCGGCGCGTAGACTTCGATATCGGGCACCATCACGATCACGTCGCGCGGGCGCAGCGTGGGGTCCGCCGCAAACGCGGCGAGCAGGCGGTCGTGCAGGATCTCCACTTCGCGCTGCGCACTATGCGCGATGTGAAAGCGAATCGATTCGTCTTCCTGCGCATTGACCGGTTCCCAGCGCTCGCGCGTTTCGCCGAGCGGCCGCAGATCGCGAATGTCGTCTTGCAACTGCGAGAGCAGCGTGAGCGCGTCCTCGCCGTCGAACAGATCGATACGCTGGCCGATGCGCGTGAAATGCGGCGTGTACGTCTCGCGCGCTTCGTCGCTATCGTATTCGTCGAGCAGGCCGATGAAGTCACGCCCCTGCTTGCCCCAGGCCGCGAGCAACGGCTGGGAATGCAGATGCAGCTGCGCCTCGTCGAGCTGGTCCGGCGCGCCCGCGCGGCGGCGCTGGCGCGCGTGGCGTGCGCGCAGCAGGTCCTGGTCGGCGACGATGTCGGCCCAGTAGTGCATGCAGGGGTTATGCACGCACATCAGTACCTGGCTCCAGCGCGCGAGCGCCGCGAGGACTTCCACCGACTGGCGCGCGAGGCTCGAAATGCCGAACACCACGAGCCGGCGCGGCAAGCCTTTCGGCCGGGCCTCGCCCTCCTGCCATGACTGCGCGCGCGCCATGAACGCTTCGTGCACGGCGGCGCGCCCGGTGTCGCGCAGGCCGATGCCGTCTTGCGCCTGCGCGCCCACGTCCGCGAGCAGCGCGCGCCAAAGCGCCGCCTGCCAGCGCGCCTCCTCGGGCAACGGCGTGCGCACGTTGCGCGCGTCGATCAGCACGTCCTCGTTCGCCGCCCACGCAGCGAGCCAGTCCGCGCGATAGACCTGGTACTGGTCGAGCAGATCCGCCACGCGCTGCGCGAGCTGGAAGCACTTGCGCTGGTCCTCGTCGTTGGCCATGAAGCGCTTGAGCGGCTGATAGCCCGGCTCGTCGAGCAGCGCCGGCAGCATGCGCATGAGACGCCAGACGAGGCGCGACTTGTCGAACGGCGAGACTGCGGGCACCGCGTCGTTGCCGAGCACGGCGCGATACACCTGCCACAGAAAACGCGACGGCAGCGACATTTCGAACGCCGCCGCGATCCCGCAGCCACCCTCCTCGGGATCGGCGGCAAACGCGAGCTTGAGCCACTGCGCGATGCCGTTGCTCTGCACGAGGAACATTTCCTTTTCGAGTGGCGCGATCGGGTTCTGGCCGATCCAGCTCACGATCAGGTCGCGCATGCGCTCGGGCTGATTGCCGTGAACGAGCATCAGCCCGGTGGGCAGTTCGCGCGCGCTCAAGCGAGGCTCCGGCGCGCCAGATCCACGTGACGCGCGGGTTGGGCAGATGAGGCGAGGAAGCGGAGAAAAGGAATTGCGGCCATGTCGCCTGTTCGTGTTTGGTGCCGGTACGCGCCGATATGCGCCGATATGCGCCGGCACTTGCCGATACGAATGGCGCAGGCGGCATTGCGCCCGCGCGATGCGACAGTTTACGACAATCGGGACCGCGGCGAGCGCCGCTTTCGCGCACAGGCCGCGGTGTGGACTCCGGCAGGCGCGGCCTAGCCCAAACGCTTGCCGGTAGCCGGATCGAAGAAATGCAGGCGCGCCGGCGGCAGGTGCACCGCCAGCCGCTCGCCGGGCGTGGGCCGCGTTTCGTGCGGCAGACGCACCACCACATCCGCGCTGCCCCAGCGGCCGTGCGCGAGGTTGTCCGCGCCGAGCAATTCACAAGTCTCGACCTCGAGCGTGACCGGCTCGTTGGCGCCGCGCGCGTGCATATGCTCGGGCCGCACGCCCAGCACGCATTCGGCGCCCTTCGGCAGCCAGGCCGGCGCATCGCCGAGCGGCAGATGCGGCCCGTTGCCCGCGATTTCGAAGCGCCGGCCGTCGTCGCCCACGCGCCCGCGCAGCAGGTTCATGGCCGGCGAGCCGATAAAGCTCGCCACGAACATCGAAGCGGGCCGGTCGTACACTTCGCTGGGCGTGCCGATCTGCTCCGCGCGCCCGCCGTTGAGCACCATCACGCGCTGCGCGAGCGTCATCGCCTCGATCTGGTCGTGCGTGACGTACAGGCTCGTCGTACGCAGACGCGCATGCAGACGCTGGATTTCAAGGCGCATCTGCACGCGCAGCTTCGCGTCGAGGTTCGAGAGCGGCTCGTCGAACAGGAACACCGAAGGCTCGCGCACGATCGCGCGGCCCATCGCGACGCGCTGGCGCTGGCCGCCCGAAAGCTCGCGCGGCTTGCGCTCGAGCAGCTTGCCCAGTTCGAGGATTTCGGCGGCCGCCGCCACGCGCGCATCGATCGTCGTGCGGTCGAGCCCCTGCAGCTTGAGGCTGTAGCCCATGTTGCGCGCGACCGTCATGTGCGGATAGAGCGCGTAGTTCTGGAACACCATGGCGATGTCGCGATCCTTGGGCTCCACGCGATTGACCACTTTCTCGCCGATGGCGATCTCGCCCGACGTGATCGTCTCGAGCCCCGCGACCATGCGCAGCAGCGTGGACTTCCCGCAGCCCGACGGGCCGACGAGCACCATGAATTCGCCGTCCGCCACCTGCACGTCGATGCCGTGCAACACCTGTTGCGCGCCGTCGTACGACTTCGTGACGCCCCGTATGCTCAATGCCGCCATGCCGTCCCCCGAATTGCATTCATGCTTATTTCTCCACGTCCACGAGGCCGCGCACGAACCAGCGCTGCATGGCCAGCACCACCACGAGCGGCGGCAGCATGGCGATCATCGTCGCGCACATCACGAGGTGCCATTGCGTCGCTGCGTCGCCGCTCGAAATCATGCTCTTGATGCCCACCACGGCGGTCGTCATCGAAGCCGTGCTCGACATGAGAATCGGCCACAGATACTGGTTCCAGCCGTAGATGAACGTGATGACGAACAGCGACGCGATGTTCGTTTTCGAAAGCGGCAGCACCACGTCCCAGAAGAACCGCAGCGGCCCCGCTCCGTCGATACGCGCGGCCTCGATCAATTCGTTGGGCAGCGTGAGGAAGAACTGGCGGAACAGAAACGTGGCCGTGGCCGAAGCGATCAGCGGCAGCGTGAGGCCCGCGTAAGTGTTCGTGAGATGCAGCGTAGCCGCGACTTGCACCGTGGGGAAAATGCGCACTTCCACGGGCAGCATGAGCGTCACGAAGATCAGCCAGAACGCGAGGCGCCGGAACGGAAAGCGGAAAAACACGATCGCATAGGCCGAGATGATCGATATGGCGATCTTGCCCACCGAAATCACGAGCGCCGTGATGATGCTGTTCATGAGCATCACGCCGAACGGGCTCGCCGCGCTGCCCGTGCCCACGTTCCACACGGTGGCCATGTTCGCGAACAGATGGGTGCCCGGCACGAGCGAGAGCGGCACCGAGAAGACTTCTTTCTCGTTCATCGTGGCGGCGCAAAACGCCACGTACACGGGAAAGGCCACCACCGCCACACCGAGCAGCAGCATGGCGTGGCAGAACAGGTTGAAGTACTTACGGTTCTCGACCATCAGTACTGCACCCGTCGTTCGATGAAGCGGAACTGGAAGATCGTGAGCGCCGTCACGATCACCATCAGCACGACCGACTGCGCGCCCGAGCTGCCGATGTCGAGGCCCCGGAAGCCTTCGTCGAAGATCTTGTAGACGAGCGTGCGCGTGGCCTGGCCGGGCCCGCCGCCCGTTGCCGCATCGATCACGGGGAAGGTGTCGAAGAGCGCGTAGACCACGTTCACCACGAGCAGAAAGAAGCTCGTGGGCGAAAGCAGCGGGAACGCAATGCCGAAGAAGCGCCGCACGGGGCCCGCGCCGTCGATCGCGGCCGCCTCGAACAGCGACTGCGGAATCGACTGCAGGCCCGCGTAGAAGAACAGGAAGTTGTAGCTGATCTGCTGCCAGACCGATGCGATCACAACGAGCGCCATGGCCTGGCCGGGGTTGAGCGCGTGATTCCACGTCACGCCGAAGCGTGCGAGCGCAAAGGTCACGAGGCCGATGCTCGGGTTGAACAGAAAGCCCCACAACACGGCGGCAATGACGGGCGCGACCGCATACGGCCAGATGAGAAACGTTTGATAGAAGCGCTTGCCGCGCGTCACATGGTGCGCCATGGCTGCCAGCAGCAGCGAAATGGCGAGGCCGCCGAACGTGACGAGCGCCGTAAACACGAGCGTCGTCTGGACCGAGGCCAGATAGAGCGGATCGTGCAGGAGCCGCGTGAAGTTGGCGAAGCCGACGAAGACCGACGACGTGCCGAAGGCGTCCTGGGCCTGGGTGGACTGCAGCAGCGCCACCCCGGCCGGCCACAGGAAAAAGATCACGGTCACCGCAAGCTGCGGGCCGACGAGCAGGTACGGCAGCAGGCTCGCCCCAAAACGGGAGCGTTGTTCCATTGCGTCACTCTCCTCGAGTGGCGGCGTTCGGACGGGCGCGAACACCGGTTGACGCGGCTTGTTGATCGAATTGAGCCGCCTCTTGGGCGGCGCCGCGTTCGCATTCTAGCCGAGACGCGTGACAATGCGGGCCAAAGCACGGGTCGAAGCGCTGGACTGGAGTCCGAACTGAGGCGCCGGGAGAGGGAGTGACGCAGGGAGGCGGCGGGCGATCGGGCTGCGGAGCGTGTTGATCCGGCGCGCAGCGTCTCCCGATCGAGAAAATAGCGGGGGCGTCGCGCGCCCCCTGACTTCATCGTTCGACTGGCCGCTCAGGCGAGCGCCGCCGCGGCGAATTTGCCGATGTCGGTGGCCGGATCGCGCAGCGCGTCGAGGTCGAGCTTCACGCCCTTGCCCACGAGCTTCTTGCCGCACAGGAAATCGGGCATCGAATTGACGGCGTCGATCGCGAGCAGCACGCGGTCCTTCAGGTAGTACACCGCGAAGCGCCGCGCGGTCGGGTCGCCGCGCACGATGGCCTCGTCATAGCCTTCGAGCAGGCCCACCGTCTGCAGCTTGAGGTCGTACTGATCGGACCAGAACCACGGCGCGTCGCACGCGGGGCGCGGCTTGCCGACGATCGCAGCGGCCGCGAGCTTCGCCTGCTCCACCGCGTTGTGCACGCTTTCGAGGCGCCCCGCGCGGCCATAATGCGCAAGCGGCCGGTGCGTGCAATCGCCGATCGCAAAGACGTCCGGGTCGCTCGTGCGCGCGTCGTCGTCCACCTGAATGCCGTTGGCGCACGTGATGCCCGCCGCCTTCGCGAGCGCCTCGTTCGGCAGGATGCCGATGCCGACCAGCGCGAGCGTGGCGGGTACGATCTCGCCGTCCGCGAGCTTCACGCCGGTGAGCTTGCCGCCCTCGCCCACGAGCGCCTCGATCTTCGCGTTCAGGCGCAGTTCCACGCCTTGCACGCGATGCTCGTTCGCGTAGAACGCGGAAACGGTCTCGCCCGTCACGCGGCCCAGCACGCGCGGCGCGGCTTCGAGCACCGTGACCTCGTGGCCGAGCTGGCGCGCCGCCGCTGCCGCTTCGAGGCCGATATACCCGGCGCCGATCACCACCAGCTTTTCGCCCGGCTTCACGCGCTCGCGCAGCACGTCGGCGTCGGCGAGCGAGCGCAGCGCGATCACGCCGGCGAGATCGTGGCCCGGCACCGTCAACGCGCGCGGCGTCGAGCCAGTGGCGAAAATCAGCTTGTCGAATTGCAGCGGGCTGCCGTCGGCGAGCGTGAGCGTGCGGCTCGCGCGGTCGAGCGACTGCGCGCTCGCGCCGAGCTTCAGCTCGATGCGCTGCTCGTCGTAGAACGCGCGCGGTTTGAGCCACAGGCGCTCGACGTCGGCCTCGCCCTTCAAATAGGCCT